>JBFFZZ010000197.1:0-5959 GCA_041568335.1 Candidatus Polarisedimenticolaceae bacterium | reverse complement strand
GAGCGCGCTCTGACCGTTCGCATCGACACCCGAGAAGGCGATGTGCCTGGCGTCCGGTGAGAGCACCACGTTGCCCGACTGCTCGTCCTCGATGCGCAGCCCGTCGCCGAGCGGGATGGTCAGACGCAGCAGCTCCTGCGGCTCGCCGCTCGGTGTGCCGCCGCCGAACCACACGACGAGTGCGACGATCAGGCCCGCTGCGGCGACGAGCCAGGGAGCGAACCGGGCGATGGGAGAAGATGCGGGCGCAGGCGTGACGGCCACGACGGCGGGAGCTTCCTCATCCGGCGCCGTCAACGCTTCCTCGAGCTCGATGCGCGCATCCCCGGCATCGCCCCAGCGCTTGCGCGCGTCCTTCTCGAGACAACGCCGTAGCAAGCGACGAACCCCGGAAGGTGTCTCCGCCGGTAGTGCCGACCAGTCCGGCGTCTCTTTGAGCACGGCGGCGAGCGTATCGGAGATCGTGTCGCCGCCAAAAGCACGCTGCCCGGTGACCAATTCGTAAAGAAGACAACCGAAGGCCCACATGTCCGCCCGACGGTCGACGCTGCGTCCGCGTGCCTGCTCGGGGCTCATGTAGGCCGCGGTCCCGAGGATCGTCCCGGCGACCGTGCCGGCGGAGGTGATCGTCGGCGACATCGTCGGCCCCGTCACGCTGCCCGATTCGGTCTCGACACCGACCGCCTTGGCCAGGCCGAAGTCGAGCACCTTGATCTCGCGGGTCGCCGTCATCTTGACGTTTGCGGGCTTGAGGTCGCGGTGCACGATGCCGTTGGCGTGCGCCGCCTCGAGCGCGCGCGCCATCTGGATCGCGATCTCGATCGCGCGCTCGACGGTCGGGCGACCCTCGACGACCTGTGTGAGATCCTCGCCCTCGACCAGCTCCATCACCAGAAAGCGGAACGAGCGGCCGTCGCTCTCGCCCTCGTGGAGCCCGTGGATCGTCGCGATGTGCGGGTGGTTCAGCGATGCCAGCAGACGCGCCTCGCGCTGGAACCGCGCCAGCCGCTCGCCGTCATTGGCGAGGATCGCGGGGAGCACCTTGATCGCGACCTCGCGGCCGAGCTCGGTGTCGGTGGCGCGCCAGACCTCCCCCATCCCGCCCTCGCCGATTTTCTCGCCGATGCGGTAGTGCAGGACGTCCTGTCCGGGTCGAAGCGTCGCGCCTTCCATTGCTGCGAGATCTTAGCGCAGCGCGCTCAGTCGGTGTCGACCAACGCGGCGATCCCTTCGGCATCGAGCCGGAAAACGGTCCATTCATCCATCGGGACCGCGCGCAGCTTCTTGTAAAACTCGATCGCCGACTCGTTCCAGTCGAGCACCCACCACTCGAGCCGCCCGCAATTCCGCTCCCTTGCGAGCCGGGCGAGGTGGACGAGGAGCGCCCTGCCGATGCCCTTGCCCCTGAGCGCGGGGCGCACGAACAGATCCTCCAGATAGATCCCCGGCTTGCCCAGGAAGGTCGAGTAGTTGTGGAAGAAGAGCGCGAAGCCGGCGGGCGCGCCTTGATGACGCGCGATCACCGTCTCGGCGTAGGCCGGCTCACCGAACAGCGTGCGACGCAGGTCTTCCTCGCTCGCCTCGACCTCGTGGGCCAGCTTCTCGTACTCGGCCAGCTCGCGGATGAGCTCCAGGAGCAGCGGGACGTCGGCCTCGCGGGCCGGTTCGATCGTCACGCCTGCCGGGAGGGCGGGCATCCCGGTCCTACTGGTTTTCCTTCACCGCGTTGATCAACTCCTGCACGGCCTGCTTGCCGTCGGAGAAGAACATCAGCGTGTTCTCCAGGGCGAACAACGGGTTGGGGATCCCGGCGAAGCCGGGGCTGAGGCTGCGCTTGATGACGATCACGGTGCGCGCCTTGTCGACGTCGATGATCGGCATCCCGGCGATCGGGCTGTTCGGGTCGGTGCGCGCGACGGGGTTGACCACGTCGTTGGCGCCGACCACGATGCAGACGTCGACCTGGTCGAGCTCGGGGTTGATCTCGTCCATCTCGCGCAGCTTGTCGTACTCGACGTCGGCCTCGGCCAGCAGCACGTTCATGTGCCCGGGCATGCGGCCGGCGACGGGGTGGATGGCGTACTCGACCTGGATACCCTGTTCCTCGAGCATCGAGGCGAAGGTCTTGACCGTGTGCTGGGCCTGAGCCACCGCCATGCCGTAGCCGGGGACGATCACCACGCGTTGCACGCCATCGAGCATCATCGCGATCTCGTCGGCGGAGGTCGATTTGACCGTCGCGTAGACCTCGTCGGCGTCCGGTGTCTCGGACGTCGGGCCCATCACGCCGAACAGCACGTTGGTCAGCGAGCGGTTCATCGCCTTGCACATGATGTTGGTCAGGATCACGCCCGACGCGCCGACCAGCGAGCCGGCGATGATCAGCACGGTGTTGTTGATCACGAAGCCGGTCGCCGCCGCCGCCAGACCGGAGTAGGAGTTCAACAGTGCGATCACGACGGGCATGTCGGCGCCGCCGATCGAGAGCGTCAACAGCACGCCGAGTACACCGCCGACGGCGGCGAGCACCCAGAACAACATCAGGTTGTCGGGCTGCTGGACGACCATCACGCCGCAGGCCAGGGCAAGAACGACGCTGATCCCCTTGACCGCGTTCATGCCGGGAAAGCGGTCCTTCTTGCGCAGCAGGATCGCACCGATCAATACGGCACAGGCGATCACCGCGATGCCCATCAGCCCTTCGTTCGAGCCCGCGCCGTGCGGCCCGATCCCCGCGGCATAGCCGTACCAGCCGCCGCCGGCGACGACGAGCGTCGAGAAGCCGTACTTGATGATCTTCTGCCAGGTGTAGAGCTTCCACTTGACCGCGAGGAATTCGGCCAGCTTGCCGAACGCGACGTAGCTGCCGAAGAACGTCACCGAGCCGATGATCGCCGCGGCCACGGTGGCCACGCGCTCCTGCATGCTCACGACCTCGCCGCCGGTCAGAGCCTTCACGGCCGCGATCAGAGCCGCGCCGGCGACCAGCACCGATGCACCGCCGCCGAAGCCGTTGAGGATGCCGACCATCTCGGGCATCGAGGTCATCTTGACGCGCACGGCGGCCACCGTCCCGATGAGCGCGCCGATGGCGACGCCGATCGCCATCGTGCCCCAGTCGAGGCTTGCCGAGAACACGGTGGCGACGACCGCCAGCAACATGCCCAGCACGCCGGCGTAGTTGCCGCGCACCGCCGTCCGCGGGTGCGACATCCACTTCAGGTCGAAGATGAAGAGGACCGCGGCGAGGATATAGATCAGATCGCGAACAGTGGGGGAGATCACGACGCGCCTCTACTTCTTCTTCTTCTTGAACATCGAGAGCATGCGGTGAGTCACGAGGAACCCGCCGACGACGTTGATCGTCGCGAAAGCGACACCGACGACCGCGATCGTCCGCGACAGCTCGGGGTTCTCGATCTGACCCGCGATCAACAGGGCGCCGATCAGCGTGATCCCCGAGATCGCGTTCGACGCCGACATCAACGGCGTGTGCAGGGTCGGCGGGATCTTGGTGATGACCTCGAACCCGACGAAGATCGCCAGGACGAAGACGGTCAGCGCGCCTACGAAGAGCTCCATCGTTTTCTCGCTTAGGCCGGTGCGGCCGGGGTGAGTGCCGGAAGCCTCATCGCTTCGCGGACACGCTGGTGAACGATCTCGCCGTCCCGGGTCACCAGCGATCCGGCGACGACCTCGTCTTCGGTGTTGATCTCGAGCTTGCCTTCCTTGGTCACCATGTTGAGCAGGAAGGTCACGATGTTCTTCGAGAACATCTGGCTGGCGTGGTAGGGGACCGAGGCGGCGAGATTGACCGGCCCGAGGATCGTGACACCGTCCTCGACGACCGTCTCGCCCGCGCACGTCAGCTCGCAGTTGCCGCCGGTCTCGGCCGCCAGGTCGACGATCACCGATCCCGGAGCCATGCCGCGCACCGCATCGGCGGTCAACAACAGCGGCGCCTTGCGTCCGGGGATCGCCGCGGTGCTGATCACGACGTCCATCGGCTCGACGGCCTTCGCCAGCGCGGCGCGTTGGCGTCGATAGAACTCCTCGTCCATCGCCTTGGCGTAACCGCCCTTGTCCTCCGCATCACCGGCATCGAGCTGCAGGTCGACGAACTTCGCGCCGAGGCTCTCGATCTGCTCCCTGACCGCGGCGCGGATGTCGTAGGCCTCGACCTGCGCGCCCAGCCGTCTCGAGCTGGCGATCGCCTGTAGACCCGCGACTCCGGCACCGAGGACCATGACCTTGGCGGGTTTGACGGTGCCGGCGGCGGTCATCATCATCGGGAACATCTTCGGCAGGTGCCCGGCCGCGAGCAACACGGCCTTGTAGCCGGCGATCGTCGCCATCGAGCTGAGGATGTCCATGCTTTGCGCGCGCGTGATCCGCGGGACGAGCTCGAGCGCGAACAGCGTCGCGCCGGTGTCCGCGATCGTCTTCACAGCGTCCGCCGCGGTCAGCGGCTCGAACGAAGCGATGAGCACCTGGCCACGGCGGGTCGACGCGATGTCGGCCTTGCCGGCTTCCGGATTCGCGCCGAGGCCGCGGATCTGCAGCACGACATCGGCCGTGGAAAAGACCTCCGCGCGCGAGACGATCTTCGTGCCTTTCTCCGCGAACGTGGTATCGGGGTAGCCCGCCGCCACACCGGCCCCCGACTCGACGAGCACTTCGGCGCCGAGCTTGGTCAGCGACCCGAGCACGGAGGGCGTCAACGCGACACGCGTCTCCCCCGGGAAGGTTTCCTTGACGGTTCCTACGATCATGTCGGGATCACTCTCAGGATCGGCCGGTTACAAGGGGCGGATTCTAGCTAATTCGGTCGCCCCGCGACAGTGCCCGGAATCGGGGCAAAAGGGGACACGGATGGCCTCAGGGAGTCGGTCTAGCGGATCGCGGCCGCGAACAGGCCCAGCACCGCGATGACCGCAGCGGCGCCGGCGACGACCAGCGCGATCGTCGACGCGCGCCGGGCGCTGGCGGCGGCATGGCGGGCCTTGCGGGCCTCGGCCTGCGCCTGGCGGGCCGTTTTGAGCGCCTCGCGCGCGACCTCCTCGGCCGAGGGTTCGGGGGTGGTCGGAAACCGTTCTTCTTCTTTTCGCTTGATCCAGCCGGTGACCAGTCCGATCGTCTTCGCTTCGAAATGGCCGCTCTCGACCAGAGCCTTCACGCGCTCCAGGCCCATCCGATCGAGCCGCTCGAGCATCTGGGCCGGGGTTTCCAGCGTCGCTTTCATCGTCAGACCGTCGGCATCGAGTTGAGTCGCGAGATCAAGGCCGCGATCTCGTTGCGGTCCTCGTCGCTCGTGGGGAAGATCCTCGCGCCACACTCGTATTTGGTTCCGATGCCGCGAGTCACGTGCCGAATCTGCATGTTGACCTTGATCTCGAGATCACCGACGCAGATGCGGCCGTTGCTGCAGGCGGCGTTTGGTTCGAGTCCGGGGACCCGCGAGGGGAGCTCGAACGAGCCGCCGCTCACGCTCAGCTCCGTGAGCGGGTAGCGGTGAGCTTCCCCGTCCGGGCCGGTGAAGGCGATCTCCGCCCCGATGTACTCGGGCAGCTTTTGACGCCAGTCTTCGCGGCGATCTTGAACCTGTCTCGGCATCGAAATCCCTCTCCGGACGAAACATAGATCCGCCCCAAACGATGGCAAGTGTGTCCAAGAAATCGTCGTATTGGAGGCCTTTTGATCCTAGAGGAAGGTCCGCCAAAGCATGTACCCGACGTACCCCGCGAGGAGCAGCGCGCCCTCGGAGCGGAGCAGCTTCTTTTGCGTGATGCCGAACGGCAAGAGCAGGATCGAGAACAAGGCGAGAGCCGCCAGATCGAGCCGTCCACGATCGACCGGGACGGGAACGGCGCTGATCGAGGCCGACACGCCCAGGATGAACAGCAGATTGAAGACGTTGGACCCGACGATGTTCCCGATCGCCAGGTCGGCGTGCCCTTTC
>JBFFZZ010000196.1:0-6041 GCA_041568335.1 Candidatus Polarisedimenticolaceae bacterium | reverse complement strand
CGGAGTTGTGCGTGTCCGCGAGGTCCGCGGCGTCGAGCTGGGCACCGCTGTCGATGACCATCAGCACCTGCGGGGACGTGCCACCGACACCGTTGCCGCTGCCGTTGATCCCGGCGAGGTGGTACGGGCCGATCGTCCCGCGGCCCTGGAAGCCGCCGGTCTGGATCGTGATTGTCGTTTCTTCACCGGCGGGGCGGTTCGGGACCGCCTCGTGGATGACCATGACGGGCTGGAGCTGAGCGATCTGCGCCAGTTTCGAGCGATCCACCGAAGCGCGGATCGTACGGCCGGCGGCCGCGGTGACCTCGGCGCCGAGGGCGATGATGTCTTTGGCCACCAGCTGGGCGTCTTCACCGCGGAACAACGTGATGTCGAGATCGTAAACGGTCGAGACCGCCTTGATCGGGTTGGCAAGCGGAGTCAGGCCGATGTCCGGGTGCAGCTTGAGCGCGGCCGGGAACGGAACCACGTCCCTGACGCCCTCGTGCAGCTGCACGTCCACCAGCGCATCCCGCGTCAGCAATGCGATCACCGCGTTGACGGGCATCCCGCCGACCACTCGACCGCCGGCAGCCTGGACGATCGCCGACAGATCGGCGGCTCCGCCGTTGCGCAACCACGCCTTGTCGAGATCGACGATGAAATACTGCGCTCCCAGGACGTCGAGCTGGTTCGCCGTCTGCAACTCCTCCGGCAGACGGTTGCTCAGTTCGTTGATCGACAACGCTCCGACGACCGTCCGCAGAGTTCCCTGGGCACCCAGCTTCTCGGTGCTCACCGAGCCGTAGGGTGTCGGTACGCTGTACGGCCAAACGTAGTTGGACCGAGCGTACAGGGTGACAGGTTCGAGATCGCCGACGCTCGAATCGGGCTGAGCGTCACGATTGACCTGCTGCAAGCCTGGGGTCGCCTGCGGGTTGTCGATCATGGGCGTGATCTGGTCCTTGCTACCGGCGAAAACCGGAGCGAGGACGAAACTCACGACTACGGCAAAAACGACAAAATGCCGCCAGCCGGAGAGTAAACGATTACGCATGCCTTCCTCCTGCAAACACAGTTGGGACTGTTCTCGTACTAAATTGGTTCTTCGCGTACGTTTCGTACACATCCCCCCCTGTTGGGATGCCGTGTTTTGTACGGTGAGTCACAGGGGTTGTCAAGGCGGAAACCCTGAAGGAACGCGGTCATTTCGACCGCACCGCCCTGAAACAAATCCGATGCTAAAATCACCAAGTTCCTCATGTTTTCCGAGAGCGGGAGTGCGGTGAGATCACCGCACGCGGGGGACGGATGCCCCCTTCACGTATTACAGGTAGTCAGCGTTCTATGAAGGCTCCAACCGTCCCCCCTACGGCCCCCCTCCTGCGCTTCTTCGAGGCCCCCGGACGGACGCTCGTCGCGCTGTCGGGCGGGGTCGACAGCGCGGTGTTGCTGGCGCTCACGGCGCGCGCGAACGGCCGGGAAAAAGTCTCTGCTGTGACGACTTTTTCGCCCTCCGTCCCACCGGAGGAGCGCGCCTCCGCGCGGCGGGTCGCGGCCTTCGTCGGCGTCGATCACGACGAGGTCGAAACGCACGAACTGGAAAACCCCGAATATCGAGTCAACAGTGGCGATCGTTGCTATCACTGCAGGATCGAGATGTTCGATCACCTTTCGGGAATCGCGCGCACGCGCGGGTTCGACACCGTTTCGTACGGCGCGATCGTCGACGATCTCGGCGACGATCGTCCGGGGATGCGTGCGGCCGAGGAGTACGGGATTCGCGCCCCGCTGCTCGATGCGGGGTTGACCAAGCGGGACGTCCGCTCGCTCGCGCGCGATCTCGGGCTGCCCGTCAGCGAGAAGCCCGCGGCCGCCTGCCTGGCGTCGCGGATCCCCGTCGGGACGCCCGTCACGCCGGAGCGGTTGGCGCAGGTCGAGCGTGCCGAGCGAGCGCTGGCCGGCCTCGGGTTCGCGCAGCTCCGCGTCCGGCACCACGGCGAGGTCGCGCGGCTCGAGCTGGACGCCGCAGGCGACCGGCGGCTCCGCGATCCGGGGTTGCGCCGCCGTGTCGTCGCCGCGGTACGTGCGGCCGGCTTCCGATTCGTCGCTCAGGATCTGGAGGGCTATCGCAGCGGTAGCCTGAACGTTTTAAAAAGTGACGGGTCCGACTGAAGTCCGACCCCTCGCTCTGTCAAGTTGCCCGCGGGTCGAGCAGATCGCGGATTCCTTCTCCGATGAGGTTGAAGCCGAGCACGGCGCCGTAGAGCGCCAGACCCGGAACGACCGCCAGCCACCAGCCTCGATCGATCTGCTCCCGCGCATCCGAGAGCAGTCCCCCCCAGGTGGGCTGCGGAGGCTGCACGCCGAGTCCGAGGAACGAGAGCGCCGCCTCGACCAGGATCGCGGAGGCGGCCGCGAACGACGCCGTCACGAGCACCGGCGCGAGGGCCGACGGCAACAGGTGGCGGACCATGATGCGCAGGTCGGAGGCGCCCGCGGCGCGCGCCGCTTCCACCATGACGGCGCTCTTCAACCGCAGGAACTCGCCACGCATGTATCGCGCCACCGGGATCCACCCCGCGAAGGCGAGTACCAGCGCGACGCGCAAGACGTCGGGTATCCCGCGCAGCAGCGCAGGGGACATCGCGAGCAGCGCGATCGCGAGCAGCAGGCTCGGGACGCAGGCGATGGTCTCGATGAGACGCGAGACCGTGGCGTCGGTCCAGCCGCCACGGTATCCCGCGAGCGCACCCAAGGGCACTCCGATCGCGAGTGAGAACAGCGACGTCAGGATGCCGATGCTCAGCGAGACGCGGCCGCCATGCGCGATGCGCGCCGTCAGGTCTCGACCCAGCGCGTCGGTGCCGAGCCAGTGAGCGCCCGACGGACTCTCCAGCGTGGCGCCGAGGTCGATGCGCAACGGATCCTGGGCCCACAACGGAGCGAGGGCCGCGACCCCGCCGAGCGCCAGCACCAGCGCGAGGCCGCGGTTGAGCGCCGCGGGCCGCCGGGGCCGCTCAGCCACGACGTACCCGCGGGTCGGCGAGCGCGTAGGTCAGATCGGCGAACAGGATCCCGGCGAGCGCCGCCGTGCCGGAGATCAAGGTCACGCCGAGCAACACCGGGACGTCGCGCTGGTAGGCGGCGTCGATGAACAGCCAGCCCAGCCCCGGGAGCTGGAAGACGGTCTCCACGATCACCGACCCCGCAAACAGGGCGGGGATCAGGAAGCCGGCAAGGGTCAGCATCGGCACCGCCGCCAGCCGGAAACCATGACGGACCAGGATGGTGAACCGGGTCAGCCCCCGCGCGCGCGCCGAGAGGATCGTCTCGAAGCGGGTCGATTCGATCAGGTTGGCGCGCACGAACCGCGAGACATAGGCCAGACCGCCGTAGGTCAGGCAGACCACCGGCAGCACCATGTTCGCGAACCGTGGGATCCCGGTGACGCCCCCGCTGCCGTAGAGCGGCAGCCAGCCGAGGCGCACCGCGAACAGCCGCTGGAGCAGGAGGGCGGCCCAGAAGATGGGGACCGCATATAAAAGGTAAGTGGCGGTCGCGCTCCAGCGATCGGCGATCGATCCGGGATTCAGCGCCGCGGCAGCGCCGATGGGCACCGACAGCGCCACGATGAGGAACAGCGCCAACGCGTTGAGGGACAGCGTGACCGGCAGTCGTTCCGCGATCTTCTCCAAGACCGGGCGGCGGTCGCGGATCGAGGTCCCGAGGTCCCCCTTCAGCAGCCGCCCGAGCCACGACGCGTACTGCGCGGAGAGCGGGCGGTCGAAACCGTAGTAGGCGGCGAGCGCCGCACGGTCGGCCCTCGAGAGCCGTTCCATCCCGTCGTCCTGCACGGCCAGCGGGTCGCCCGGGGCGAGCTGGATCAACCCGAAGACGAGCAGGGTGACCAGCAGCAGCGTCAACGCCCCGGTCGCCAGCCGGCTCACGATCCGTCGCAGCACCGCGCCGCTAGCTCGCTTCGTCGGACCAGCGCCATTCACGCGGTCCGTGGATCGAGGCCGCGTAGCCCAGCGGCGACGGCCGGACACCGCGCAGCCGCTTGTCGTAGATCAACGGTGCGTCGAAGAAGAACACCGCCGTGACCGGCTCATGGTCGTGGAGCCAGCGTTGCACCCCGTGCATCGCCGCGAGGCGTTGTTCGGGATCGAACGTGTAGCGCACCGCATCGAGCAGACGATCGATTTCCGGATCGTTGTTGCCCCAGAAGTTGTAACGATCCGTCGCGCTGGAGTGGTAGAGATCGTACATGTCGGGGTTGGTGAACTGGAGGGTTTGCGCGAGAACGTGGAAGTTCCTCTCCTTGCGTCGCTCGCGCAGCGTCTGCCACTCCAGCTGGTCCACGGTGACGTCGGCGCCGATGTCGACCCAGGACTGTTGCTGCCAGTCCGCGATCCAGCTGGTCAGTTGCTGGGAGCTCTTCGGCACCATCAATGTGAAGGCCAGACGCTGGCCGTTCTTTTCACGCACGCCGTCGCCGTCGGTGTCGACCCAGCCCACTTCCTCCAGAAGACGACGCGCTTCATCCGGATCGTAGCCATAGGGCTCGACATCGGGAGCGACCCAGTCCGAAGACGGGGGGAACGTCGTGGCGCCGACGTGGGCCATCCCGCCGGCGACGTTCGCGATAAAACTCTCGCGATCGAGCGCCAGCACCAGCGCTCGGCGCATCCGGGCATCGCCGAAGAACGGATTGTTGAGCTGGTTCCAGCCGAGGATATAAACGCTGTACTTCTTGTAGCTGGTGAATTCGAAAGCGGCGGCCTGCTCGCTCTCGCGAGCCTGCTGCCAGAGATTGGCCGCCATCACCATGATGTGCAAATCGCCGGTCATCATCGCCTGGTAGGCGGTCTGCTGGTCGGCGAAGATCTTCAGCTCGAGTCGATCGATCTCGGGCCGCCCGCCCCAGTAGTCGTCGTTGGCCTCCATGACGATCTCCTGGCCGCGAATGTAGTGCAAGAACTTGAACGGTCCGCAGCCGATCGGGTGCTCGACGAAGCGCCCGTTGAAGAGATCCTCGTCCTGCCCGGCGATGTGCTCCGGCAGGATCGGTGTGCGCCAGGCGTCCAGCGCGTCGGGTTTGATTTCCGAGTAGGTGGCGACGACGGTATGCTCGTCCGGAGCCTCGAGTCGCACCAGCTTGTCCAGCGCCGGGGCCCACGGGAGGTTCTCCGTTTCGGGCTCGCGCAGCTTGTCGATCGTGAACACGACGTCGGCCGAGGTGACCGGTTCGCCGTCATGCCAGCGGACGTTCTCGCGCAGCTTGAACGTGATCGTCTTGTCGCTCTCCGAGAATTCCCAGGACTCCGCGAGCAACGGTCGTATCACGAGTTTATCGTCGTACTGTACCAGTGCATCCGTAAGCCGCATCCCGACGATTTCGGAGTTCAGATCGGTCTTCCCGATCAACGACAGCGAGGCCGGATCCTGCGTGATGTGCATCTGCACCACACGCGGCTCATCTTTCGACGGCGCCTCGGCAGGCGCGCAGAACGCGGCGAGGCAGACGAGCGCGAGTATCCAGCACAGCCGTTGACCTAGCTTCATGAAGTTCCCCTTCCGTTACTCGCGCGGTAGCTCGGCCTCGACCGAATTGCCGGCGAGATCTTCTCCACGGACCTTCCAGATCGCCGCGGCCTGCGGCAGCGCGAATTCGAACCTCTCGCGCCGCGAGTCGCACACACCGTCCGCCGAGCGCACCCGCGCCGCCGTCCGTCCGTCACGCAGCAACACCAGGCGCTTGACGCGGCTGACCTCGTCGGACAGCACGACCTCGAAACGGCCATTGCCCAGGCTGCGTACCTCGACGGACGGCGCCGTGCGGTCGACGGTCACACGATGAATCGTACCCCGGGTCCGCCGACCTTCGGCGGGATCGTTCGCCGCCTGATCGGTCACCGCGAGCCGCACGTCGTAGAGGCCTTCCGGAAGCTCCGTCGTATCCCATTCCACCGTCCCGGATTGAACGGCGGGGGAGCCTTTGCTCCCGGCCTGGATCGTTCCGCCGGTCGGGCCGCTCGTCCAGGCGTCGGCCAAGGCGG
>JBFFZZ010000195.1:0-6047 GCA_041568335.1 Candidatus Polarisedimenticolaceae bacterium | reverse complement strand
GTAACGCATCCCGTAGCGCTTGCGCCGGACCGACCCCTGCCGGGACACCTCGATGAGACGACCCCCGCTGTTGTCGATCGTGTCCCGCACCAGATCCTCGCCGATGTGGTGCATGTCCACGGCGGGCCGCCCGCGAAGCCGTTTCCACCAACGCCGCAACCAGATGCGACGGACGTTGTACAGCCTGGCACCGAAAGAACCCGGCTTGTAGGACTTGCCCCCGGGAATGTGGAACACGGCGACCCCACCGGGCCGCAGGACGCGCAGAAACTCGGCGACGTAGCGGAGCGCGTACTCCGGTGGGATGTGTTGCAACGTGATGTTGGAGTAGATGAAATCGAAGGCGTCGTCGTCGAACAGCCGCAGGTCGTCGTTGGTGTTGACGTGGTATTTGACCTTGTCCCCGTGACGGTTGAACTGGACGGCGGCGCGGACCATCGTCTCCGAGATGTCCACGCCGTCGACGCGATCGAAGCTCTCGGCGAGCGCCTGGCTCAAACGGCCGACACCACAACCGAAGTCGAGCGCACGGTCGGGGTGCGGCCGGAACCCGAGGTCGCGAACGTGCGCGAGCTGGTCGGCGATTTCTTTACGGCCGCTGGCGAAGACCAACTCGGGGTCCTTGTCGTAACCCCAGTCGGAGAGCACGGCGTAGAGCGGCGCTTTCTCACCGAGCTTCTCGTAGGTTCGCTGAACGTGCTTGAGGCTCATGGCGAGAACGTATCACGAATCCGACACGGACCCGCCCAATTCGAAGCTCTTCAACGGGAGCCTGCGATAGTCCGATTCGCCCTCGATGATCTCGATCCACTGGTCGACGTCCACGTTCTCGAACCGTTGCGTGGTGTCGCTCACCGGCCAGTAGATCTCGAGGGCCTCGATCCGGGTTGCCGACCCGACGCCGATCTCGCGGCGGAAGGGGTTGCCACCGAAGCTGGCGCCGCTCGAGACGCGGCGGTGGATCGAGCGCCGCTTGCCGTCCTCGACGAGATCGAGACGGATCCTCACCCCCACCCCGAACCGGTTCGATCGGACCCCCACGAGGTTGATCTTGATCCAGTGATGGTCGAATCCCGGGTTGAGGTAGAACGAGTTACCGTAGGCGTCGCCGGCCCAGGCCCCACCCATTTGCTGGTAGACGTCCTGGTCCCCGTCGTTGTCGAAGTCCGCAAAGACGACGGCATGGCCCTTTTGCAAGTGACCGAAGTTCCCGGCCGTCGTGATCTCGGCGAATCCGGTGCCCCGCCGGTTGCGGTACATCCGGTTCGGCACGAGCCCCTCGTACGACGGATAGCCCGTGCCTAGGTAGAAGTCGAGGAAGCCGTCGTTGTCGAGATCGCCGAAGTTGTTGCCCATCGGCAGGGTCGGGCGGATCACGTTCCATTCCCGGGCGACGTCGCGGAAGCGACCGTTGCCGTCGCCCAGGTAGAGGTACGGCAGCTCTCCGCCCCCGGTGTCACCGAGCCCCAGGTAGGAGGCCGCCACGGTGGCGACGTCCGAACCGTACGCAGCGACGTAGAGATCGAGATGACCGTCGTTGTTCACGTCCCAGAACCAGACCGGGAAGCTGAGGATCGGCCGGGTGACGCCGGCCTGCTCCGCCACATCGACAAAGGTGCCGTCGCCCCGGTTTTCATACAGCCGGTTGAGGTGCCCGAAGTTCGAGACGTAGAGATCGGGATAGCGGTCGTTGTTGTAGTCGCCCCAGATGACGGCCTTGGCGAACTCCATGTTCTCGACGCCGGCCACGGCCGCGACATCGGTGAACGTGCCGTCGCCGTTGTTGCGGAAGAGCTGGCTCGGCGCGTGGGCGAAGGGCAGGCCGTCGGCCTTCGCGAGCCGCTGCGCGTTGCCGTTCTCGTTACCGATGTACAGGTCGAGGTCGCCGTCGAGGTCGTAATCGGCCCACCCCGCCGTCTGGGTCGGGTAGTGCACTTCTCCGAGGCCGGCGTCGAACGTGACGTCGGTGAACGTCCCGTCGCCGTTGTTACGGATCAGCGAGTTGGGATGCAGGCCGCGCTGTTTCCACCACGCACCGCGCAGGCTCAGCACATCGACGTCGCCGTCGTTGTCGTAGTCCGCGGGCATCAGGTTGAGACCGCCGATCAACCCCTCGAGGCCCGCGGCGACCGTGCGCTCGACGAAGGTCCCGTCCCCCTCGTTGCGGTAGTACCGCATCTGGCCCGCCGGATTCGATGTCGAGACCATCACGTCGAGATCGCCGTCGCCGTCGAAGTCCTCGCCGATCGCGCCTCCGGCGTTGTCGAACGTGTCCAGACCGAGCTGCGGGGCGATCTCGCGGAACCGCGGGAAAGGCTCCTCCGACTCGAATCTCGAAGGATCGATCCGCAGATGCTCGGGGACCTCGTCGGGCCAGCGTCCCAGCGTCATGTAGGCGATGTTGAGCAGCCAGCGGGCGCGCATCGCCTCGCGAGAGCCCGGGGTGGAGCGGTCGGCCGCTTCGGTCAGGTAGCGGATCGCATGCGTCGAGGCTCGCGGGTCGACATGAACGCCTTCCCCCCGGATCGGCAACAGGCAGCTGTCGCTCGAGTGACGCTCGACGCAGTTGAGGGTCTCGCCCCAGCGCATGTACGCGACACCCATCTCGTAGACGTTGCGGACGTAGTACTCCCGCGGCACCGGGTCCGCGGACTCGCCGAGCAGCTTCAGCGCCTCCTCGTAGAGCGCGATCCCGCGCTCCTGGTTGCCGAGCCGCATCTCCTGCCCGGCCAGCTCGACGCGGACGATCCAGCGTTCCGGGAGACTCGTGGTCTCGTCCTGCGCCGCGAGATCGGCACGGATCTGGACGGCGAGCCGGTCCCCGAGGTAGGGGTTCTCTTCGTTGATCCGCGTGGCGATGTCGGCAAGCTCGCGGAGCATCCGGTGGTGACCCTCGGGTTGCTTTGGCGCGGTCCCGTCTCCCCCATCGGCGGCCATCCGGTGTCCGGCATGGGGGTCGAGAGCGGTGGTCGCCTCCTGTGGCCCGGCACAGCTGAGCACCGGCAGGAGCGCCGCGGGAAGGACGAACCACGATGGGTGACGGGGGAACACGACGGACGGGATTATAATGCCGCCGGTCAGGGCCGCACGTGACGCGACGTCCGTTCGTAGTCCCACGCGCGCTGCCGCCAGGTGAAGGCGATCGACACGACCGAATCCACCGGTTCCCCGTCGATCGTCGCCGGCACGAAGACCCACTGGTCGAGGATCTTCAACGCGCGCTTGCCGAACCCGCCGGGGTGGGAGTGCATCACGCAGGCGTCGCGGACCACGCCACCACGATCGACGACGAACTGCACCACCGCATCGCCGCCTTTCCTCGACCCGCTCGGTGATTTCGGAGGTCCTTTCGGCAGCGGGCTCTCGATCGCGTCGGCGGCGACGAACGACTCACCGCCGTCGAAGTAGAGGTCCTTTCGAGCACGCACCTCGGGTTCGAGGCAGGAGTCCTTCGGCATGACGGCCAACCGTTCCGTCGACTCCTGGAGAGCGATCACGAGCAGCTCCCCGTCCTCGAGCCAGTCCCGAAAGTGAAAGTCCCCCTGTCTGCGCCAGGTTCGCTGGAACGAGTAGATACGGCTCGTGTGTCTCGAAGGCGGACCGAAGGCATTCGGAACGACCTCGGTCACCGCGCGGTTGGGCGGGTCATCGAACTGCTTCAGCGTCTTCTTCAGTCGATCCAGGCCCCGGTCGTAGGTTGCGCAGATCGCGACCGACGCGTTGCCGATTCGATCGAGCCCGTCGGGACAAGCGGCCACGGGACGCGCGTAGACACGCTGGAACAGACGCTCGGCGCTTTTCAGCAGCCAGTCGGGTGAGTCGGCCGCCGCACCGCCGGAGAGCAAGATCGAGAGCACGCCCGCCCACGCGAATCGCTGGATCATGGGAAACTCCCTTCGCTTGCAGTCGATTCTATCGCAATGCACCGTGTCGGTTGCCGGGCGACACGGATCCCCGTATGCTCATGGAAGTCCGAGGGGAAAGGGGCGTGACATGAGAGTCACGAGGCGCATCACGGCGATTTTCTTGCTGGCCGCGGCGCCGGGCCTCGCCGCGGCGGCTCCGGCCGACGACGAGGACATCGTCCTTTACACCAACGCGGACGTCGAGAAGCTCGAGCCGCTTCCGACGGGACGACCGCTCGTCGACACCACCTTCGATGCGGAGGCCTGGGAGTTCGTCGCCGCGTTCATCGATCGCGAGCGCGCGAAGATCACCTCGGATCGGGATCACGAGCTGGAACGTGACCGCGTGGAGATCGAGGCCGACCGTCCGGTGGGCCACGGCACGGCGTATCCCTACTATCCGCTCCGCGTGCCTCATCGGCCGGCCTATCACGGGCAGCGCGGAGGCGGAAGAGCGGCCCCCGACGACGGCCCCACGCCGACCGAGGTCCCGCACCCGATGTTCCGGGCCCACCCGCCGGTTCGTGAGATCACCCCGGGGCTGGGCGACTCCTATCGGGGGGGCGAGACCCGATAGCGGCACCGTTTCGGCCCGACCTCTATAATCCGTCGCTCCGAGGGCGCCCTTCGCGCCGTCCGACCGAACCATGAGCAAGATCACCGAGACCCAGCTCCGGCGGGAGATCGACCGGCGCCGCACGTTCGCGATCATCTCCCATCCCGACGCCGGCAAGACGACGCTGACCGAGAAGCTGTTGCTTTACGGTGGCGCGATCCGCCAGGCGGGAGCCGTACGCGCGCGACGCGCGGCACGCCACGCCACCAGCGACTGGCTCGCGCTCGAAAAGCAACGCGGCATCTCCGTGTCGAGCTCGGTCATGACGTTCGAGCACGAAGGCATGCGGGTCAACATCCTCGACACGCCGGGCCACCACGACTTCAGCGAGGACACTTACCGCACGCTCACCGCGGCCGACAGCGCGGTGATGCTGATCGACGCTGCCAAGGGCGTCGAGCCGCAAACCCGCAAGCTGTTCAAGGTCTGTCGTATGCGCGGTATCCCGATCTTCACCTTCATCAACAAGATGGACCGCCAAGGCCGTGATCCGCTGGAGCTGATGGGTGAGATCGAGGAGGTCCTGGGGATCCACGCGACGCCGATCAACTGGCCGGTCGGCGCCGGGAAGGAGTTTCGCGGCGTCTACGACCGGATGGCGCGCCGGCTCCACCTGTTCGAGGGCGGCCGCCACGGGACCGAACAGGTCGTCGAGACCGTGCTCGAGGGCCGGCCGGACAGCCCGGAGCTGGTCGAGGCGACGGGCGATCAGGCGGCCGAGCTCAACGAGTCGCTGGAGCTGCTCGAGGGCGCGGGCGAAGCCTACGACGCCGACCAGGTGTCGCAGGGGTTGCTGTCTCCCCTCTTCTTCGGCAGCGCGCTGACCAACTTCGGTGTGCTGCCGTTCCTGACCCGGTTCCTCGAGATGGCCCCGGCGCCCTACGCACGCCCGTCCGACAACGGCCCGATCGATCCGGCCAGGACCGACTTCAGCGGGTTCGTCTTCAAGATCCAGGCGAACATGGACGTCGACCACCGCGATCGGGTCGCGTTCGTGCGCGTCTGTTCGGGCCGCTTCCAGAAAGGGGCCCAGACGCAGCATGTCCGCACGAAGAAGAAGCTGCGGCTGGCCAACTCGACGTTGCTGATGGCGCGCGATCGGAAGGAAGTCGAGGAAGCCTACCCCGGCGATGTGGTCGGCCTGTTCGATCCGGGCATCTTCCGCATCGGCGACACGCTCGCCGATGACGGCGGGTTTCACTTCGAGGGCATCCCCAGCTTCTCACCGGAGCACTTCGTCCGCGTTCGCGTGGCCGAGGTCGAGCGGCGCAAGGCGCTGGCCAAGGGGCTGGAGCAGCTGACGCAGGAAGGGCTGGTCCAGCTCTTCTCGGAGCCGGGCGCGGGCACGGCGGCGCCGATCCTCGGCGCCGTCGGCCCGCTGCAATTCGACGTGCTGAAGTTCCGCATGAAGTCGGAGTACAACGTGGAACTGAGATTCGATCCCGTGCCCTTCGGGGTGGCGCGCTGGCCGCGCGGCGACTGGGACCACCCCGCGCTGCGCCAGTCGATGTCGATCAAGGTGCTCG
>JBFFZZ010000194.1:0-6057 GCA_041568335.1 Candidatus Polarisedimenticolaceae bacterium | reverse complement strand
GCGGGCGATGTTGGCCCGCACCTCGTCCTCGGATCCCCTGTAGTCGCCTGCCGAGTACCCCGCACCCTCTCGATCCCCGGGCTTGGCCTCCGGCAAGCCTTCGAAAGAGTCGTAGATCAGGAGCCGTCGCCCGACAAGACGGCACACGAGAGACAGGTTGGCACTGCTCCCGCCCTTCCAGCAGCCGCATTCGACGACGTCCCCCTCGACCTCAGGAGGGATTTCGAGGATCTTGAGCGCCATCGCGAGATGCGCCTTGTAGTTGGTACCGGTGGGAACCCGCAGCTTGTTCCAGAACATCCTGGCCCCGAGCATGGTGCGACGAAACCAACCGACGCGATAGGCCGGGTGGATCCGACTCGAACCGAGGATGATCGCGATCGCGAAAGGTAGCGACAGGACGTACCAGACCTTCATCGCAAGGCCGAGGAGCAAACGGCTCGCCGGCGAGGCTTGATCGGACAACGCTCACCTCCATCGTGCGAGAGCATAGACGATCGAAGAGGATGGCGGCTAGACTGGTCCGGCCGTATCTTTCAGCGAGTTCGAGCCCGCCGTGATCAAGTACGTCTTCATCCAGAACGATCCGTTCTTCCTGCCCAAGGTTCTGGACAAGTACCTGCGCGAGTTCGCCGACTCGACTGCCGGGATCAACATCCAGGGCGTCAACCAGGGCAAGCGCAGCGTGCTGCAGACCGCGTTCGATCTCTACCGGGTTTACGGCTTCCGGTACTTCCAGTGGAAAGTCCGGCGCTACGCCTGGTTCAAGCTACGCGCGAAGTTGGCCGAGCTGACCGGCTCGACGCGGCAGCCGTACAGCGTGCGCTCGGTCGCGCGCAAGTACTCCGTCCCGGTGACCGAATCGGTCAACGTCAACGACGAGGCGTTCCTCGCGCATTTGCGTTCTCTCGACGTCGAGCTGATCGTGTCGATCTCCGGGACCCAGCTCTACCGCAAGAAGCTGCGCCGACAGACTCCTGCCGGCATCATCAACTGTCACGGCGCCTTGCTGCCGAAGTACCGCGGCCTGATGCCCAGCTTCTGGACGCTGCTCAACGGCGAGACCGAGGGCGGGATCAGCGTGCATTTCGTCGATCGCAAGCTCGACAGTGGCCCGATCGTGGTCCAGCGGCGCTACCGGATCCACCCGCACGACACGCTCGAGGACATCATGGCGCGCTCGAAGGATCTCGGCGCGGAGTGCCTCATCGAGGCGGTGCAACGGATCGAGGCCGGCGATCCAGAGCTGCTCGAGAACGAGGAGTCGCAGGCGACGTCCTTCTCCATGCCCACGCCGGAGGACGGCAAACGGTTCCGCGCGTCCGGCCGCAGGTTCCGCTAACGCCATGTCCTCCCCCGGCCCGATCGTCAACGCGCTTTCCTTCGACATCGAGGACTGGTTTCACATGGTCGAGATCCCGGCCGTCGAGGACCCGCAACGTTGGCCGGAGTTGGAAACGCTGGTCGTGCGGTACACCCGTGAGATCCTCGAGATTCTCGACGGCAGCGGATCGCGGGCGACGTTCTTCGTGCTCGGCTGGGTCGCCGAGCGCTACCCCCAGATCGTCCCTGCGATCGTCGCGGCCGGCCACGAGGTCGCCACGCACGGCCACTGGCACCGCAAGGTCTACGAGATGCGCCCCGACGAGTTCCGCGAGGACCTGCAGCGCTCGATCGACCTGCTCGCCTCGCAGAGCGGCAAACGGATCCGCGGTTTTCGCGCCACGAGCTTCTCGATCACACCCGGCACCGAGTGGGCCTTCGACGTGCTCCACGACGTCGGGATCCAGTACGACGCCAGCCTGTTCCCCGCCTCCCGAGGCCACGGCGGCTACCCCTGCCCGCCGAGGCCGCACGTCTCGACGATCGCCCCCAGCGGTCGTCCGATGCCCGAGTTGCCGATGAGCGTGATGCGTTGGGGCCCGTTCCGTTTGCCCTTCAGCGGTGGCGGCTACCTGCGCGTGCTCCCCGGCTCGTTGATCCGCGCCGGCTTCAACCAGCTCAACCGCAAGGGTCTTCCCGGCGTGGTCTACCTGCACCCGCGCGACTTTGCGCCCGACTGCCCACGGGTCCCGATGCCGCTGATGCGCCGCTTCAAGTGCTACACCGGCACGCGGACCACGCGACCCAAGCTCGAGATGCTGCTCGAACGGTACCGCTTCGATACCTGCGCCCGCATCCTCGCGGGTCCAGCCTAGGCGGAGAAGTGCGAGAGGATCTGACGCGCGGCGCCGGAGACGGAGAACTTCGACTCGAGCAATGCGCGGCCGGCGGCGCCCATACGCCCACGGAGCTCGGCATCGCGCGCGAGTCGGCGCGCGCTGTTGCGCAGGAGGTCGTCTTCGCCGTTCTCGCAGACCAGCCCGGCCCCGCTTTGCTCGAGGATCTCGCGCAGATCGTTGCCCGGGTTGATGCTGGCCAGCACCGGTTTCGAGGCGGCGAAGTAGCTGAACAGCTTGCCGGGGAAGTTCTGGTGGCGTAAGCGCCGGTCCAGCGTGATCAGACCGACGTCGAATTCGCGAACCAGACCCAGGTAGGTCGTCTGATCGACGGCGGGGCGCAGGATCAGGTTGTCCAATCGTCGGGTCTCGATTTGGCGCTCGATGCGTTCGGCCTCGCTGCCCTCCCCGATCAGCAGGATCCGGATCGAGTCGTCGTCGCGCAGGTTCTCGGCGAGCCGGACGAGGTTGTCCATGTCCTGCTGGACCCCCAGGTTGCCGCCGAAGAAGAGGACGACCTTGTCCTCGAGGCCGAGGTCGCGCCGGAAGCTCGTCCGGGGGACGCCGGGTTCGTCGGCGACGGCCCAGTTGTAGAGCACGTCGAGCTTGTAGCGTCGGTCCAGCCCCGACTCCTCGAAGTAGCGCAGGTTGGCCGGTGACTGCACCGCGATCACGTCGCAGGCCTCGTACTGGAGCCGCTCCTTGCCGCGGAAGAAGCGCAGGATCGGGCTACCCTCGCGCAGCACGCCGGCATCGACGGTCCATTGCGGGAAGATGTCGCGCAGAATCAGAAAGACCGGGCAACCCCACAGCCTCTTGAGCCGGTGCAGCAACGTGCCGAGAAAGATCGTCGGCGAGTAGGAGACGATCAGGTCGTGGGGATGATCGCGAAAGTAGCGCTTACCCGCGCTCCACATCCGAGGGCTGAGCCGCCACTCGTTGATCGTGCGGAATACACGGCCGGCGCCTTTGAGGCGCCCCGAGCGGAAGCGCAACGCGGTGAAGCCCGCCTCCTCCGTGACGGAAAATCGTTCCGTGGAGATCGGATCGGGCGCCGCGAGGGTGACGTCGTGGCCCAGGCGCGTGAGCTCGATCGCGAGATCGCGCATGTGTTTGGCGCTCGATCGCTTGCTCGGAAAACAAGAGTCGACGAGGAGCAGGATGCGCATGGCCCACGCACTATAACTAGAACAGACGCAGCGCCACCACGAGGAATTCACTGTTCCCTTCGAGCTCGGGGATGTCGGACCACAGCGAGCGGCCGTAACTGACCTGGAAGGCCAGCTTCCATGGCGCGACGAAGTTCGCGGCGATCCCGGCGCCGCCGTGGTTCTGCGTGCCCGACATCGAGGCGTCGTCGCGCACCCAGGCGGACTCGACGACCGCGTCGAAGCGAATCGCCTCGAGGATGCTGAACGAGTAACCGGCGCGCGCGATGCGGCCGGAGTCGAAGCGCACCCCGGAGCCGGCGAAGCCGTTGAGACGCGTGTTCCCGAACAGGCTGAACCCGTAGCGGCTGAAGCGGTCCAGATCCTCGCCGTGCATGACGTTGAGCTCGGCGCGGATCTTCTGGAACTTCGGCAACAGCCATTCCTTGTTCGCCGTCAGGCCGTATTGCGTGAAGCGCTCTTGAACTGGATCGACCGGCCCCGGCACGTAGGTCGCCGTCGTCGGGTCGAACCGGACGGGGGTCCCCGTCACGTCCTCGACGAGACCGAAGCGCCCGAACTCGCTGCGCCGGACGACGCCGCCGGCCAGCGACAGGGTCCAGCCACGCCGCGCGTACTCGAGCCCGGCCCGGGTCCTGTACTCGAAATGATCCGGTGGCAGCACCAACCGTAGCGGCGTGTTCGCCGGGTTCATGTTGTAGGCGGCGATCAAACCCAGCGTGTCCGAATCCTGGAAGTACTCGCGATAGCGCACGCCCCCACCCACGCTGAGCTTGACGAACTTCGCGACCGGGATCCCGAGACGAAAAGAGACGTTCTGCGTACGGGAGTCGACCTGCTCCAGCACGAGCTCGGTAGCGCCGGAGTAAACCTGGTCGCCGCCCTTGAGCGCCGACACCGCAGCGTCCACGGTGACGTCCCAGCTGCGATCGAACGCGTTCGGATCGCTGAAGGTCACGAAGTTGACCAGCCCGGCGAGGAACGCGTTGAACTGAATCCCGCGGTTCCACACGTTGAAGTTGAGGTAGTTGACCCCGGCGAGCGGCCGCACGCCGTCACTGGACTGGTCCTTGAACGCCCCACCCAGGACGAACAGACGGCTCGCATCGGGTTTGGTGCGGACGACACGGCTGCCGTCCTCGGTGCGATCGAGGTAGCGGATCCCCTCGTCCGTCTCGCGCATCATCTTGTTGTCGCCGTCGTAGGCCTGCCGACGCGCCGCCTCGAACTCCTCCGCCGGCGGGTTGATGCGTACGTCCCAGAAGCTCAGCTCCCGCCGGACAACGAAGTTCCGGCCGGCGGCGTTCCAAATCTGCTGCCCGTCGACCTTGGCCAGCAGCCGGTAGGCGTGTCCTTCGGGCCCGGTAAACTCGTGGAAATGATCGATCTCTTCGTTGGACAGCACCGGTGGCTCGAGCTCGGTCTGGACCAGCGAGGTCTTGACGCGCACGAACGTCTCGGCATCGATCCAGACGCGGCCGCGGTAGAGGCTCAGAGAGGCATCGGGGTCGGCCGGCTCGAACGCCAACACCCAGGCGTCACGTCCGGCCACGCGGTCCCGGCCGACCTTGCGGTAGACGTAGGTGCGATCGAGCGTCAGGTCGAGCGGTAAGGTCAAGACCTTTTCGGGTTGGATCAGGGGGATCTCGGGGATCTTCTTCCAGTTGAGCCGGCTGCCGTTGATGAAGTAATCGGTCTCCTCCCAATCCATCGGGCGGCCGCGCTCCCAGAAGTAGTTGGACTCCACGGAGTAGTCGATCGTGGAGCCTCCCGCCGTCAGGCTGAAGTGCAGGTCGGTGCGTCCGCGCGCGGTGTAGCGTTCCAGCCGATCGTCCTGCTCGCGCTGGACCTGGCGGTGCGCGGCGAGGATCTCCTCGGCGGTCGGCTCGCGCGTGCCGGTCGCCTGGACCGCTTCGGGTGGGAGCTCCAGCGGACCGCTCGGACGGACGAACCGCACGGCCAGCGGGTAATCACCGCGGCGCACGCGCACCGAGCGGCCGGCCTCGTAGGGCGCGCTCCCGATGCGATCGGACTCCCCGGTCAGCAGATCGATCAACTCGGTCTCGCGCATCGCACGGTCGGGCAACACCAGGCGATCGGTCGGCGACTCCAGCCGCTCACCGGGCGCCCGGTAGAACACCAGGGTCGTGGCCGTGTCCGCGTTGAACATCCGCGACAGCGCGCGCGCGCCGCCGATCTCGTCGCCCTGCGCATCGACCAGGCTGGCGTTGCCGAGCGGGGCCGGGGCGTACTCCTGCGCGACGAGCTCATGGGTGCGCTCGATCCACGCCGTCGTCCGCTCGTCGTCGGCTACCGCGTCGATCCAGGCGACGGAGGCTCCCGCCGAGAGCGCCTCGAGACAGGCCGCGGCGCGGGCACCCGGATCGCCCGTGGAGGCGATCAGCCACAACCGCGGCGCCGGCGGATGCTGGAGCGTCGCCACGGTCCACTCGCCGAGTCTTCGCGCCAGCGCATCGCCGCGTAACGAATCGGTCAGCTCGAGCGGGATCACGTCGATGTAAGGCGCGATGTCGAGGGTCCACAGGTCGTGCTGGAGCGCCGAGCGGTGTGACGCCACCGCGGCTTGGACGAGCTGAATCTTGATGCCGGTCGCCCGCGCCTCGGCGCGGGCGGCGAGCGATGTCGCCTTGAGCAGGAACGCGTAGCTC
>JBFFZZ010000193.1:0-6096 GCA_041568335.1 Candidatus Polarisedimenticolaceae bacterium | reverse complement strand
GGTTGATGCCGACGTCGGAGAAGGGGCCCTCCTTTTCGAAGTTGCAACCCGAGCCGAAGGCGTCGGATGTCTGCCAGTTGGCGTCCTTGACGTTGACCACGAACCAGCCGCCGCGTTCCTCGATCATCTCCGTCCTCCTCCCTCGCGCTCGCCGGGGCGATTCTGCCACAGCATGCGCCGGTCCGGCGTCAGGCTTCGGGGAAGACGAGACAGGCGACGCCGCGATCGACCCTCAGTCGCAGGGACCGTCCGCTGAGGTTGCTCAGACCGCGCGACCCCGGCGCGAGCCAGTCGCCGTCGAGCGTCCAGCGCGGGCCACGCAACCGGACTCGCGCGCGTCCGGCAAGCGCGAGCAGAGAGAACGGCTTGCCGGGCTTCGTTTCGATCGTCGCCCCGCGGGCGCTGACCACGACCCACCCCCGCCGCGTCGGCGCCACGATCCCGTCGAAATCGGGCGCGTGCGCGGCGAGCTCGTGCAGGTTGACCCACTCGTGGTCGAGCCGCCCCCCCGTGAGGCCCGCGATCGCGACGACCCGGACCTTGCGTGCGGCCAGCTCGGCGAGCGCGCCCGATAGATCGCTGAAGGGTTTGTCCCGTTCGAAGAGAATCGCCTCGATACCCGCGGGCGGCCGGGCCGAGTCGGCGTCGCCGACGTACAGATCGCAGGCCCGCCGGAGCGAGCGCCAGGTACGGAGACCCCCGTCGACGGCAACGTTCACCATCCCCGTGCCGGCGGTTCGGGCCCACGCATGCGCGTCGCGGAGCAACGCCGGTGCGGCGCCGTTGAGCGCGAGTACCGCCGTTCGGCCGCGTCGGCCGTTGAAGCGGATGCGTGGTTTCCGATGAAGCGCGCCCATCAGCCGGAGTATGCCACCGGTGGTCCGGCGTTGCCGTCGAACAACACGACCGCGGCGACAGGATTGTCCGGGACCGCACGGGACCCGACGCTTGATTCGTGTCCCACCTGCGAGAAACCCGACGGATTGGGTCGGGTTGGAAGGAGGTTTCGATGACCTCGACTGCTTGCCGGATTCCGTTGATCCTTTTCCTGCTCGTCGCTGGGCCCGTGCTCGCGGACGACCCGGCCACCGGACAGTGCTCCATCGAGCTCAATTACGACGCATGCCGCAGCTGTTGCGACATCAGCCTCGAGGTCGGCGGCGTGCTGACCCCCGTGTGCAACGCGGCCACCCGGGGTGCCGGGGCGATTCTCGGTGGCTGGCTGGGAAGCATCGCCGGAGGGCTCGTCGGCGATCTCGCCTGCAAGCCGATGATGCAGGACACGAACTGCTACGACCGTTGCACCGGCAAGGACGGCGATCCGTCGCCGACGTTTTGCGTCGACCCTTTCGATCCGGAGGAGCTCGGCGTGTGTCGTCAGGTTTGCGAGCAGGGCCAACACGACATCGGCAGCGCGGATTGCCCGATCAACTCGTCGATCATCTTGACTTGCTGCGTCAACGAGTACGACCCGCCGGACGACTGCCCACCGGACCTCTGCCCGGGTCCCCTGTGCCCGGAGGATTGCGACGCCGGATAGACAAAGCGGCCCCGATCTCGGGGCCGCTTCTTACTCCGAAGACCTAAACGGGTTCAGTTCTTGATCACATCCGGATCGGCGACGTTGTCGTCAGGCTGGTTGCCGAGCACGAAGGCAACTGATTCCTCGGACTCTTCTTTGGCCTCGTCCGGGTCCGCACTCTCGACGACCGGGCGATTCTTGAGCCCGTCCGCAAAGACCATGTCCAGCACTTGCTCGATATCCTCCACAAAGCTGAACGACAACGCCTGCTTCACCGATTCGGAGACGTCGTCGAGGTCCTTCTCGTTTCGTTTGGGCAGGATGACCCGCTGGATGCCCGCCGACTTCGCGGCGATCACCTTCTCCTTGATCCCGCCGACGGGCAGCACCTTCCCGCGCAGCGTGACCTCACCGGTCATCGCCAGCTCGGGAGAAACCGGAAGCCCGGTCAAAAGCGACACCAGCGAGCAGGCCAGCGTGATGCCGGCCGACGGGCCGTCCTTCGGGATGGCGCCGGCCGGGATGTGGATGTGAAAATCGGTGCGCTCGAACATCTTCTCGTCGAGCTTGAGCCGCTCGCTGTTGGAGCGGATCCAGGTCAGCGCGGCCATCGCAGATTCCTTCATCACGTCGCCGAGTCGCCCGGTGATCGAGACCTTGCCCTTGCCGCGCATCATCGACGACTCGACGAACAGGATCTCGCCGCCGAACTGGGTCCAGGCCAGCCCGATCACCACGCCGCTGCGATCGGTGCGCTCGGACAGCTCACGGTAGAACCGCACCGGCCCGAGAAGCTCTTCGACCTTCTCCGGGTCGACAACGGTCCCACCCTCGTGCCCCTCGACGATCGAGCGGGCCACCTTGCGGCAGAGGTTGGCGATCTCGCGGTCGAGATTACGCACGCCGGCTTCGCGTGTGTAGTCGTTGACGATCGAACGGATCGCGTCGTCGGTGAACTCGATCTGCTCCTCGGTCAGGCCGTGCTCCTTGCGCTGGCGCGGTACCAGGTGCTGCTTGGCGATCTCGACCTTCTCTTCCTCGGTGTAACCCGGGATGCGCAAAACCTCCATGCGGTCGCGCAACGCGGGCGGGATCGTGTCCAGCACATTCGCCGTACACAGGAACAACACCTTGCTCAGGTCGAACGACACCTCGAGGTAGTGATCGGAGAACGAGTCGTTCTGTTCCGGATCGAGCACCTCGAGCAACGCCGACGACGGGTCGCCGCGGAAGTCGGTTCCGACCTTGTCGATCTCGTCGAGCACGAACACCGGGTTGTTGGTGCCGGCGCGTTTGATCGCCTGCAGCACACGACCCGGGAGCGAGCCGATGTAGGTTCGCCGGTGGCCGCGGATCTCGGCCTCGTCGCGTACGCCGCCGAGCGACGCGCGCACGAACTTGCGGCCCATCGCCCGGGCGATCGACTTGCCGAGCGAGGTCTTGCCCACGCCGGGTGGCCCGGCGAGGCACAGGATCGGCCCCTTCAGGTCGGATTTGAGCGCGCGCACCGCCAGGTATTCGAGGATGCGATCCTTGACCTTCTCCAGATCGAAGTGATCCTCGTCGAGGATCTCCTTGGCCTTGATGACGTCCAGCTTGTCTTCGCTGGACACCGCCCACGGCAGCGTGATCAGCCAGTCGAGGTAGGTGCGTGCGACCGTGTACTCGGCCGCCTGCGGCGGCATCTTGGCCAGCCGGTCGAGCTCCTTCTCGGCCGCCTTGCGCGCCTCCTCGTGCATCCCGGCTTCTTCGATTTTCTTTTTGAGCTCGTCGATCTCCTGCTGCCGGTCGTCCTCCTCGCCGAGCTCCTTCTGGATCGCTTTCATCTGCTCGCGAAGGTAATACTGCCGCTGCGTCTTGCCGACCTCGTCGGCGACCTGCGACTGGATGCGGCTGGAAATCTCCTGCAGCTCGAGCTCGCGGGTGACGATCTCGACGAGCTTCTGGACGCGATCCTTGACGTTGTTGCGTTCGAGCAGACCGATCTTCTCCTCCGCGGAGACGTTCAACACCGAGGCGGCCAGATCCGACAGCCGCGCCGGATCGCCGGCGCCCGCCGACAACACCATCTCGCCGAGATCGCTCGAGATGTTCGGCGAGACCTGGACGAGCTGCTGGAATTGATCGACGAGGCTGCGCACCAGCGCTTCCATCTCGACGGTCTGGTCCTGGACATCCTCGACGGCGGTCACCGAGGCCTGGACGAACGGTTCGGTCGACACGAAGCGATCCACGCGCACGCGCTGGATACCCTGGATGATCAGGTTGACGTTGTTGCCACTGAGCTTGACGACCTTGAGGATGCGAGCGACGGTGCCGACGCGATACAGGGCGTTCGGCTCGGGGTCGTCATCGGTCGGGTTGCGCTGGGAGACAACGGCGATCAGCTTGCTCTCACGCACGACGTCGTCGAGCAGGTTGAGCGTCTTTCGCCGGCCGACCGAGATCGGCATGATCGCGTGCGGGAACAGCACGCTGTTGCGCAGCGGAAGCACCCCGATTTCGCTGGGCACCTCCAGTGCTTCGACTTGACTCTCGTCACTCATGCCTTCTCCCATCAAAGAGCCCGAGCGGCGCTCTTTTTTCCCCTCACAAGTATAATGCCGCGGTCTGGGCAAAGCCCGTGCGGCGCAAAAAGGAAACGCCCGGGGCCACGCGGCGCGGCCCCGGGCGGGATGACGGGGTCGAATCAAGCGACCTTGATATCGATCTTCCGCGGCTTCGCTTCTTCCGCCTTTGGAATCGTAATCTCGAGAACGCCGTTCTTGTACTCCGCCGTGATGCGGGTCGCGTCGACGGTCTTCGGCAAGTTGAAGCTCCGCACGAAGCTCCCGTAGACACGTTCGCGGCGATAGGCCTGCGTGTCGTCGCCTTCGGTTTCCGGCGCGCGCTCGCCCGACAGGATCAGCGTGTTGTCCTCGACCTTGACGTCGATCGCGTCGCGTTCGATCCCGGGCACCTCGGCGCGGATGACCAGATTGTCGCCCTTTTCCAAGATGTCCACTGCCGGGGTCCAAGCGCTGTCCATTCCGGCGAGCGGTTGAAACCGACGGCTCATCGGGAACAGATCTTGAAACGGATCCCAGTGAACCAACCTCATGGCAACCTCCTTGCAATCGTTGAGGGTCTCATCGGAAGCGGCGGCGGCGCCGCTCGACCGGTTTGTTAAGACCGCGAAAAGCGGTTGTCAAGGTGGCCGAAAAGCGGCGCTACATCACGTAACTTCCGCCCTCGGGGTCGCGGTCGCTGAGCGGGTCGGGGCGGTCGGGTTGGTCGGCCTGGCGCGCGCGTTCGTCCTCGATCGCCTGCAGGATCTCGTCCTCCTCGGGGATCGTCACGTTGTGAATCGCGCCGAGGAGCAACAACCCCCGCCCGACCATCGCGGGATCCTCCTCGAGCCAGTCACGCAACGGGTCGATCGTCTCCTCGACGCCGAACAGGCTGATCCACTCGGCCGTCGTTCCGGGGCCCACGGCGCCCATGAACCAGTCGAAGTGGCGCATGACGGCCTCGTAAGCGCCGTGGGTACCCAGATCGCATAACAGCACCAGCAGGCTGTGCGCGGCGTCGGGCTCGAGGTCGCCACCCTCGATCGATTGGATCGCGGGCATCACGATGGCCTCGCCCATCTTCCCCAGCGCTCGCTCGGCGGCGCCGTAGACGTAGGAATTCTCGTCGCCGAGGTACTCCACGACTTCGGGGATGAAGTGGACGGCCCGCAGCTCGCCGAGAATTTCCAGCGCCATCACCTTGGGGAAGAACGGGCCGTGAGCCTCGAGCATGCGCAGGCACCACTCCTGCGCGCGGCGCGCCGCGGCCTCGTCGTCCCGGCAGACCAACGCGATCGCCGCCGGCAGCTCGCTGACGAGGTGGGCACACTCGACCGCGGCCAGGTCCAGCAGGCGATCGAGGTCGCCGCGCGCGCGACGCAACGCTGCACGCGCGTCGAAGCCGCGCGCCACGGTGAACGCCACGGAGAAGTAGAACCCCAGCAGCGCTTCCTGGAAGGCCTGACCGTAGCGGGCCGCGGCTTCGAGCAGGGCATCGTCCGAGAGCGCCGCGACGATTGCGGCAATCCGCTCGACGAACTCGCGATCGACATCCGGCGGCGGCTCCTCGGTGGCCCGTCGGATCCACTCGGCGATGGCGCGGGTCACCTCGGCACGGTTGCCCGCGCGGAGCTTGGCGGCGATGCGTTGGATCGTCGGCTCGCCCATCGCGGCAAAGATGTCGCAGTCGTAACCCGATTCGACCGCCTTGATCGTCTTGCGCAGCTCGATGTGGCCCGAGGGCCCGGTGCGGAAGCACCAGAACGCATCGTCGACACCGAGACCGTCCATCAACGTGCGGAACACATCGGTCGAGCGGTGCGCGCCACGCCACTGAACCGCGAGCATCATCTTGTTGACCAGCTCCTGGATCTCGTCGGTGCGCGCAGAGAGCAACGCCCCACGCAACGCGGCGGGCTCGACGAGCAATTCCACGCGACGCTCGAGGTACTCGCGCAGGACCTCCTTGGCCTCGGGGCTAGCCAGCTCGGAGAGTGTCTCGACGATCAGCGCCATCGTCGAGTC
>JBFFZZ010000192.1:0-6117 GCA_041568335.1 Candidatus Polarisedimenticolaceae bacterium | reverse complement strand
TCCGTCCGGGTCATCGTCCTGACCGGGGCGGGGGAGAAAGCCTTCGTCGCGGGTGCGGACATCAAGGAGATGTCCACGCTCGATCCGGTCGAGGCCCAGTCGTTCTCGCGTTTCCTGCAGGGCAGCCTGGATCGGCTCGAGCGCTCGACCAAGCCGGTGATCGCCGCGATCAACGGATTCGCGCTGGGCGGCGGCTGCGAGCTCGCGCTGGCGTGCCACGTCCGTATCGCGGCGGACAACGCCCGCTTCGGACAACCCGAGGTGTCGCTCGGACTGATGCCCGGTGCGGGCGGGACGCAACGCCTCCAACGTGTCGTCGGCCGCGGCCGTGCGCTCGACCTGATCCTGTCCGGCGAGATGATCGACGCCGCCGAAGCGTACCGGATCGGCCTGGCCAATCAGGTCGTTCCCGCCGGCGAGCTTCGCGAAACGGTCACGACCTACGCCGGCAAGCTCTGCTCGAAGAGCCCGCTCGCGGTCGCTCGCTGTATCGAGGCCGTCGTGTCCGGCGGCGAGACGAGCCAGCACGAGGCGATGGTCCTCGAGGCGGGGCTGTTCGGGCTGTGCTTTGCGACCGAGGACATGCGCGAAGGGACGACGGCGTTCCTCGAGAAACGAAAGGCCGACTTCCCCGGTCGTTGACCCGACGTGCTACGCATCCGACTGTTCAAGGTCCTGCTGCCGCTGCTCCTGATCGCGGTCGTGGGATTGTTGATCTGGGCCATCCGTCCGATCGAAAAGGGCCGCGGCGAGCTCCCACCCGATGCCGACATGGAACCCCGGGTCATCGAAGGGGAGATCACGCAATACACGTTCGGGCCCAGCGGGGAGCTCATCGAGTCGATGAAGATGAACGCGGAGACCGGTGAGGTCTGCGGTCAGGACTGTTACAAGGCGTGCGGGGTCCGCGAGTTCCGGCTCGCGCGCGAGGGGCTGGAGCCGCTCATCGTCAGCGCCGATTGCACGACGCTGACCGGCCCGGACGGCGAGCGCGAGATGAAGTTCACGGGTCCCGTCCGGATCGTCGACGAGGAGCTCGGGCTGGTGATCGATCTTCCCTTCCTCGACGTCGACGAGATCGAGGGGGTCGGGCGATCCAACGGATCGGTCATGATCTCCGGCGACCACCACAGCACGCGTGCGGAGCGCATGGCCTATGGTCTGGCCGGCCAGGCGACCGAGCTGTACCGCCTGGAGCTCGAGGACGACGGCGGGGGGATGCTGCTCGCCGAGCGAGCGTTCCTCCACGACGGCCTCAACGACATCGAGCTCGTCCGGGGCATGCGCTACCGTCGCGAGGACGACACCAACTTCCGCGCCGAGACGGCGCGCATCCTCCGCCACGAAGACGGACGCTTGAAGCGGGTCGCCGCGACGGGCAGTGTCGTCGCCGGGCTGCGCAACCGCGACGGCTACCTCGAAGCGTCGGCCGACACGCTGGAGGCCCGCTGGAGCGACGCGGGCGACCCGATCGAGCTGACGCTCGACGGGCGCGCGCTGATCGAGCAGGGCCCGCGGTTGGTCTCGTCCGATCGTCTGCACGTCCTGGCGGCGGAGCCGCCGGAAACGGGTTGGTCCATCGAGGCCGCGGGAGCCGTCCGGCTCGCCGGCCCGGTCGAGGACGGCACCGCGCGCGTGCGCGCCGAGCGCCTTTCCGCGCGGCTGGATGAAAAGCTCGACGTGATCGAGGCCCGCGCCGACGGCGGGGTCCGGTTCGAGGCGCCCGGGACCCAGGCCGATGCGGCCGCGGCCCGGGTGACCCGCGCGGAGGACCTGCTGAAGGGGTTGACGATCGAGCTGCTTTCGGGCGACGGCGTGCGCGCGCGCCTCGCGCAAGCCCGCTCCCGGGTCACGGCGGACCGGATCGAGACCGATTCATCGGGGAGCGAGCTGGTCGCCACCGGCCGCGTCGAATCGACGCTGCTGCCCCAATCGGACGGCAACGCTCTCGACGGGCTGTTCCGCACCGACACGGCGGTGCACTTCATCTCCGAGGCGCTGCACGGCGGCGAGCAGGGGCAGCGTCTGACGTTCTCGGGCGGCGTTCGTGGCTGGCAGGGGGAGAAGAACCTGGCGGCGCAGCAGATCGTCGTGGACCAGCAACAGCGCACGCTGTTCGCCCGCGAACGGGTCACCACGCGCTTCCCGCGAAAGCACGAGGGCGCGATCGCCGGAGCCGAGGAGTTCGTCCAGATCACCGCGGCCGAGCTCGATTACAGCGAAAACGATTATCGTGCGATCTATCGCGAGGCCGTGCGCGTGGTTCTCGCCGAAGGCTGGGTCGAGAGCGAGACGTTGACCGTGGTCCAGAATCGCGGCGCCAGCGGTTTCGAGCGCCTCCTCGCGGAAGGGGACGTCCGCGTCGAGTTCCTCGGCGTCCCGGACGCGGACGGGAAGCCGAGGCCCCGCACGACCGGCCATGGCGACCGACTCGACTACTTACCCGGTGAGAACGTGCTGTGGCTGTACGGCGACGAGAAGCGTGCCGAGATCCAACGCGGGGGGGACCAGGCGGGGATCTCGCGCGGCAAGGTGTTAACCTACCGACTCGACGACGGGACGCTGTTGATCGAAGGGGGAAGCCTGATCAACGCCCCACCCACCGCCGCGAAAGGGAAAGGCCAAGAGACGCCCGGATGAGCGACGAAAACGGACTGGTCGCCGAGGATCTGGTCAAGCAGTTTCGCGGACGCAAGGTCGTCGACGGCGTGTCGGTCCACATCCATCCCGGAGAGGTCGTCGGGCTGCTCGGTCCCAACGGAGCGGGAAAGACGACGTCGTTTCATCTGATCCTCGGCCAGCTCCCGCCCAACCGGGGCCGGGTGTTGCTCGATGGCGACGAGATCACGCACCTGCCGATGTACCTGCGCGCGCGCCGCGGGATCGGCTACCTACCGCAAGAGGCGTCGATCTTCCGACGCATGACCGTGGAAGAGAATCTGCTGGCGATCCTCGAGATCTGTTGCGCGACCAGCGAGCTCGCGAACGAAAAGAGTCGCGACCTCATCGAGGAATTCGGGTTGGCGCGTGTCGCGCAAACCCCGGGCTACGCGCTCTCGGGGGGCGAGCGCAGGCGCGCGGAGATCGCGCGTGCGCTCGCGAGCGGCCCGCAATACATCCTGCTCGACGAACCGTTCGCGGGAATCGATCCGATCGCGGTTTCGGAATTGCAACAGGTGGTGACGCACTTGCAAAAAAGAGGCATCGGTGTGCTGATCACCGATCACAACGTCCGCGAAACTTTACAGATCACGGACCGCGCCTATATTATTAGCCAGGGGCGAATTTTTCGGCACGGAACGCCCGCTGAGCTCGCCTCCGATGCAGAGGTTCGGAGGGTCTATCTCGGACAGACGTTCCGCCTGAACTAGGAACGGACGATACCCCATGGCGTTGGAGCAAAAACTCGGCCTCCGCATGAGCCAGCGGCTCGTGATGACGCCGTCGCTGCAGCAGGCGATCAAGCTGTTGCAGATGTCGAAGCTCGAGCTCGTCGAGGAAGTCCAGCAGGAGCTGCTCGAGAATCCGACGCTCGAAGAGGCTCAGGCCGAGCAAACGGCCGACCAGGCCGAGACCTCCGATTCCGAGAAAGACGCCGACGACGGGACGACCGACGACGCGTTCTCCGAGATCGATTACGAATCCTATTTCCAGGACGTCGACAGCGACTACGGGCCTCCACGGGGCAGTGGGGAGATCCCGTCCGAGCTGCCGCAGTTCGAAAACACGCTGGCCGATCCCCCCAACCTCACCGACCACCTGACGTGGCAGCTCGAGATGAACGTCTCGGACGAGCGCATGAAGGAGATCGGTCGCGCGGTGATCGGCAACCTCGACAACGACGGCTACCTCAAGGCGACCACCGAAGAGCTGCAGTCGATCGGCGGCTGCGGCGCCGAGGAGGTGCAGCAGGCGCTCGAGCTGATCCAGGGGTTCGATCCCGTCGGTGTCGGAGCGACGGATCTGACCGAGTGTCTCTGTCTCCAGCTCAAGCACCTCGGGGAGGACGGCACCGCCGCCGAACAGATCGTGCGCTTTCACATGGACAAGCTGCAGGGCCGGCGGTTCAAGGAGCTTGCCGGGATCCTCGGTTTGGAAATGGACGACCTCGAGGAAGAGATCGAGATCATCCGCGGCCTCGATCCGCGTCCGGGGCAGAAATACAACACCGAACGCAGCATGTACGTCGTTCCCGACGTCTACATCGTGAAGATCGACGACGAGTACCAGGTGCTGCTCAACGAGGAAGGACTGCCGCGTTTACGCATCAGCCCGACCTACCGGCGGATGGTCGCACGCGGCGCCTCGAAGGACACACCGAGCGACGCCAAGGAGTACGTGCGGAACAAGCTGCGGGCGGCATTCCGGCTGATCAAGAGTCTGGAAGAGCGGCAACGCACGATCTACAAGGTCGCCACGTCGATCGTGAAGTTCCAGCGCGGCTTCCTCGACCACGGGGTCGAGCAGATGAAGCCGCTCGTTCTTCGCGATGTGGCCGAGGACATCGGCATGCACGAATCGACCGTCAGCCGCGTCGTCAACCACAAGTACATGCACACGCACCGGGGCGTCTTCGAGATGCGCTTTTTCTTTCACAGCGGTATCTCGTCCAGCCGCGGTGGCGAGAGCGTTTCCTCGTTGACGGTCAAGGAAAAAATTCGCAAGATCATCGAGTCCGAGGATTCGGCGAAGCCGCTCTCGGACTCGGCAATCGTGAAGACATTGAAGGCGGAAGGACTGCAGATCGCGAGGCGAACCGTGGCCAAGTACAGGGAAGAGCTCAAGATCCCCTCTTCGAGCCAGCGGCGTCGAGCGTTCGGCTAGCTTTCTCCGCCTGCGCGAGAACGGCAACAACACGACACACACGGGAGGCGCGGATGATTCATCTGGACATGACCGGCCGGCACGTCGAGATCACCCCGGCGTTGCGAGACTTCGCGGAAGAGAAACTGACCAAGCTCGAGCGGCTGCTCGACGGGCCGATCGAGGCACACGTCGTGCTGGGGATCGAGAAACATCGCCACTTTGCGGAGGTCCAGATCAAGTCCAAGACCGGTGTCTTTACCGGACATCAGGAAACCGGCGACCTGTACGCTTCGATTCGCGAGGTCGCCGACAAGCTCGAGCGTCAGGCGTTGAAACACAAGGAGAAGATTCAGAACCACAAGCACCGCCAGGGGCCGCGTGATCCCGAGATCGCCGCCGCCATCGCGGCCAACGCGACCGAGGAGGCCGACACCGCGGACGACTAGTGTTTGGTTGACCCTCCGAAGAGTGCCTGATAACCTCTGCAAATCAAGGACTTAGGCTCCTTCGCGCGGGAGTGTGCGCGATTGGGCCCTCCCTGGGAAACCACCGATGAAGAAAAACGACAAGCCGACAGCGCCGCGACGCAGTCGCGACAAGGACGAGTGGCAACGCACCACCCTGGCCGCCCAGCTCGACAGGGCGGGTGAGCGCCCGGTCGAGTTCTCGACCGTCTCGAGCCTGCCGATCGAACGGCTGGCCACCGGCGAGGACCTCCGGGACTGGGATCCGGCGAGCGACCTCGGTTTGCCCGGGGAGTACCCCTACACGCGCGGCATCCATCCGACGATGTATCGCGGGCGGCTCTGGACGATGCGCCAGTTCGCCGGTTTCGGCTCCGCGGCCCAGACCAACGCGCGGTTCAAGTACCTGCTGGAGCAGGGCCAGACCGGCCTTTCCACCGCGTTCGACCTGCCCACCTTGATGGGGCGTGACAGCGACGACGAGATGGCCGAAGGGGAAGTCGGCAGGGAGGGCGTCGCGATCGACACGGTCGTCGACATGGAGCGGTTGTTCGACGGGATCCCGCTGGATCGGGTCTCGACGTCGATGACGATCAACGCCCCGGCGGCGGTCGTCTTCTGCATGTACCTCGCGGTCGCCGAGGAGCAGGGAGTCTCGTTCGAGAAGCTCAACGGCACGCTGCAGAACGACATCCTGAAGGAGTACATCGCCCAGAAGGAGTGGATCTACCCTCCGCGGCCGAGCATGCGGATCATCACCGATCTGATGGAGTTCTGCACGCGCCACGTGCCGAAGTGGAACACGATCTCGATCTCCGGCTACCACATCCGTGAGGCCGGCTCGACC
>JBFFZZ010000191.1:0-6130 GCA_041568335.1 Candidatus Polarisedimenticolaceae bacterium | reverse complement strand
TACGTCGGGATCGCGGGGCTCGGCTACGTGCTCGAAGAGGTGCACCGCACGACCCGCGACCCGAAGTACCGCGTGGGAACCAAGCGCGTCGTCTCGCTGTTGCGTGACGCGGCGCGAGCGAAAGACGGGGGTGTCGAGTGGAACGACGTCACCGACATCATCGGTGGCGGCGCCGGGATCGGGTTGTTCCTGCTCTACGCGGCGGATGAGCTGGACGATCCCGCGGCTCTCGAGCTCGCCAAACGAGCGGGGACCCGATTGGTGAAGCTGGCGATCGACGCGGATCCGGACGGATCGAAGTGGGCCATGAGCCCGGAGTTCCCCCGGCTGATGCCCAACTTCTCGCACGGAACCGCGGGGGTCGCCTACTTCCTGGCCACGCTCTACCGGCGCACCGGAGATCGCGTGTTCCTCGACACGGCCCTGTCCGGCGCGGCCTATCTCCGCTCCGTCGCCGATACGAGCAACGACGGCTGTCTCGTGTTCCATCACGAACCCGAGGGCGAGGACCTCCACTACCTCGGGTGGTGCCACGGGCCGCCCGGGACCGCCCGCCTGTTCTACCGGCTGGGGCAGGTCACGGAGGATCCGGCGTGGATGGAATGGGTGACGAAATCGGCGCGCTCCATCCTCGACAGCGGCGTGCCCGAGAAACGCACACCGGGTTTCTGGAACAACGTGTCGCAGTGTTGCGGTTCCGCCGGTGTCGCCGAGTTCTTCCTGAGCCTGTACGAGGCGACAGGCAACGCCGAATACCTCGAGTACGCCCGGCGGGTCACCGCCGATCTCATCGCGCGCGGCACTCGGGACGACGACGGGATGCGCTGGGTGCAGGCCGAGCACCGCGTCCGGCCCGATCATCTGCAGGCACAAACCGGATACATGCAGGGGGCCGCCGGGATCGGGCTCTGGCTGCTCCGCCTTCACGCATTCGAGAACAACCGTAGACCGGGCTTCACGCTGCCCGATTCGCCGTTCTGACCTGGTCGAGGCAGACACCTCCAGGCACAACGGGTGTCCCCCTTCACTCGTATCGCAACGCGACGATCGGGTCGAGGCGCGCCGCCTTGAGGGCGGGGTAGAGGCCGGACAGGATCCCGACGGCCACGGCCATCGCCAGGGAGATCAGGATCGCCCAGACGGTCAGCACGGTTCGCCAGCCGGCGAAAGCGCCGATCGTGAGGGCTCCACCCACGCCAAGCGCCACGCCCAGCAACCCACCGGCGACGGTCAACAGTACCGATTCGCACAGGAACTGCGCGACGATGTGCTCCTGACTCGCACCGATCGAGCGACGGATCCCGATCTCGCGCGTTCGTTCGGCGACGCTCGCCAGCATGATGTTCATGATCCCGATGCCGCCCACGAGCAGCGAGATGCCGGCGATGCACCCGAGCACGATGTTGAAGACCCGCTGGGTTCGCCGCGCCTGGGCCAGCAGTTCTTGGGGGATCACGATGTGGAAATCGCGGACACCGCCGTGGTTTCTCGCGATGATCCGCTCCACCACCGCGGCTGCGGCCCGCACGTCGGCGCCGGGTGTCACCCGGACGACGATCTCCGAAAGTCCGGACGGTGTCGTGGCTCCGCTACCCGCGGGTTGTGTCCCCAACGGAATGAACACAGCTCGATCGGTCTGACGCGCGGCGACCGTTCCGCCGGTTTCGCTGACGCGGCGTTCCTCGAGGATGCCGACGACGCGGTACTCCCGGTCCTCGATGCGCACCGAGCCGCCGAGCCGGCCTTCACTTCCGATGACCCGCGCGGCTTCGACCCCGACGACGCAGACGAGATTGTGGTTCTCCACGTCGAGGTCGTGGATGAACCGACCGTCCCGCAAGCCCAGGTCGTGCACCGATCGATAGGCCTCGGTTACGGCGAGCACCTGGACGAGCCCCTCTTGGTCCGCGGCCGAGATCGCCGCCCGCACCTCGACGAGCGGCGCAACGGACGAAACCGTCGGTAGCCCTGATCGTAGTGAGGTCGCGTCGAGCTTGTTCAGCCCGCGGGACAGCAGCGCACCCGCGCTTTGTTCCTGCGCTTCGGTCAGGCTCAACGCCCGGACGATGATGTTGCGCATCCCGAGTTGCCGGATCTGCTCGAGCGTCTCGCGTTTGGCTCCCTCGGCGATCGACAACATCGATACCACGGCGACGACGGCGAACACGATCCCCAACGTACTGAGCAGGCTCCGGAGCTTGTGTTGAAGAAGCCCCCGATAGGTCTGGCGCAGCAAATGGCGCCAGCTCGCCAGCGGATCCGGCATCACTCGACCCGCCCGTCGCGAAGCCTCACGATACGCCTGCAACGCTGCGCGACGCGCTCGCTGTGGGTCACGGCGATCAAGGTCGTGCCGTCCGCGTTGAGCGCCGAGAACAGATCGAGGATCTCCTCGCTGGTGTTCGAATCGAGGTTGCCCGTCGCCTCGTCCGCGAGGACCAGCAACGGACGAACGACGATCGCCCGGGCAATCGCCGCGCGCTGCATCTCGCCGCCGGACAGTTCCGCCGGTGTGTGGCTCTCACGCGCATCGAGACCGACACGCGCGATCGCCTCGCGGGCCCTCTCCGTGACATCTCTCTCGGAGCCGTTCGGGTTGCCGTACAGGAACGGGAGCATCACGTTCTCGAGAACCGTGCAACGTGGGATCAGGTTGAACGACTGGAACACGATACCGATCTTGCTTGCACGGATGAGCGAGAGCTCCCGATCCGAGAGGCTCGAGACGTCTCGCCCGGCGAGCCGGTAACGTCCTCCGGTGGGTGTGTCCAGGCATCCGAGGATGTGCATCAACGTGGACTTGCCCGCGCCGGACTGGCCCATGATGCCGACGAAATCTCCCGCCCGGACGGTCAGATCCACGCCGCGGAGGGCATCGACCCTCGCCGTCCCGGAACCATAGGTCTTCTCAATGCCGGATGCGTCGACGATCGTCTCGTTCGGTGCCATGGCGTCGGGTCAAGGCATGCGCGCCAGATTGGGCTTGCGATGGATCTCGTCGGCAGGGGGACGGGAAAGCGCGACGTCTTCACCTTCGGAAAGACCGGTGACGATCTCGACGAACTCCTCGCTCTGGATGCCCACCGTGACCTCACGCATTTCGTAGTTGGAACGGGCGCCGACATAGGTGATGTACTTGCCGTCCTGATGAAACACGGCGTGGACCGGAACGGCGAGCACATCGCGCGCCTCGGCCGATTCGATGTCGACGCGGGCGGTCATGCCGGGGCGCAGCCGGGGTTCTTCCCCCGTCACCGAGACGACGACCTGAAAGTACTTCTCGCTCGAACCGCTCTCCTCGCGAGCTTCCGCGAGGACTCCGATCGATTCCACCTGTCCGGACAGACGCAGCCGTGGGTAGGCGTCGACGAACACCGAGACCGGCTTTCCGACGGCGACCTTGTGCAGGTCCACCTCGCGAACCTGGGTCTCGACGACCATCGAAAAGAGGCTCGGCAGGTAGACGAGCGGTTGGTTCTGCCACACGACGTCGCCGACGCGGAGCTTTCGATTCGAACCGCCCTGGTACGTCTGCTGGACGACGGCCATGCCGTCAAGCGGGGCGCCGATGACCGTGGCCTCCAGCTCCTGTCGAGCCTGGGCCAGCAACGCCTGCGAGCTCTCCAGCTTCTGACGCGCCTCGCGCAGCGCGGCGATGGCTTTCCCGACCGTGAAGCCGACCCCCTTCTTGGTGCGCTCGACGTCCGTCCGGGCCTGGGCCACTCGCGCGCGCGCCTTCTTGCTGAGTGTCGGGAAGACGTAGTCGCGGTAACTCTCGAATTGTCGCGTCGTCGACTCGTGGAGCCGGCTGGCCTCCTCGATCTTGTCGCGGATCTGCGCGATCTCCGCGGGGTAGGCGTAACCGTTCTTTTCCAGCTCTTCGAGATCGGCCAGGTAGCGGCTCTTTTCTTCGTACTCCTGCCCGGCCTTGGTCGCGGCCTCTTCCAGCTTGGCGAGCTCGAGCGGACCCTCGCCTTTCTCCAGCCGCTCGAGGTCGAGCTGCGCGACGGTGAGCTCGAACTCCGCGTTGGTCACATCACGCTCGGCCTGGTTCTTCTCCCACTCCAAAATCTGTTCCTGGGCGGCGACCAGGGCTTCGTTTTCTTGCGTGACCGCCTCGAGTCGTAAGACCTCATCCTCGAACGGCGTCGGATCCAATCGAACCAGGACATCGCCGCGCTCGACCCGGGTGCCGTCCTCGATCAGGAAAAGGATCTTGCCGGCGTCGCCGCGGATCTGCGAGCTGACCACGGTCGATTCCGCAGCGTCGAGCCGGCCGACCGCACGAACGCTGACGACGACGTCACGCCGTACGACCTCATCGGTCAGCACGACGTCTCCGCTCCCCGATCGCATCGCGAGGATCAGGATGACGACGGCGGCGACGATGCCGCCGATCAGGTACAGGCCGTTTCGCAGGCGCCGGTCCATCACAAATCGTCCGGGACATCCAGCAGTGTCCCCATTGCGCCGCGCAGGCGATAGGTGCCGAGGATGTAGTCGATCCGCGTGGAAACCAGAGTCACCTGGCCCCGCCGCAACGTGGTCTCCGCGTCGATCAGGTCGAAGTTCGTCGCGAGCCCGTGCTGGAACTTCACCCGGGCCAGGGCCAACTGCTTCTCGGCCTGCTCGCGCTGCTCTTCCTGGATCGCGATGCGCTGCTCCGAACGTTGCAGGTTGCGCAGCTCGCGTTTGACCTGCCGGACGACCTGATCCCGTTGCAGGTCGTACCCGCGGCGTGCGGAGCGCGTCGCGACCAGGCTCTGGCCGTAGGTCGCGCGTTCGACGGTGCGGGCCGCATCGGTGCGGCTGCGCAGACCGATACCCGACGACTCCAGCGCCTGTGAATGACTCTGGCCGAGGGTGTCCCCGATGCCGAATCGGGAGTAGTCCAGCACCAGGTCGAGATCCGGAAGCGTGTTGTGCCGGGCCACCCGGGCTTGACGTTCCGTCTCGTCGACACGGTCTTCCGCCTGGGCCAGCTCCACGCGATTCTCGAGGCAGGCCTCGATCGCCTGTTCCTCGGTCATGCGGACGAACTCGTGCGCGATCGGCGCGTCGATCGTGATGTCTCGACCGAGCGGCATGGCCAAAACGAGCTTCAGATCGTCGAGCGCGTCGCCGAGCGCCTCGCGGGCGCGGGTCAGGTCGTCCTGCGCCTGTTTGAGCTCGATCGTCGCGCGGTAGGTATCGATCGGGCTCGCCAGACCGACCTTCTCCTTGGCGCGAGCGGCCGTCGCGTGATTTTCGAGGCGTTGCTCCGACTCCTCGTTGAGCGTCACGAGCTCGCGCTGGCGGACCACCTCGTACACGGCGGTGACCGTTTCGAGCACCGTGTCGACCCGCGCGAGATGGTGCGCGCGCCGAGCCGAGCGATCCGCGAACTCCGCGGCGTCGACGCCCGACCGGTTGAACTCGGGCTTGACCCCGCGCAGCAGCGGTTGGGTCAGCGTCGTGTTGAACGACGACGTGTAGTCGTCCCCGAAGACCCCGACGCGCGGCTCCATGACGGCCCGGGTGCCGATCGCGAACTTCTTCTGCACCGAAACGCCCGCGCCGTAGCTGTCCTGGAAGTTACTGACGTCCGCGTCGACGCCGGGCAACACCTTGACCTCGAACTCCGCGCCCGCCACCGTGCGCGAGAACTCCACCGTCTCGAGCTGATCCCGGGCGTCGGCCAGACCGCGGTTCGCCGCGAGCGCGCGATTGATCGCGTCCTCGAGCGTCAGGACCTCGGCCGGCTCGGCGGCGGCCACGCTGCACGCTACGAGGATCCAGCAGGATGCGAAGCAGCGGCGACCCAAAACGCTTACCTCACGGGCATGGGTAATCGGGTACGGCCGTCGTGACACAACCGTGACCGCACCCCGACGGGTCGCTATCGCCCGCCGAGCCCGATACCATCGCCGCACTGACGTTGAGGTTCCCGTGGAGGTGATCGCAGGTGCAACCCATCTCCGGAGGCGTGATGCCGGGCGGGTTGTTGGTGATGCAGGCCATCTCGATCGTCGAGCCGGGGCTGACTCCCAGCTGGCTCGCCGTGTTGGAGTTGTCCACGCTGAGCACCTGCACGGGGCCGCCGGAGCTGGCGGGCGGGTTGTCGTCGTCGTCCGCCGCGACCGCGACCGCC
>JBFFZZ010000190.1:0-6135 GCA_041568335.1 Candidatus Polarisedimenticolaceae bacterium | reverse complement strand
CTCGCGCGTGCCGTCGGCCACGACGGGTTGATCGGAGGGCAGGTCGCCGATCTCGAAGCGACGGGATCGCGGCTCGATCTCGGCGCGCTGGAGTACATCCACGCACACAAGACCGGAGCGCTCTTCATGGCTTCCGCGGAGCTGGGGGCGATCGCGGCGGCTGCCCGCGCGAAGGAGCTCGAGCGGGTTCAGGCCTACGCCAAGAACCTCGGGCTCGCGTTTCAGATCACCGACGACCTGCTCGACGCCAACGGGGACCCGGAACGCACCGGCAAGGACGCGGGCCTGGACCGCGACAAGACGACGTTCGTCGACGTTTGCGGCGCATCCGGTGCACAGCGACTCGTCGATGAGTTGATCGACGCCGCGATCGAAACGCTCGACGGGTTCGGTGCGTCGGCGGCGCGGTTGCGCGAGATCGCCGAGCTCGTCAGGTGTCGGGATCGCTGAGCCCCCGTACGGTTGGATTCGGCTCGGGGGATAGTTTATGTTGTTTTCCTTTGGTGTTTCGGCTGGACGAGGGGTGCGCTCGATGCGTCGGATGAGGTTTCACGGTGGCGTGTGTTGGATGGCCGGGCTCTTCGCGCTGGCTCTGGTCGGCTGTTCCGGAGCCGTCCCGGATGCTGCGGATCCAGGCGCGTCGATCCTGTTGATCACGGTCGACGGTCTGATCGCCGCCGATGTCCAACCGTTCGGCGGTGCGCACCCGATGCCGAACCTGCAGCGTCTCGTGGACTCGGGCGCGGCCTGGCCTGCCGCCCTCAGCGCGGTACCCATGACCCGGCCGGCGGTGGCCACCTACCTCACGGGAGTCGCGCCCGATCGGCACAACGTCCGTGACGATCTCTTCGCGTCGCTTCCCGAGGAGATCCCGACGATCGCCGAGCGGTTGACGGCGGCGGGGTATCGCACGGCCGGTTTTCCGGACTCGAGCTTCCTGGCGGATCGAAGCGGGTTGTGGCGCGGTTTCGAGATCGTCGATCGGCCGCCACCGGTGCCGATCAGCGCCGGCCGCTGGTGGCCCATCGTGCGTCCGCCGGAGCTGACGGGGGACGCGTTCTCCGCCTGGCTGGACTCGCTGGACGAAGGGACGGACTGGTTCGGCTGGGTTCATCTGTCGCTTCCGTTGATCGCGCAGCTCAGACAGCAGTACTTCACCGAGGGGGCGGAGGAGGCGACGACTCTCGAGGAGGCCCTGCAGCTCGACGACCCCGAAGCGTACGCGGAGAGCCTCTCCGAGTTCGACGCGCTGGTGGGGCGGCTCCTGGACCGGGTGGAGGCCCGTGTCGATGCTGCGGACACCGTGATTCTTCTCGGCGGGACCCTGGGGGACCAGCGCCGGGGCACTCCACGGAGGTTGCCCGGCCTCGGGTATTCGCTGGCGCATTCCGCGGTGCACGTTCCGGTCATCGCGAGGTTCCCCGCCTCCGTCGTCGTGGGTCGAGGAGCGGACGAGTCGGTCTGGGCTCCCGACGTGACGGCGACGATCGCCGCGCTGGCGGGTGTGCAGCTCTCCGCGCAGGCCGAGGGCCGCCCGCTCACCGAGCCTGCCGCGGAGCGCACGGTGTTTTCCTGGAGCTGGGCTCTGTTGGATCAACTGGGTTGGCGCCGGCTCGCGCTTGCCCGCAACGGGGACTCCGAGCTGCTCGTGGGGGATCCGGGAAGCGCCGACCGGTCGGAGGATCCAGCGCTGGACGCTCTACGGCAGGCGTTGGATCGCCGCGCCAACCCCGCGCGCCCCGGCCTGCCGGACGAGATCGTCGCCTCGCTGACCGCCGATTTCGAGATCGAGCCCGATCCGCTGCCGGAGCAGGGGCGGGATTTCGAAGACATCGAGATGCGGCAGAAGATCGCGACGTACCTCTGGATCGCACGGTCGAAGTATCAGATCAACAGGATCGCCACCGTGTTCGTCACGGCGACAAAGCGTCGCTGGGACCCCGAGGCCTACGCCGTGCAGCTCGACAGCGGCCAGACGATGGTCCTCCGTGGCATGCCTGCGGCCCGTGCGAGTCTCACCAAAGCGGTCACGCTTCGGCCCGACGATCCCGAGGCGTGGCACTGGTACGCGCACGTGTTGTGGCGAGGTTCGTGGCGATCCGCCGAGAGGATCCTCACCGCGATCCAACCCTACCTGGCGAACCAGTCGGATGCGCTTTACGACCTCGCCTGCGCGCGCTCGCTGGACGGCGACGTCGAGGCTTCCGCCGATTTCCTCGAGCGCGCCTTCCTCGCCGGCTTCCGCGACCGCGACCACATCTCATCCGATCCCGATCTGCGTAACCTGCGGGAAAGCGAGCACTTCGCGCGAGTGATGCAACGGTTCCACTGATGCGCCTCACGCTGAGTCGCGGCGTACTCGTTTTGATGCTGCTGGCTGTCGGCTGCGCGGAGAAACCGGAGATCGAGCGCGTCGTCGTCGTGACCTGGGACACGACCGGCGCGGACAGGCTCGGGCCTTACGGCTATGCCGGCGGCACCACGCCGGCCCTGGACCGTTTCGCTGGGGACTCGGTCGTCTTCGATCGCGCCGTATCGCCGGTGCCGACCACGTTGCCGTCGCACGCCACGATGTTCACGGGTCTGTACCCGCAGGACCACGGTGTCCGCTACAACCTGGTGTTCAAGCTCGACGATTCGGCCGAGACCCTTGCGGAGATCCTGAGCCGTGAAGGGTACACGACCGCGGCCTTCCCCTCGACCGAAGTGCTGGGTCGGAGATTCGGGCTCGACCAGGGTTTCGAGCACTGGGATCAGCTCGACATCAAGGCAGCGGAGGTGAATCGATTCCGCGCGATGGCCGGTGGCACGAGGCCCGCGGGCGACGGCGTCGATGCCGCGCTCGAATGGATGGAAGGGCAGGGCGATCAGAAGGTCTTCGTGTGGCTGCACTTCTATGACCCGCACCACCCCTATCGGCCCCCGTTCCCGTACTCGTCGCAATACGTCAACCATCCGTACGACGGAGAGATCGCGTATACGGACGCGCAGTTCGGACGGTTCTACGACGCGCTGCGCGAGGATCCCGCATGGTCCAAGACCCTGCTCGTGGTCGCCGGAGATCACGGTGAGGGGCTGCAACGTCACCGGGAGACCTGGCACTCCTATCTCGTCTACGAAACGACGCAGCATGTGCCGCTGATGATCCATGCACCCGGGATCTCCGCGCGACGAGTCGCGGAGCCGGTCACGCTCGCCGATCTGACACCCACCGTGCTCGATTTTGTCGGCGCGGAACGCCTCGCCAGCAGTCGCGGGATCAGCTTGCGCCCGGCGATGCGCGGGAAGAAGCCGGCGGATCGCTTCGTCTATTTCGAGAGTCACGCCGGCAAGCTCAACTACGGATGGCAAGAGCTCAAGGGCGTTCGGTTTCAAAACTGGAAACTGATCGAATCTAGCGAGCCGGAGCTGTTCGATCTGGATACCGATCCCGGCGAGACGAACAACCTCGCCGCGGCCGACCCCGATCGTGTGCACCGATTCCGCGCGGAGCTGCAGCGAGTGGAGGCGTCGATCCTCGATGAGACCATGGCCTCGAAAACGGACCGGCAGTTGTCGCCCGAGCAACAGGCGGAGTTTGCCGCCCTGGGATACGTCATGGGCGGCGGCGGCGGATCGGCGGTCGAGGGGGCGAAGCGACCGCAAGAGATGATCGACGCGGAATTCGAGATCGCCCGGGCGGGCAACGCGATCCGTCGTGGCGACTGGGCACAGGTTCAGGAGGTCTGTGGGTACATTTTGGAGCGGGATCCGTCGAACAAGTGGGCACTGACGAACTCCTCTCTCGCGAGCATGAACCTCGGCCGGCCGGAGGATGCCGTCGCGCCGTCGAAACGGCTCGTCGAGCTGTACCCCGACAATGCGAACAGCTATTCGACTCACGGACGCGCGCTCAGCGAGGTCGGTCGGGCCGCCGAGGCCTACGAGCTCCTGCTTCTTGCGCGCGAAGCTGTCGAGGATTCGGAGGCGGTCGGTTACTTCCTGCTCGTCGCCGGTTTCGATGCCGGTGAGCCGGTGTGTGACGGTCTGGTCGACGAAACGCTGGGCAAATACCCCAAGTCGGCCCGGACTCACGTGTTGAAGTCACGTTGCGATCTGCGTGGCCCCGGCGGCGTCGAGGCTGCGATCCAGACCCTGGCCAACGCCGTTCAGTTGGGCTACAAGGGGGTCGAGCTGCTGGAGCGTTTCGAGGAGTTCGAGCCCGTCGTTCAGGACCCACGCTTCGAGTTGTTGATCAAGATGCAGGATCCCGCCAACGTCCGAATCGTGCCGGGCACCCCCGCGGGCTCGTGAAGGTCGGCGACCGAGAACCGCTGGACTACGAGCGCGTTCGTGAGGAGCTCGCCGAACGCGGGTACCTCGGTGGTCGCGTCGGGCGCTTCCTGCTGCAGGACGGACGCAGGCAACGACGGGTGCCGCGGTTGCTCCGCACCGCGATCAAGGCCGCCTTCCTCGGGGCCCCCGTTCTGGCCCTGCTCGTTGCGGCCACGGTCGCGCGCGACAACCGTCCACTGATCGCCGCGCGGGATTTCCCGCTGCTGTGGCTCTACTTCACGCCGTTATGCGGCGTGGTCCTCTTCGGTCTGAACGGAATCGTCGGCTGGATCAGCGGCCGGCTGAGCGCCGTCTTCGGGGTGCGAGGAGGGGAGATCACACGCGCCGCGCTGCTCGCCGGATTGCTGACCGTCCTCTACCTGTTCGTGCTCGGGCGTGGCGCGGGCGTTCCGCGTGGGCTTGCGGTCGAGAGCGGGTTCTTCGCGCTCGGCGTGCTGGTCGTGGTGTTCGTCTCGTGGCTTGCAGGGCTCGTCTCGGTCGCGGGGATTCTCGGGCGTACCGGCGAGGTTGCCGGACGACGGAGGCGTCCGCTGCGCACGTTGTTCATCGTCGTCCCGCTTGCAATGTTGGCCCTGACCGCCGTCCGTCTGGGTGGCGGAACGAGCCGCACCGAGGAGGGCCTTCCCGTTTTCGACACGGTCCCGAGCGAGCGATTCCTGTTCGTGGGGATCGACGGGATCGACGGCGCGTGGATCGAATCCCTCGAGCCGTCCGGGGCCGTCGAGCGATTGCTCGGGTTGATGTCTTCCGGCACCGTGGTTCCTCTCCGCGCCGAGGAGCGCGGGGAGCCCCCCGAAGTCTGGACGTCGATGCTGACCGGTGTTTCGGGGACCGTCCACGGGGTGCGGTCGGCCGGGGCGGAGGTTTTCCCCGGCGTCGCCACACCGCTGACTTCCGGTAGCGGCCGTCTGCCGTGGGTCGCGGCGCTGCGGCTCGCGCTCCCCAGCAAGACGATTCCGGCAAGCGGTGCGGCGCGGCGAGTGCGCACGGTGTGGGAGATCGTCGGCCTGAAGCGTCGGGTGCTGTCCGTCGGGTGGTGGGGCAGCTGGCCGGCGGAGGGCGGCGTCGACGCTCCCTGGATCATCTCGGACCGTGTCCTGCCCAAGCTCCTCTCCGGCGCCGGTTTCGACCGCGACGCCTGGCCGGAGGCGCTGTTCACGAGGCTGCGTGGAGGCTTTGACGAGAGCCGGGACGATCTGAGGAGGGGATTCGACGATCGCTTCCGCGGCCTCGACGAGGCCACCGCGCGACTCGTCTGGGAGTCGTTCCTGATCGATGCCTTTCATCTGCGTGCGGTGCAGGAGCTCTGGACGGACGGCGCGATCGAGAGCGCGTTCGTCTACCTGCCGGGCCTCGACATCCTGCGGCACCGGGCCCGCACCAGCGACATGACGATCCTGCAACTGGCCTCCGTCTTCGAGGGGTACACGCGGTGGTTGGATCGTGCCGTGGGCGAACTCGTCGCGGCGGCCGGCGCCGGCACCACGGTGATGATCGTCGGGGACCCCGGCCGGGACGCGACACCGCCGGCGGAGGGGTTCGCGGTCTTGCGTTCGGATGTTCTCGGCCACCGCTGTATCGAGTTCCCGACGAGCACGCTGGCCGTGGCCCCGCTGGTCCTGGCGCTCAACGGGTTCCCGCTCAGCGACGAGCTTCTGGCCGTCGACGAGGGCGCTTGCCTGGGTCCGCTGGTGGCGACGGTCGGTTCGATCCCGACTTATGGGCGCAAGCGGATCGGCGACGTCGACCCGGCCAGCTCGTTTGACCAGGAGATGATCGAACGGCTGCGAAGCTTAGGGT
>JBFFZZ010000189.1:0-6150 GCA_041568335.1 Candidatus Polarisedimenticolaceae bacterium | reverse complement strand
GACCGAGGCGGAGATGCTCAAGACCAAGAACTTCGGACGCAAGTCGCTGAACGAGATCAAGGACATCCTCGCCGAGATGGGTCTTTCGCTGGGCATGGATGTCGACGTGAGGAAGATGAAAGCCCGGATAGGCTAACGAGGCACCGATGAATCACCGAGTAGCGGGACGAAAACTCGGCCGGACGACGGAGCACCGCGTGGCGCTGCTGCGCAATCTGTCGACGCAGTTGTTCGCCAAAGAGAAGATCCAGACGACGCTGGCCAAGGCCAAGGAGTTGCGGCCGTTCGCGGAGCGCCTGGTGACGATCTCCAAGCGCGGGACGCTCCACGCGCGGCGTCAGGTGGCGCGGCACATCCACGATCGCAAGGTCGTTTCCAAGTTGTTCGACACGCTCTCGGCGCGATACGATCAGCGCCCCGGCGGCTACACGCGGATCATCAAGCTGGGGCCGCGCCGCGGGGACAGCGCCGAGATGGCGATGATCGAGCTGGTCGACTCCGAGGGGGCGGAGGCCGTCGAGCCGGTGAAGGCCGCGGAACCCAAGAAGCCCAAGAAGAAGGCCAAGACGGCCAAGAAAACCGCCACCAAGGCCGCCAAGAAACCGGCCAAGAAGAAGACGGCCAAGAAGAAAACGGCCAAGAAGAAAACGGCCAAGAAGAAAACCGCCAAGAAGAAATCGGCCAAGAAGAAAACCACCAAGGGCTGACGCCGTGACGCAATTGAACTGACGATCCGAGAGGGAGCATCGGCTCCCTCTTTTTTTACTGCAGCGGGGGAAACGTGCCCAAGCGCACCGACATCAAGAAGATCCTGGTCATCGGCTCCGGCCCGATCGTGATCGGTCAGGCCTGCGAGTTCGATTACTCCGGCACCCAGGCCTGCAAGGCGTTGCGCCAGGAGGGCTACGAGGTCGTCCTGGTCAATTCGAACCCGGCGACGATCATGACCGACCCCGCGGTCGCCGACCGCACCTACGTCGAGCCGCTGACCGCGGACGTGATCGAGCTCATCCTCGAGCGCGAGCGACCGGACGCCCTGTTGCCGACCGTCGGCGGTCAGACCGGACTCAACGTGACCGTCGCGCTTGGCGAGGCCGGCGCCCTCGAGCGCCACGGGGTCAAGCTGATCGGGGCCAACCTGGAGGCGATCCAGAAGGCCGAGGACCGGCAGCTGTTCAAGGAGGCGATGGCCGCGATCGGTCTCGAGACGCCGCGCAGCGGGACCGTCCAGAGCCTCGACGACGCGCGCGTGCTGCTCGAGAAGATCGGTTTTCCCGCGATCATCCGGCCGTCGTTCACGCTCGGTGGAACGGGTGGCGGGACGGCCTACAACATCGAGGAGTTCGAGCAAATCGTCGCCGAAGGTCTCGACGCCAGCCCCACGACCCAGGTGCTCATCGAGGAGTCGGTACTCGGGTGGAAGGAGTACGAGCTCGAGTTGATGCGCGATCTCCACGACAACGTCGTCGTCATCTGCTCGATCGAGAACTTCGACGCGATGGGGGTGCACACGGGTGATTCGATCACCGTCGCGCCGGCACAGACGCTGACGGACAAGGAGTATCAGCGGATGCGCGATGCGGCGATCCGCGTCATCCGCGAGATCGGGGTCGAGACCGGCGGCTCGAATATCCAGTTCGCCGTCGAACCAACGAGCGGTCGCATGGTCGTGATCGAGATGAACCCGCGCGTCTCACGTTCCTCGGCGCTGGCGTCCAAGGCGACGGGATTTCCGATCGCCAAGATCGCGGCAAAACTGGCCGTCGGCTACACGCTCGACGAGATCCCCAACGACATCACGCGGGTCACCCCGTCTTCGTTCGAGCCGACGCTCGACTACGTCGTGGTCAAGGTGCCGCGCTGGGCCTTCGAGAAGTTCCCGGAAACCGACCCGGTGCTGGGGACGCAGATGAAATCCGTCGGTGAGGCCATGGCGATGGGTCGATCGTTCCGCGAAGCGTTGCAGAAAGCCCTGCGCTCGCTGGAGATCGGATGCTTCGGGTTCGGCGCCGACGGCCGGAAGTCGGTCGATCCGAAGCGGCTGCGCGAGAAGCTCACGACCCCGAACTGGGAACGCATGTTCTACATCCGCTACGCGTTGCAGAGCGGTATGTCGGTGGATGCCATCGCGGAGCTCACGTGGATCGATCCGTGGTTCCTGTCGCAGCTGGAAGCGCTGGTCCACATGGAGGGGCGGATCCGTGGGTTTACCCTGGACACCGTCCCGCCCGCATTGATCCGCCAGGCCAAGCGCGACGGCTTCTCCGACGTCCAGCTGGCCCACTTGTTGGGCTGTAGCGAGGACCAGGTGCGCTCCAGACGGACCGAGGAAGGCATCGTCGCGGTCTACAAGCGCGTCGACACCTGCGCGGCCGAGTTCGAGGCGTTGACCCCGTACCTGTACTCGACCTTCGAGGAGGAGTGCGAAGCCGAGCCGACCGAACGTCGCAAGATCATGATCCTCGGTGGGGGACCGAACCGAATCGGCCAGGGAATCGAGTTCGACTATTGTTGCTGCCATGCCTCGTTCGCGCTGGCCGAGCTGGGTATCGAGAGCATCATGGTCAATTGCAACCCGGAGACGGTGTCGACCGACTACGACACGTCCGATCGTTTGTACTTCGAGCCGTTGACGCTCGAGGACGTGCTGCGCATCGTCGACGTCGAGCGTCCGGAAGGCGTCATCGTGCAGTTCGGCGGGCAGACGCCGCTCGGGCTGGCGCTGCCGCTGCAGCGCCGCGGGGTCAAGATCCTGGGCACGTCGCCCGACGCGATCGATCTTGCCGAGGATCGGCAGCGTTTTGGCGATCTGCTCGAGGAGCTCGGGATCCCGGCACCGGCGTGGGGCACGGCCCGCACGCTGGATGAGGCTCGCGCGATTGCCGAACGGGTCGGCTACCCGCTACTCGTGCGTCCGTCGTACGTCCTCGGCGGCCGGGCGATGTTCATCTCCCACGACGAGAGCACGTTGGAGGAAACGTTGCGCCGCGCGATGGAGGCCGCACCGGACCACCCGGTGCTGCTCGACCGTTTTCTCGAGGACGCGTTCGAGGTCGACGTCGATTGTCTTGCCGACGGGCATGATGTCGTCGTCGCCGGGATCATGCAGCACATCGAGGAAGCCGGCGTCCACTCGGGCGATTCCGCCTGTGTGATCCCGCCGTTCCACGAGACCGTCGTTAAGCGATTGCCGCAACTGCGCGAGTACTCGCACGCGCTGGCCAAGGCGCTCGATGTTCGCGGCCTGATGAACATCCAGTACGCGATCAAGGACGGCACCGTCTACGTGCTGGAGGTCAACCCGCGGGCGAGCCGCACGGTGCCGTTCGTGGCCAAGGCGACCGGGATCCCGCTGGCCGGGCTGGCCGCGAAGATCATGACCGGCAAGACTCTCAGCGAGCTGGGACTCGCTGCCGAACCCGAAGTTCACGGCCGTTTCGTCAAGGAGTCCGTCTTCCCGTTCATCAAGTTCCCCAGCGAAGATCCGGTGCTGGGTCCGGAAATGCGCAGCACGGGCGAGGTGATGGGGGTCGCGCGTGGCTTCGGCCAGGCGTTCGCCAAGGCGCAGCTCGCCGCCGGTCAGCCGTTGCCTCGGGAAGGCTGCGCCTTCCTCTCCGTCCACGACAACGACAAGCAGGCCCTCGTCCCGGTGGCGCGCGGCCTCTCCGAGCTGGGCTTCGAGATCGTGGCGACCGCCGGCACGCAGGCGCATCTTCGCGCGCGCGGGATCCCTTGTAAACAGGTCTTCAAGGTGCTCGAGGGACGGCCCAATATCGTCGACCGGATGAAGAACGGCGAGATCAAGCTGATCATCAACACGCCGCTCGGCGCCGAGTCCTACTTCGACGAGAAGGCGCTGCGACGCACAGCGACCGATCGCGGCATCCCGCTGGTGACCACCCTGTCCGGGGCGCACGCCACCGTCCAGGCCATCCGGGATCTCAAGGAACACGCGCTGGAGGTGCGCAGCCTCCAGGAGATCTACGAGGAGGTCAATCCTCCGGCTTCTTGATCCGCTCGATCAGTGACGATGTCGCGTGTCGTTTGGCATCACCGACAATGCTGACGCGCCATCCCATCTCGGCCGCGAGATCGGCCTCGGGCACCGACTCCGGAGTGTAGTCGGAACCCTTGCAGTGCACGTCCGGCCGCACGGCGCGCAACAGCTCCCGAGCGTCGAGCTCGTCGAACACCGTGACGTAGTCGACACAGCCGAACCCGGCGACGAGCTCCGCCCGTTCGTCCTCGGGCACGAGCGGGCGGGAGGGACCCTTGAGCTCGCGCGCCGAGCGGTCGGAATTGATCGCCACGACCAGCAGATCGGCTTCGGCCGCCGCACCTTCGAGGTACCGCAGGTGACCGACATGCAGCAGGTCGAACAGGCCGTTGGCGACGGCGACCGTTTGACCGGCCTTCCGTCGCGGCTCGAGATCGGCGAGCAAGGTGTCGCGATCGACGATCTTGGCCGGATAGCTCATGCGGTGTGATCGGCGTCGATGGCTGCCAGGAGCTCGTCCGGAGAGACGGTGGCGGTCCCCATCTTCTGGACGACGATCCCCGCGGCGTAGTTGGCGAGTGTCGCCGCGTCGACCATGTCCGCCCCGGCGATCAGCCCCAACGTCAGCGTGGCGATGACGGTGTCGCCCGCTCCGGTGACATCGGCGACTTCCTCGGCGCCGTAGGCCGGGATCGTGTTCGGCTTCTTGCGTCGCTCGAAAAGCGTCATGCCCTTGGCGCCGCGGGTCACGAGCACGGCGCGGTTCCCGGTTTTTCGCAGCAACGTCTTGCCCGCGATGGCCAAACCTCGATCGGTCACCGCGTCGCCGCCGAGGGCCGACTCGAGCTCTTCATGGTTCGGTGAGCAGACGGTCATGCCACGGAAATCCTCGACTCGCGCGCGCGAGTCGATCGTGACCGGTATTCCCTCGCCCGCGAGCCGGCGTAACCGGGCCAGCAGCCGGCGGGTCGGGTTGGCCGCCCCGTAGCCGTAGTCGGCGACGAGCAGCCCGTGCCCACCGTCGAGCGCCTTCGACAGGTTGGCCAAGATGTTCCGCTCCAGCTCGGTGGACAGACGGCCGCGGGCACGCCCACGGTCGATCCGGACCACCTGTTGACGCCGTGTGTGGATGCCCCCCGCGAGGATCCGGCTCTTCGTCGGCGTGGCATACGAGCGGTCGCGCACGAGGCCGGTCGTGCGCACGCCCTGGTCGCGGAGGCAGGCCACGACACCGCGCCCCGCGTCGTCCCTGCCGATCACACCGACGGGGCGGGGGTGGGCGCCCAGCGCGCGCAGGTTGGCCACGCTGTTGGCGGCTCCTCCCGGGGCCAGCACGCGGCGGGTCTCGTCGAGGATCAGGACGGGGGCCTCCCGCGAAACGCGGTTGATATCGCCGAAGACGAACTCGTCGGCGACGAGGTCTCCCAGGACGACGACGGGCAACCCCTTGAACCTGACGACCCAGTGGCGCAACCGTTCGGCACGTTCCCGGCGGGCGCTCATCGGGCGGGCGCCTCGGACGGCATCTCTCGAGACGCGACGAGATCCGCGGCCTCCGCGAAGCTGTCCACGACCTCGGCGCTGCGGCACGGTTCGCCGGCCGACCGCGACCCGGTCTCGCGATCCGTCGACGTGCGCACGAGGATCGGCCGGAGCCCGGCCTGAATCGCCGAGCGCAGCGCGAGCTCCGAATCGCCGATGAAAAAGGAGCGCGTCAGATCGATCCCCATCTCGTCTCGAGCACGTTCGTACAGCGCGATACCCGGGCGGCGGCACTCGCACACCCGCCGGAGCCGCTCGACGGTGCCCTCCGGGTGGTGCGGGCAAAGGTAGATGCCGTCAATCCGAGCATCCTTCGCCAGCAGCGATTCACGCAGCCGTTCGTGAAAATCCGCCAGCCTGTCCTCGTCGAGCTCGCCGAGAGCGATCTCCGGCCGCTCGCAGACGACGACGACCTGCCAGCCGGCACGGTTCATCCGGCGTACGGCGTCGGCGGCCCCGGGCGCCAGCTGTGGCGGACCCGAGCCGGCAAGCTCACCCGTGCACAGAGCCCCGTCCTGATCGACAAAGATCGCGCGTCGACGCATCGTTCCATCCTCAAAAAGGCATTCAAGGATAGCGCACACGTGTCAACCCGGCTGCCGGTCGACGAG
>JBFFZZ010000188.1:0-6171 GCA_041568335.1 Candidatus Polarisedimenticolaceae bacterium | reverse complement strand
GAGCCGCTCGCCCGGATCTTCGTCGGGCCGGCCGGCCCAGGCGGCGCCGATTCTTTTCGCTTCCTCGAGGTGCGTCTCGCCGCGCGAGTAGGCGTAGAAGGGGTGGCCGCGGTGCTGCGCCAGTCGCGCCACCAGCGCGGCCGAGGAACCGAAGCCGAACAAACCGACGTTCCCGCCGGGCGGCAACGCGCAGCGCTGCAGGGCGCGGTAGCCGATGATGCCCGAGCAGAGCAGCGGGGCGATCTCGAACGCGGACCACGATGCGTCGAGCGCGTAGGCGTAGCTCTCGTCGACGACACAGGACTCGGCGTAACCGCCGTCGGCGTGGCATCCGGTGTACTCCGATGCGCGACACAGGTTCTCGTCGCCGCGCCGGCAGTCGTCGCAGCGCTCGCAGGTGCGGCGTAGCCAGGCGACGCCGACGCGGTCGCCGAGCCGGAACCGGCGTGTCTCGAATCCGGTCTGCTCGACCTTGCCGACGACCATGTGACCCGGGATCACCGGGAGCTTGGCCGGGTCGATGTCGCCTTCGATCAGGTGCAGGTCGGTGCGGCAGACCGCGCAGGCTTCGATGCGCACGCGGATCTCTCGCGCCGTGGGTTCGGGGTCGGGATAGTCGACGAGATCGAGCGAGTCGGGCGAGAGGGGCGCGGGTTCGGTGAGCAGTTGAGCTCGCATGGGCCGATTTTCACATAGCTGCACCGTGACAGCTTGCCGAACCTCGTACCCGTTCCTATAATCCCGGGCCAATCTGGGTGGGACGTCGTCCAACGGTAGGACATGCGGCTCTGGACCGTAGAATCGGGGTTCGAATCCCTGCGTCCCAGCCAACAGTCAAACCAGCCTCCAAGCGGGAATCGATTGACGCCCTCCGGGGAGACCCGTCCCGAGTTGCAATCGACAGAAGCGCTGGCATCCGGAGTTAGACTCAACATCGGCGGCGCTGGAAACACGATCTGGTGCTTTCCCGCTCGTATGCCTAAGGCTACAAACTGCCCCGAGGACTTGGCTATACCGGGGTACAGGACTTTTGGCGGAGAGGGAGGGATTCGAACCCTCGGTAGGTGTGACCCTACGCAGGTTTAGCAAACCTGTGCCTTAAGCCACTCGGCCACCTCTCCGAATTGTAGGGATCGCGGCTCTTTCGCCCGCGACCGCGGGATTGTAGCGCAGGGGTCGGGCGGGTCAACCCCGTCGATTCGCCACGGTTCGTCTTGTCCGTCGGAGGCCGACACGAAGAGTCCGCGCCCCTCAAACAACGAACCGGAATTGTTAGACTCCTCCGGGTGCGGAGGGATGGGTGAGTGGTTGAAACCACCGGTCTTGAAAACCGGAAACCGCAAGGTTCGTGGGTTCGAATCCCACTCCCTCCGCCAAAAGTCCTGTACCCCGGTGCAGCCAAGTCCTAGGGGCAATTTGTAGGCGCGAGCATTAAGTCAACCAGCACGAAAGCACCAGATGGCGTCTGAGGCGCCCCCGATGTTGATGATCGAGGTCCATGCCCAACGAAGCAGGTCTACTCCCGGCTTATCCGCTCCTGCCCACCCAAGTACGGCTTCAACACGGCCGGGATCTCGACGCTCCCGTCGGCCTGCTGGTAGTTCTCGAGGATCGCGACCAGCGTGCGGCCGACCGCCAGCCCCGAGCCGTTGAGCGTGTGCAGCGGGCGCGGCTTGTCCCCCTTCCCCTCGCGGTAGCGGATCTTCGCCCGGCGGGCCTGGAACGCTTCGAAGTTCGAGCACGACGAGATCTCGCGATAGACCCGTTGCGCGGGGAGCCAGACCTCGAGGTCGTAGGTCTTGGCCGAGGTGAAGCTCGTGTCACCCGTGCAGAGGACGACCCGCCGGTAGGGCAGCTCGAGACGCTCCAGCACCGTCTCGGCATGCCGGGTCAACGTCTCCAGCTCGTCGTAGGAGCTGCTCGGGTGCGCGAAGCGCACCAGCTCGACCTTGTTGAACTGATGCTGGCGGATCAGCCCGCGCACGTCCTTGCCGTAGGAGCCGGCCTCGCTGCGGAAGCAGGGCGTGTAGGCGCAGTAGGCCAGCGGGAGCCGCTCGGCGGGCAGGATCTCGCCGGCGTGGATGTTGGTCAGCGGGACCTCGGCCGTCGGGATCAGGTACAGGTCGTGGCCGTCGGTCTTGAACAGGTCCTCCTCGAACTTCGGTAGCTGCCCCGTGCCGATCAGTGCGTCGCGGTTGACCAAGAACGGCGGGATCGTCTCGATGTAGCCGTGCTCTTTCGTGTGCAGGTCGAGCATGAACTGGATCAGCGCGCGTTCGAGACGCGCGGCGTCGCCGAAGTAGAGCGCGAAGCGCGCGCCGGAGATCTTGGCGGCGCGCTCGAAGTCGAGGATCCCCAGGTTCGTCCCGAGGTCCCAGTGCGCCTGCGGCTCGAAGTCGAAGTCGCGCTTGTCGCCCCATGTCGCAACCTCGAGGTTGGCCTCCTCGTTGCCGCCGACGGGGACGGACTCGTGCGTGATGTTGGGGACCTCGAACATCGCTTCCTGGAGCCGGGTCTCGATGGTCTCGAGCGTTGCTTCGATCTCGCCGATCCGCGCGCCGATCCGCTTGACCTCGTCCTTGCGCGCCTGGACGTCGCCGCCCTCTTTGATGAGCTGACCGATCGTCTTCGACTTCTCGTTGCGCTCCTTCTTGAGCCCCTCGACTTCCACCAGCGACGCGCGTCGATCGGAATCGAGCTGCAGGATCGTGTCGATCGGCGCGTCGGAGTCGCGCTTGGCTAGCGCCGCCTTGACGCGGTCGCCGTTCTCGCGGATGAAGGCCAGGTCGAGCATGAGTCGGGTCCTCGAAAAAAAGTATCTTAGCAATCTCGTTGGCCCTTTTGCGGGTGATAAAATTCGTTCGTGGACAAGCTGAAAGTCTCCGGGGGGCAGCGCCTGTCCGGTCGGATCAAGATCGCGGGCGCGAAGAACGCCGCGCTGCCCGCGCTGGCGGCGTGTCTGCTGACCGACGAGCCGATGCGGTTGTCCAACCTGCCCGACGTGGTCGACGTGCGCACCATGCTGGGGGTCCTCGAGCAGCTCGGCGCCGAGGCGAGCTCCACCAACGGCGTGGTGGAGGTCACGGTCCCGCGGCTGGCCTCGCACGAGGCGCCCTACGACCTGGTGCGCAAGATGCGCGCATCGGTGCTGGTGCTGGGGCCGATCCTGGCGCGCGAGGGTCGCGCCCGGGTGTCGCTGCCGGGCGGCTGCGCGATCGGCGAGCGGCCGATCAACCTGCACATCGACGGGCTGGCCCGGATGGGCGCCTCGATCGAGATCGACCGCGGCTACGTCGAGGCGCGCGCCGACAGGTTGAAGGGCGCCGAGATCGCCTTCCCGCACAAGACCGTGACCGGGACCGAGAACCTGATGATGGCCGCGGCGCTGGCCGAGGGCACGACCGTGCTGCGCAACGCCGCGCTGGAGCCGGAGATCGTCGATCTCGCCGAGCTGCTGTGCGGGATGGGGGCCGAGGTGCGCGGGGCCGGCACCGACGTGATCGAGATCGACGGCCGCGAGCGTCTCGGCGGGACCGAGCACGACGTGATCCCCGATCGCATCGAGACCGGGACCTACCTCGTCGCCGCCGCGCTGATGGGCGACGGCGTCGAGCTGACCGGTTGCCGCGCCGATCACGTCGCGCCGATCCTCGACCAGCTGCGCTCGACGGGGGTGGGCGTCGGCGTCGTGGGCGACACGCTGTCGGTCACCGCCCCGGACCGGTTGACCGCGCGCGACCTGCGCACCGAGCCGCACCCCGGCTTCCCCACCGACATGCAGGCGCAGTACGTCGCGCTGATGACCCAGGCGCACGGGACGGCGGTGATCTCCGAGACGGTGTTCGAGCACCGCTTCATGCACATCGCCGAGCTGCTGCGGATGGGCGCCGACATCCGCATCGACGGCCACACCGCGGTCGTGGTGGGGCCGCGCGCGCTGACCGGCGCGCAGGTGATGGCGACCGATCTGCGCGCCTCGGCCTGTCTCGTGCTCGCCGCGCTCGTCGCCGCGGGGACGACCACGATCAACCGCATCTACCACCTCGATCGGGGCTACGAGGCGATCGAGACCAAGCTCGGGGCGCTCGGCGCCTCGGTGGAGCGCATCCGATGAGCGACTGCCTGTTCTGCAAGATCGCGGGCGGCGAGATCCCCGCCGACAAGGTCCTGGAAGAAGACGACCTGGTCGTCTTCCGCGACATCCACGCGCAGGCGCCGACCCACCTGCTCGTCATCCCGCGCAAGCACATCGCCTCGATGAACGACGTGACCGAGGCGGACGCCACGTTGCTGGGCAAGCTGCTCGACGGCTGCCGTCGCGCCGCGGCGGCGGAAAAGCTGACCGACTACCGCATCGTCAACAACTGCGGCGCATCGGCCGGGCAGTCCGTCTTCCACATCCACCTGCACGTGCTCGGCGGGAGAAAGCTGGGCTGGCCGCCCGGGTGATCACCGACGTCCGCCGGATCGACGATCAACCCGCCTGGCGCCGCCGGCTGCGCGGCCTGCGCCGGGTCGTTCTGGCGGGGCTGCTCGTCGTGCTCGTCCTGGAGGGGTTGATCCGGTGGATCGGTGCGGCGCCGCCGCTCGACAACCGCAACGGCTGGATGGAAGTCGCTCCCGGGATCCCGTACCGCCCGCGCCCCGGCAGCGTGCTGTCGGGACGGTCGCGAACGGGCGAGTACGACTACCACCACAAGCACAACGCGATGGGTTTCCGCGACGTCGAGCACGCGCGGATCAAGCCCGCCGGGACGTTCCGGATCCTCGGTCTCGGCGACAGCTTCACCGTCGGCTGGGGCGCCGCCTTCGAGGAGACCTACCTGCGGCGCGCCGAGGTCGCGCTCAACGCGCGCGACGGCGCGCATCCGCGCATCGAGATCATCAAGGCGGGGATCAACGGCTACTTCCCCGAAAGCCAGCGGATGCTCTTCGAGAGCTACGGGCGGACGTACCGGCCCGACCTCGTCGTCGTCGGATTCACCGCCAACGACGTGTTCGACACCTGGTTGGGGATCGACGCCGTGGCCGTGTCGAAGTGGGGCTGGCTGACGTCGCGGGACGCCGCCGAGCTGGGGAGCCTGGGCACGTGGCTCTACCTGAACTCGCACGTCGCCCGCATCCCGCTGGGCTACCTGGCGCGCGGCAAGCGGAGGGTCTTCTTCAACGACTGGAAGACGACGATCTACCGGCCCGACGAGGTCGCCGAGCGGGCCTGGCGGGAGCTGCTCGAGCAGTACGACCGCATCAATCGAGCCGTCCGGCAAGCCAACGGCCGTTTGGTGCTCTTCTACATCCCGTCCCATCCGCCGTTGACCGAGCTGCACGAGTACCCGGAGCGCCGGCTCGAGGCGTGGGCGACGCAGCGCGGCGTGGAGCTGATCAGCGCGCTGCCGGAGATGCGCGCGGCGATGGGCGGTGAGCCGCTCTACTGGAAAAAAGACGAGCACTGCACACCGGCCGGTTACGGCGTGCTGGCCGAGGTGCTCACGCGCGAGCTGGTCGCGCGCGGCCTGGTGCCCTGAGCCTGGCAGAAGACGGCCGGAAACCGCTACAATTCGCGCGAACCCGCCACCTTTGGACACCACCCGGAGGCATCGATGAAGGACCCCGTCATCCTCAGCGCCGTCCGCACGCCGATCGGACGTTTTCAAGGCACGCTGGCCCCGATCGCGGCGACCCGGCTCGGCTCGATCGCCGTCGCCGAGGCGGTCAAGCGCGCCGGAGTGCAGCCCGGCCAGGTCGACGAGGTCGTCCTGGGCAACGTCGTTTCCGCCGGTCTGGGGCAGAACCCCGCGCGCCAGGCGGCGATCGGAGCCGGTCTGCCGGATTCGATCCCCGCGCTGACGATCAACAAGGTCTGCGGCAGCGGGCTGAAGGCCGCGGTGATCGCGGCGCAGGCGATCAAGGCGGGGGATGCGAGCATCGTCGTGGCCGGCGGGATGGAGTCGATGTCCAACGCGCCCTACCTGATCAGGAACGCGCGCACCGGGTTCCGCATGGGGCACCAGCAGATCCTCGACTCGATGATCCACGACGGGTTGTGGGACGCCTACAACGACTACCACATGGGCAACACCGGTGAGGTCGTCGCCGAGCGCTACGAGGTCCATCGCGAGCAGCAGGACGAGTGGGCGCTGAACAGCCACAAGAAGGCCATCGCCGCGATCG
>JBFFZZ010000187.1:0-6210 GCA_041568335.1 Candidatus Polarisedimenticolaceae bacterium | reverse complement strand
GATCTCGGCGTGAACGGTATCGCCGACGGCGAGGCTCCCTTGCCGCACCGCGGCGTGGTGCACGATCAGACCCGCCGCGGGCCGCTGGACATCGCTGACGGACAGGCGTCCCTCGGGACCGTTGAGCCAACCGTGATCGGCGACCTGGCCGCCGGCTTCCGCATAGAACGGCGTGGACTCCAGCAGCACCTCGCCGGCTTGCCCTTCCTCGAGCCGACGGACCGGCTTGCCGTCACGGACGATGGCGAGCACCGGGACCTCCTCGGCCCGCAGCCGGTCGTATCCGTCGAAGACCGTCTCGTAACGACTGCCGAGCTCCTGCCAGACGCCCCGGGTCGCGGCGATCGCAGTGCCCTTCCAGGACGCCTGGGCCCGCTCACGCTGTCGACGCATCTCGACGTCGAATCCCGCCTCGTCGAGCTTCACGCCGCGTTCTTCGGCGATGTCACGGGCCAGATCGAGCGGGAAGCCGAACGTGTCGTAGAGCCGGAACAATTCCTTCCCCGCCAGCGTATCGCCCGTCTTGTCCAGCGCCTCGTCGAACATCGCGAGCCCCGTCGCCAGCGTGTCCCCGAACCGCTGCTCTTCGAGCCGGCCGATTTGGAGGATCGCGTCCTTGGCCGCGAGCAGCTCGGGGTACACGCCGCCAAGCTCGTCAAATACCACGGGCGTCACTTCCTGGAGAAAGGGCTCCTCGACACCCAGCTTTCGACCGTGCCGGATCGCCCGACGCAGGAGACGGCGAAGCACATAGCCGCGCTTGTCGTTCGCGGGAACGACGCCGTCGGCTACGAGGAAGCAGAACGCCCGGGCGTGATCGGCGATCACGCGCATCGAGAAATCGGCTTCTTCGTCCGCGCCGTACGTTTTGCCCGCGCGCCGAGCCGTGGCGTTCAACAGACCCGTGAACGCGTCCGTGTCGTAGTTGCTGCGTTTGCCCTGCAGGACCGATGCGATCCGCTCGAGTCCCATCCCGGTGTCGATGCTCGGGCTCGGGAGCGGCGCATAAGTTCCGTCCGGCTGTTGATCGAACTGCATGAACACCAGGTTCCAGATTTCCAGGTAACGCCGGTCGTCGTTCGCGGGCGTCGAGACTCCCTTGACCGAGGTGAATTCCTGGCCCAGATCGAAGTGGATCTCGCTACACGGCCCGCAGGGGCCGGTCTCACCCATGCGCCAGAAGTTCTCGCTTTCGCCCAGTTTCAGGATCCGCTCCGGCGGAACGCCGACCTTGTCCCGCCAGATCTCGAACGACTCGTCATCGGCCGGCACCTCGTCGTTGCCCTGGAACACGGTGACCCAGAGACGTTCCGCGGGCAGCGCGTAACGTTGCGTCAACAACTCCCAGGCCAGCGCCTGGGCTTCTTCCTTGAAGTAATCGCCGAACGAGAAGTTGCCCAGCATCTCGAAGAACGTGTGGTGTCGCGGCGTCCGCCCGACCATTTCCAGGTCGTTGTGTTTGCCGGAGACGCGCAAGCACTTCTGGGAGCTGGCCGCGCGGGTGTAGCCGCGTCGCTCACCGCCCGTGAACACGTCCTTGAACTGATTCATCCCCGCGTTGGCGAACAGCAGCGTCGGGTCGTTTCGCAGGACGAGCGGTGAGCTCGCGACGATCTTGTGGTCGCGCTCGGCAAAGAAATCCAGGAAGGACTTCCGGGCGTCATGGGCTTTCATCGTCGTACTCGTCCTCGGCCGCCGACTCGAGGGCGGCGCTTTGGCGTTTCAACTCGGCGTACAACCCCTCTGTGGGGAACCCGGCGCGAAGCAGCGCATTATATACGCGCCGCCGTGCCGCGGCGTCGAGCTTGCGCTCGCGTTTCAAGCGCGCGGCCACCGCGTCACGAAGAACTTCCCGCGGATCGAGATCGCCGTTCTCGACGGCCCGTTCGTAGGCTCGTTCGGCCACCACCGGATCGACGCCGCGTTGTTCAAGCTCGCGCAGCAACCGCCGTTTGCCCAGGCGCAGCCGTCCGGACCGCAACACGATGAAGTCCAGTGCCAACGCTTCGTCGTCGAGTAATCGCTCAGCGACGAGACCCTCGACCGTGCGCTCGATCTCGTCGGCGTCGACCCCCCGGGCGGCCAGCCGCGTGCGGATCTCCTGCCGGCACAGCGGCCGCCGGGCTAGCCAGCCGAGTGCGAGCGCGCGGGGTTCGGCGGGCGGTGGCTTCCGCCGACCTCGTCGTTCGACGGTGCGATCCATGCTCGCAGACTAACAGAACCCGGCGAGCGCCGTCCGGCTCGCCGAGTTCGCAAAACAAAACCGGAGGGCGCTGGTTATTTGAGTACTAAGGGGCGCCGCAGGCGGCCCGTGACCTCGAAGACCTTGCGCCCGGAGGGCGCTAGGTATTCGAGAATTCGAACGGCGAGTCGACGTCGTGCGGGTCGGGGTTCGCCCCGTCGCCATCGTCATCGACCAGGGTGGCCTCCATGTCCGACCGAGCCATTTCGGAGGTCGACTGGATGCCGGCCATCTTGAGCTTGAACTCGTCCGGGTTGGACGCCTGGCGCAGCGCTTCTTCATAACTGATCAGGTCCTGCTGGTACAGGTTGTAGAGCGCCTGATCGAACGTCTGCATCCCGTATTGCGACGTGCCCTGGGCGATCGAGCCCTGGATCAGCTTGGTCTTTTCCTTGTTCTCGATGCAGTCGCGGATGTAGGGCGTCGCCCTCAGTACCTCGACGGCGGGAACCTGCCCCGAACCCTCCTTGCGGCGGACGAGGCGCATCGAGATGATCGATCGCAAGACGGCCCCCAGCTGCAGCCGCACCTGCTTCTGCTGGTGCGGGGGAAAGACCGAGATGATGCGGTTGATGGTCTCGGTGGCGTCAACCGTGTGCAGCGTCGACAACACGAGGTGGCCGGTTTCCGCCGCAGTCATCGCCATCGAAATTGTATCGGCGTCACGCATCTCGCCGACGAGGATCACATCCGGGTCCTGACGCAGCGCGGAGCGCAACGCGGACGAGAACGACTTCGTGTCGACCTCGATCTCACGCTGGTTGACCAAGCTCTTCTTGTCCTTGTGCAGGAACTCGATCGGGTCCTCGATGGTCATCACGTGCTCCGTGCGTTGCGCGTTGACGTAATCGATCATCGCCGCGAGCGTGGTCGACTTACCGGACCCCGTGGTTCCCGTGACGAGCACGAGCCCGCGACGCTCCTGAGCGATCTGCTCGAGGACGACCGGGAGGTGCAACTCACGGACGCCTTTGATCTTGACCGGGATCACACGCAAGACCATGCCCACGGTGCCGCGTTGCTGGAAGACGTTGCAGCGGAAGCGCCCGAGACCGGGGACCGAGTAGGCCATGTCGATCTCGAAGTGGTCCTTGAACTTCTGTTTCTGACGAGCGCTCATGATGCTGAACGCCATCGCGATGGTGTCTTCCTGCATCAACCGTTTCTGGTCGATCATCGGCGCGAGTCGGCCGTTGACCCGGAGCACCGGATGCGACCCCACCTTGAGGTGAAGGTCGGACGCGCCCTGATCCGTTGCGAGCTTGAGCAGATCGTTGATATGCATCGGTCCCTCCAGGCCGTGGAAGTAGCCTGTTTCTAATTTGGGGACGCCGGGGAGCGAAGTCAAACGCCGCGGGGCAACCGTCCGGCGGAAAAAAACCGCGCTACCCCGGGCCCGTTTAGTGCGGAACGGCGAGGACGAGGAGGCCCCACGGCCCGCGCGCGGCTCGATCGATCTCGTGCAGACCGGCGCCGGCGAACCGGGAGGACAGCCCGGGAAGGTCTGCTTGCAGGACCCCCGAGACGATCAACGTGCCGCCGGGGCGCGGGAGCGCGGCCAGTGCCGCGACGTGCATCCGTGCGAACGTCGTGCTGATGTTGCAGATCGCCCCGTCCCATGCACCGCGCGCGGCGCGATCCAGCCCGCCCTCCTGAATCTCGCAGTCGAGCGCCTCGTTGCGCGACAGGACGTTGCGTGCGATCTCGACGGCGTCGGGATCGATCTCGATCCCGACGCACGCGCCGGCACCCAGGGCTCGCGCCACCAGCAGGAGGATGCCGCTCCCACAACCCACGTCCAGCCAGCGCTGGCCCGGTCGCACGACGTGCTCGAGCCGCTCGATGCAGAGCTGCGTGGTCGCATGCTCCCCGGTTCCGAAGGCGCGGCCGGGCACCAACAGCAACGGTACGCGGCCGTCGTCGACCTCGATCCGCCCACGCGGGTGGACGGTGAATCGGGTTCCGATCCGGAACGGGCGGAGCGATTCCTGGTAGCGCTCGACCCAGTGCCCGTCGTCGACCTGCTCGACGTCGCACGTGAAGCTCTCGCGATCGAAACCCAGCGACGCCAGGCGGCGCGTGGCCCAGGTACGAAGCGGTCCGGCATCGCCGGAGCCTGCGGACGTGAACGCGCGGATCTCTTCCATCCGTCGATCGACGGGACGACTTTCGACACCACGTCCGAGCGCAGCGAGCTCTGCGGCGAGCGTGTCCGCAATCTCACGAGGAACCCGCAGAACGACGGCAACGTACGGGGTCCGCAAGGTCCTCCGGTCAGCCGAAGATATTGCGCACCCGCTCGAAGAGGTTCGGCCCCTCGACTTCGAGATCGTCGTGCTCGGCGAGCTCTTCGAACAGCCGGCGCTGCTCCGCGCTCAGCTTCTTCGGGGTCACCGCGTGGACCTGCACGTACAGATCGCCGAAACCGTTCGTACCCACGGCCGTCGCTCCCTTGCCGCGAATCCGGAATGCCGTACCGCTCTGCGTCCCGGCGGGCACCTGGAGCGTGTGCGTGCCGTCGAGCGTCGGGATCTCGAGCTCCGCGCCCAGCACGAGCTGCGAAAAGCTGACTTTCGCCTCACAACGCAGGTCGCGTCCCTCCCGGGTAAAGACCGGATGCTCACGCACCCCGAGCACGACGTAGAGATCGCCGGGCGGGCCGGCGCCACGGCCCGCCTCCCCCTCACCCGCGAGACGGAGCTGCATGCCGTCGTCGACACCGGCCGGTATCCGCACGGTCAGCGTGCGTTCCTGCCGGATCGTCCCGGCTCCACGACAAACCCCGCAGGGCTCGGTGATCCGGCGTCCCGCGCCGCGACAGGTGGTGCATGGACGGGACAACGTGAAGAAGCCCTGGCGAAACGCGACCTGGCCATGGCCCTGGCAGTCGTTGCAGGTTTCGATGCCGTCCGGTTGCGCGCCCTGCCCGCCGCAGTCGGGACAGCGTTCGTTTCGCGGGACCTGGATCTTGGTCTCCATGCCGCGGACCGCTTCCTCGAAATCGATCTCGAGATCGAACCGCAGATCCCGGCCGAGCGACCCCGCCTGACGGCGGCGTCCGCCGAAGATGCTCCCGCCGAACAGATCGCCGAGGATGTCGCTGAAATCGCCGAAGATGTCCTGGTTGAAGCCGTGGAACCCGCCCTGGTTACCGAGGCCACGCTTGCCGAACTGATCGTAGATGCGGCGCTTCTCCGGGTTGGAGAGCACCTCGTACGCCTCGGCGGCCTCCTTGAAGCGCTCCTCGGCCTGCTGGTCACCGGGGTTCTTGTCCGGGTGGTATTTCAGCGCGGCCTTGCGATAGGCGCTCTTGATCGCCGCATCCCCGGCGCTACGATCGACGCCGAGGATCTCGTAGTACTCCCGGTCGGACACGTGGTCAGGCCTCTCCGGATTCCCCTTCGGCATCCGGCGAGAGTCTGCCGGGATCGTAGAGAATCACTTCGGAGAGGATTCTACCCATATCCGCGATCTTCTCCAGGGCCTCGGTACATTCGCCGGCGTTTCCCGATTCCAGCGCTTTGCGCGCATCATCGAGGATCTTGCGCGCCTCGGCCTGCTGGTCCGCGGGCAGCATCGAACCGAACTCGTTGAAGGTCTTCTGGTTGCTGTCGACCAGACCTTCCAGTCGCGAGCGCGCCCGGATGAACTCGGCGCGTCGCCGGTCCTCTTCGGCGTGCGACTTCGCATCCGCGATGATCTCCTCGATCTCCTTCTCCGTCAGACCGCTGGATGGAGAGACGAGGATCTTCTGCTCGCGCTGCGTCGCCAGATCGCGCGCCTGCACGTTGACGATGCCGTTGGAGTCGATGTCGAACGTGACGTCGACCTGGGGCACGCCCCGCGGCGCAGGCGGCAGGCCGACCAGGTCGAAGCGGCCCAGCGACTTGTTCTCGGCAGCGATCTCACGCTCACCCTGCAGGCAGTGGATCTCGACCGTGTCCTGGTTGTCGACCACGGTAGTGAAG
>JBFFZZ010000186.1:0-6228 GCA_041568335.1 Candidatus Polarisedimenticolaceae bacterium | reverse complement strand
GTGCGTCCGCTCCCGTCGGAGGGAGGACGCGCGGGTTGATGTCGTCCCCGATGATGGTCGCCGGGGGGCCCATCCGCTGGAACTCGTCGTCCGGGCCGAACTTCCACTGGGTGTAGCAGAGCAGCGAGCCGTTCTCGGCCTCCGCGGCGGGCTTGAGGACGATCCGGTTGAACCGCCCCGTCGCGAACGGGGCCGAGATCCAGCTCGCCGTCTCGCCGTCCGATTCGAGGAACACCTCGTCGTCCAGCAGATCCAGGACCTTGTTGTGGATCGGCGGGCCGCCGGCTCGCGGTCCCGCGGGCCCCTGGCCGTTGCCGTTGCCCGGACCGGCCGCGATCGCCGGCGCGACCAGGAGAAGGATGAGAATTACCGGAACGAGTGCGCGCGGTCGCGACATGCTGGAACTCCTCGACGGTTGGTGCGACCCGGCCACGAGCTTGCCGGGCCGGACTCCGGCTATTTTACGTCGAAAAACGGCGCCGTGGGTTCCTTTCCTTATACTCTGCAGCATGCCCAGCCCCGCTGACCGGATCGGACCCTACACCCTCGCCGAAAAAATCGGTCAAGGCGGGATGGGGGAGGTCTACCGGGCGACGGACACCAACTTGAAACGCGACGTCGCGATCAAGCTCCTTCCCGAAGCCTTTACGAGAGATCCGGAACGGCTGGCGCGTTTCCAGCGCGAGGCCGAGGTGCTCGCCCAGCTGCATCATCCGAACATCGCGTCGATCTTCGGGATCGAGGAAGCCGGCGGTGTGCGTGCGCTCGTCATGGAGCTGGTCGAGGGGCCGACCCTGGCGGAACGTCTCGCGCATGGCCGGCTCTCGATCGACGAGGCGCTGGAGATCGCCCGGCAGATCGCGGTCGCGCTGGGGGAAGCCCACGCGAAGGGGATCGTGCACCGCGACCTCAAGCCGGGCAACGTGAAGCTCGCACCGGACAAGCGTGTCAAGGTGCTCGACTTCGGGCTGGCGAAGGCGCTCGACCCGGCCGGGGATCGGTCCGGTTCGGGACCCGACACGCTGGCCCACTCGCCGACGCTGACCGCGAGCACGCAGCTGGGCGTGATCCTCGGCACGGCGGCCTACATGGCACCCGAGCAGGCGCGCGGGGAACCGGTGGACAAGCGCGCCGACGTCTGGGCCTTCGGTTGTGTGTTGTTCGAGATGTTGACGGGTCGCACGACGTTCAGGGAGAACACGGTCTCGGACACGCTCGCCTCGGTGCTCAAGATCGAGCCGGACTGGAGCTTGCTCCCCGCGGACGTCCCGCAAAACCTGCGCCGCCTGTTGACCCGGTGCCTGCGCAAGGATCCGGGTCAACGCCTGCACGACATCGCCGATGCGCGCATCGAGATCGAGGAGACGCTGGCGACGCCCGCGGACAGGCGCGTCATGGCGGCGGCCGAGGGTGCGCGGCGCGGTCTCTCTCCGATCGTGACGGCGCTGCTGGTCGTGGCGAGTCTCGCGATCGGGTTGCTGGCGGGGCTCCGGTGGGGGCCCGCCGAGCCGGGACGAGAGGTTCGAAGATTCTTCCTGCCGGTCGAAGCCGACGATCCGCTGAAGAGAATCCTGACGGTGGCCCTGTCGCCCGACGGCCATCAGATCCTCTACGACGTCGACGACAAGCTGTGGATCCACGATCTCCGGCTGGGGACGACCCACGCGGTCCCGGGGACCGAGGGGGGAGACTTTCCGTTCTGGTCCCCGGACGGCGAGCAGATCGGTTTCTGCAAGGACGGCTCGATGTGGCGCGTCCCGGTCGGGGGCGGACCACCGACGCGGATCATCGACGAGGCGCCGCCCTATTACCCGCCGACCTGGGGCGAGGACGGGATCATCGTCTATTCGGTCCTCGAACAGATCCGTCAGGTCCCCGCTCGGGGTGGCGAGGCCGTGGTGGTGCTCGAGCGGGACGTCGCGGTCGAGCAGCACTTCCACGCGGTCGTTCACCTGCCGGGTGGGCGGGGTCTCCTGCTGGTCCCGCACCTCGAGAACAACAAATACAACACGATCGAGCTGGTGACCGAGAACGAGCGACGCGTCTTGCTTTCCGTCGAGGGGAGCAACGTCGGGGTACCCTCGTATTCACCCACCGGTCATCTCCTGTTCGATCGCGAAGAGGGTGTCACGGGTCTCTGGGCGGTGCCTTTTTCTCTCTCGAAACTCGAGGTGACCGGAAAAGCGTTTCTCGTCGCGGCGGAGGGAACGAATGGCGTCGTCGCGTCGGACGGATCGCTGATCTACAGGAGCGCTCGCGCCAGTGGCCATGTCGAGCTGGTCTGGTTCGATGACCGGGGCCAGATCCTCGGTCCCCTCGGCGAGCCGCAGTCCGACATGAGCGGCCCCGCCCTTTCTCCCGACGGCACCCGGGTCGCCGTGAGCGGCGCGGAGGGCGAGGAGTGGGACATCTGGGTCCACGACGAAAACGGCTTGAAGGAGCGCATCACATTCGACCAGGGTCGCGAGGAGATGCCGCGCTGGTCTCGTGACGGGGAGCGGATCTTTTTCTTCCATCCCGAAGCGGGCCCCGACCCCTCGATCTACAGCATCGACACGGCCGGCGGCGGTCAGCGCGACTTGCTGACCGCCGGGAATGACTTCTGGCTGACCCCGGACGAGTCCTTGATGGTGATGCGACGAACGACCGAAGAGACGAAGGGCGATCTGTGGTCGCTGCCGCTCGCCGGCGACGCGGATCCGGTCCTGGTTCTGGGGACCGACGCCGATGAGGGACTCCCCGCCTTGTCGCCGAACGGGCGCTACCTGGCCTACGTCTCCGGCGACCACGTGTTCATCCGGTCGTTCCCATCCGGCGACGAGACGTGGCAGGTGTCCGAAAAGCAAGGCTGGCGAAACTACTGGAGCCCCGCCGGGGATCGGCTGTACTACCTCTTTTACGACAAGCTGATGGAAGTTCGGGTCAGCACGGATCCGGTCTTGCGCCTGGGCACCCCACGACTCTTGCTGGATTCCCAGGAATCCTCGATTCACCTATGGAGGGGAATCGACATCACGAAGGACGGCAAGCGTTTTGTCGGAATCCGCGAGGTAGCCGTCGACCAAGCCGAGCGCGCTCCGGACGGGATCCACGTCGTGATGAACTGGCACGCCGAGCTCGAGTAAGCGCGGGATTATCTCGTTTCACGCTCCAGCACTTCCAGCACGGCTTCGATGCGCTCGCGGTGCGAGCGGAAGCAGAGCACGGCGACGCGGATCCAGAATACGCCGTCGATGGTCGTCGACGAGAGGAACACGCGACCGTCGTCGAGGATCGCCTGGAGCAGCTTCCTGTTGAACGCGTTCGCGTCGGATCCGTCCGGCGGCTTAGTCCAGCGGAACATCGCGACCGACAGATCGGGCTCGGGGCCGACCTCGAAGCCGAGCTCCTGAACGCGCGCGTGGAACAGCCGCGCCAGCAGGAGCTTTTCTTCCAGCGCCGCGCGGTAACGCCTGAGCCCGTGCACCTGGAGCGGCAGCCACATGCGCAAGCCGCGGAAGTGCCGCGTCAGCTCGGGTGAGAGATCGGCCGGCGACGGTTCCTCTTCAACGTCGGTGACGTCCTGCAGGTAGGCGCCGCGCGTGGAATGGCTGTTCCTCAGGTGTTGCGGGTCGCGAACGAGCACCGCGCCCGACCCGTAGGGCAGGAACAACCCCTTGTGCGGATCGATGACGACGGAGTCGGCCACCTCGATACCGGCGAAGCGTGGCCGTTGTTCGTCGAGCAGCAGGAAGCAACCGCCGTACGCGGCGTCGACGTGATACCAGAGCTCCTCGCGTTTCGAGATTTCGGCAAGCGGCTGTAACGGATCGAGCGCTCCGGTGTCGGTCGTCCCGGCGGAGGCGACGACCAGGAAGGGGCGCAGACCCGCCTCGCGATCCGCCGCGATTGCCTGGACGAGCGCCGCCGGGTCCATCCGGTAGCCATCGTCCATCGGGACCGCGCGCAACGGCGCTTCGCCGAGCCCGGCGATCGCGATCGCCTTGGCGACGCAATGATGCGTCTGATCCGTCAGGTAGATGACGGAGCGTTCGATTTCCTTCGCGGTGACTCCCTTCGCATCGCGCGCGGCCACGATCGCGACCAGCGTGGCGATCGAGCCTCCGGAGGTGAACGTGCCGAGGGCTTCGGCCGGGTAGCCGACCAGCCGGCAGAGCCAGCGCAACAGCATGTTCTCGAGATGCACGGCGCCGGGGCCCGCATAACGGACGCCGGCGTAACGGTTGGTGATCGCCGCGATGTAGTCGCCGAGCGCCGCCGGGTAGATCCCGCCGCCCGCGATGTAGCCGAGGTGGCCGCCGTGCGCGGGTTGCAAACCGGGCCCGTCGATCTCGCGCTCGACCAGGTCCATCACCTGCTCGAAGTCGGCCGGCTCTTCCGGGATCCCCAGCGCGAGCAGCTCATCCCGCGCGCCGGGCTCCTTGCTCCAGATCCTGCGCTCGGCGAGCTCGTCGAGCGTCTTGTCGGCAAACGCGAACACGCGCTCGGTCAACACCCGGCGTTCGTCCGGACCTTCTTCGAGTGCTCGCGAGAGCGGTTCGAGCTGACCCAGCCGGGCGAGGATCGCCGCGGTATCCACTACAAGCCCCGGGCCCACTCGGGGCGTAACGTGACGTCCCCCTGGAGCGCCGCATCGACGACCTCGAGGATGCGTTCGCGGTCGCGCGGAAGACGTCCCGCCAGCGGCAGGTAATTCGAGGCGTGGTTGGTGCGGAAGATCGCATCGGTGGGATGCGCCTCGTCGACGAAGGTGCGCAGCTCGCCGAGCAGGTCGCGTTGTTCGGGCAGCGTGAACCTGCCTTTTTCCTGCTGCTTGCCCATCGGCGTGCCGGGGATCACGGTCAGCGTCAGCAACGAGACGAAACGGGGGTCCATTGCGCTTGCGAGCTTTGCGGAACCCGCGGCGTGCTCCGCGCTGCGCTCGATCCCACCCGCCCCGAGAAGGAAGATCGCCGACAGCTTCATCCCCGCCGCGTGTGCCTTCTCCGCCGCCCTCACGTGATCGTCGAACGACGCACCCTTGGCGATTCTCTTCAAGGTCACGTCGTCGCCCGACTCCGGCCCGATATAAAGAAGAGACAGACCCAGCTCGCGCAGACGACTCAACTCCCCGGGCGTCTTCTCCAGCAGGTTCATCGCCGTGGCGTAAGCGCTGACGCGCCGCAGCCGCGGAAACGCCGTGCTACAGGCGTTCAGGATCGACTCCCAGTGGTCGAGGTCCATGATCAGCCCATCGCCGTCGGCGACGAACACCTTGTCGACCTCGTCGCCGACCTGCTGCCGCGCCGAGTCGATGTCCTCCAGCACCTCGTCGAGCTTGCGCACACGGAACGTCTTGTCCCGGTACATGTCGCAATAGGTGCAGTGATTCCAGGAACAACCGACGGTCGCCTGCAGGATCAGCGAGCGCGCCTCGCTCGGCGGCCGGTAGATCTGTCCCTCGTAGCGCATGTGGTCATGGTAGCAGCGAGGGGCTAGTTCTCGACGAGCTCGAAGATGTCGCCGTAGTCCTGGTCGCGCGTGTAGACGATCTGTTTCGAATCGGCGGACCAGCCACCGAGATGAATGTGCCAGGTGCCCTCGGCCTGGATCAGCACCTCGGGTTCTCCGACGACCTCCGGCAAGCCGAGGGGCCCCTTCGGAGCGCTCAAATTCAACAACACGAGGCTGAGCGAAAGGTGCCCCTCGCCCATCGCCAACGCAACGGCGCTTCCGTCGGGCGCGACGTCCATCTCGATGAACGGTCCGACGAACAACGACTTCGACTTCCCGGTCTCCAGATCGACGGCGAAGAGCTCCATCTCGGTGCCGTTGGGGACCGCGTAGAGAACACGCCCGTCATCCAGGTACCAGTCGAAGGTCAGGACGCCCATGCGAACCACCCGCGGGTCTTCACCCTCCGGTCCGACGGTCGTCAACGAGAGAACGCCCGGTGGCTGGATGGAAACGAAAGCAACCCGTTTGCCGCTCGGCGACCAGGCCGCTCTGCCGAGACCGACGTGCTCGTTGAGCACACGTGAGCCGCCCCCGTCCCGATTGACCCGCATGAGACGGCGCTCCTTGATCACGCCTACGTTAATGCCCGTTTCCCTGCTTTCCAGAAAGTAGGTCAGGTGTTCTCCATCGGGCGACCAGTCCGGGAATTCCTCCGTGGCGTTGCGGTTCGTGATTCGCGTTTCCGGGCCGCCGTCCAGGGGCAGCAGGTAGATCTCCCAGTTGCCGTCGCGT
>JBFFZZ010000185.1:0-6313 GCA_041568335.1 Candidatus Polarisedimenticolaceae bacterium | reverse complement strand
GAGGACTCGCGGCGAGCATCGTGATACACTGTCAAGCAAGCGAAAGCACGGCAAAAGCGGGCGTAACTTCGTGTCCCAAAAAGGCTTCCCGGGCGCCGTCCAGGACCACTACATGTTGGGGTGGGATGAGGTCCGGAACGCCATATTTGGTGGAAATTCAAAGATTTCGATTGACTGCCCGATCGCCGCTTGCTAAATTCCGCGAGCTTGTTGGACGAAGCGCCCGGAGAAATTAAAAAACCAGGAGGTCCCCCCAAATGCTCGGTCCGGAAAAACGCCCCCATCGAGACCCCGTCGACACCCCCCGGCTCGGTTCGGAACCGCGTTCGAAAGCGGCCCTGCCGGATCTTCGGGAGGGGTTGCGCATCCCCCGGCGTCACACCGAACCGGGCGTCCATCCGTACGACAAGATCGAGTGGGAGCTGCGCGATGCGGTGATCACGAACGACAAGGGCGAGGTCGCGTTCGAGCAACGCAACGTCGAAGTGCCCTCCAAGTGGTCCCAGCTGGCGACCAACGTCGTCGCGCAAAAGTACTTCCGCGGTTTGCTGGGGACGGACGAGCGCGAGAACAGCGTGCGTCAGCTGATCGACCGCGTGGCCAAGACCGCTGCGAAGTGGGGCCGTGAGGGCGGCGTGTTCGCGTCGGAAGTCGATGCCGAGGCGTTCGAGGCCGAGCTGACCTATTTGCTGGTGCACCAGCACGTCTCGTTCAACTCACCGGTGTGGTTCAACTGCGGCGTCGAGGAGCACCCGCAGGTCTCCGCCTGCTTCATCAACTCGGTCGAGGACAAGATGGGCTCGATCCTCGGTCTGGCCAAGACCGAGGGCATGCTGTTCAAGTTCGGCTCGGGGACGGGCTCGAACCTCTCGACGCTGCGTTCCAGCCAGGAGAACCTGGCCGGTGGCGGGACGGCTTCCGGCCCGGTCTCGTTCATGAAGGGCTACGACGCGTTTGCCGGGGTCATCAAGTCCGGGGGCAAGACGCGTCGCGCGGCCAAGATGGTGATCCTCAACTGTGATCACCCGGACATCGAGGCGTTCATCAACTGCAAGGCGGACGAAGAGAAGAAAGCCTGGGCGCTGATCGACGCGGGGTACACGGGCGAGTTCAACGTGCCCGGTGGGGCGTACGACTCGGTGTTCTTCCAGAACGCCAACCACTCGGTGCGCGTGACCGACGATTTCATGCGCGCGGTGCTCGGCGATCGCGAGTGGCAGACGCGCGCGGTCACGACCGGCAAGCCCGTCGAGACGGTCCCGGCGAAGAAGCTGATGCGGCAGATGGCCGAGGCGGCGTGGGTCTGCGGCGATCCCGGCATCCAGTACGACACGACGATCAACGCCTGGCACACCTGCCCGAACACGGCGCCGATCAACGCCTCGAACCCGTGCAGCGAGTACATGTTCCTCGACGACTCGGCGTGCAACCTGGCGTCGCGCAACCTGATGAAGTTCCGCCGCCCCGACGGCGAGCTCGACGTGGAGTCGTTCCGTCACGCGGTGGCCGTCACGACCACGGCGATGGAGATCTGGGTCGACAACGCCAGCTACCCGACGGAGGCGATCGAAAAGAACTCTCACGAGTACCGGCCGCTCGGTCTGGGCTACGCCAATCTCGGGGCGTTGTTGATGTCGCGCGGTCTGCCCTACGACGACGATGCGGGTCGCCAGTACGCCGCCGCCGTCACCGCGCTGATGTGCGGGGAATCCTACTGCCAGTCGGCGCGGATCGCGGCGAAGAGCGGTCCGTTCCTGGGCTTCACCCGCAACCGCGAGCCGTTCCTGCAGGTGATGCGCAAGCACCAGAGCTCCGCCGACGGCATCGACACCGAGACGGTCCCGACGGACCTGTTGTCCGCCGCGCGTGGCGTGTGGGCCGACGCCGTCACGCTGGGGACCGAGTACGGCTACAAGAACGCCCAGGCGACCGTGCTCGCACCGACCGGAACGATCGCGTTCATGATGGATTGCGATACGACCGGCATCGAGCCGGATCTGGCGCTGGTCAAGTACAAGAAGCTGGTCGGCGGCGGCCTGTTCAAGATCGTCAATCACTCGGTGCCGCTGGCGCTCAAGAAGCTCGGCTACGAGCGCGAGACGATCCAGCGGATCGTCGACCACATCGACGAGCACGGCACGATCGAGGGCTGCGAGCTGCTCGACGAGAAGCACCTGCCGGTGTTCGATTGCTCGTTCAAGCCGCAGAACGGGCAGCGCTCGATCCACCACATGGGCCACATCAAGATGATGGCGGCGGTGCAGCCGTTCCTGTCGGGCGCGATCAGCAAGACCGTCAACATGCCCGCTGACTCGACCGTCGAGGACATCGAGGAGGCCTACATCGAAGCCTGGCGGCTGGGGCTCAAGTCGATCGCGATCTACCGCGACGGCTGCAAGCGCACACAGCCGCTGTCGACCAATGCCGAGGGCTCGGCCGCCGCGGGCGCGGGTGTGGCCAAGGCAGCGCTGCCGGCGCGGCGCAAGCTCGAGGACACCCGCGAGTCGATCACGCACAAGTTCTCGGTCGCCGGCCACGAGGGTTACATCACCGTCGGCCTCTACCCCGACACGCGGCAGCCGGGCGAGATCTTCATCACGCTGGGGAAGGCCGGCTCGACGCTCGCCGGGTTCGCCGACGCGTTCGCGACGGCGATCTCGTTCTCGCTGCAACACGGCGTGGAGCTGCGCTTCCTGGCGGAGAAATTCGCGCACGTGCGTTTCGAGCCCTCCGGTTTCACCGGCAACCCGGACATCCCGATGGCCAAGTCGATCGTCGACTACGTGTTCCGCTGGCTCGCGCTGCAGTTCGTGCCCGAGGATCAACGCCCCGGCGTGGGGCTGTCGACCAACGGCGGCTCGGGTGATCTCGAGGCCGATGCCGATGCCAAGGTCAAGCTCGAGGCGCAGGAACGCGCGGTCTTCGTCGCCCAGGCCGACGCCCCGCCGTGCTCCGATTGCGGCGAGATCATGGTCCGCAACGGCGCCTGCTACGCCTGCGTCAACTGTGGAGCGACGAGCGGCTGCTCGTGACGTTTCCGACGATCGGATAAGAGAAAGGGCGCCCGATCCGGGCGCCCTTTTTGTTCCACGGATGCGGTTCGCTCAGACGCCGACGACCTCGCCGTGCTTCGAGGCGAAGTGGCACATGACTTCCTGGATCTCGTTCTCGCCGATCCCCGCGGAGATCATCGCCGCCTGCACGTCGCCACCGGCGGCGAGGAACAGATCGTTGGTGATGTTCATCCCGGTGTGCACCTCGACCATGCCGCCGCCGCCGTAGGTCACGTCGCCGCCCGCCACCTCCGCGATGTAGTCGGTGACGCTGGCGATCAACGCCGCGTCGTCCACTTCCGCGAACAGATGGGCGATCGCCTCGTTCTCATGATGCAGCCGGATGACCTCCGTCACGACGCCCTCGATCGCCTCGCGTCCACCCAGACGGTCGTAGAGCGACGATTCGGCTTGCCGCGCGGCGATCGCCTCGGCCGCCGCCGCGCAATCCGCCTGCATCGCGGCCACCTGCTCGTCCGCGGTCGGTTCCGCCGCGGGTTCCGCCGCCGGCTCGGTCGCCGTCTCCTCGCCCGCGCAGGCGACGACCGCCAGGGCAACCAACACCAACAACCACCCTTTCGTTCTCATCAGATCCTCCCCTCATCCCGGCCCCGGGATTACAGCGACCCGAGGTTATTCTGGTTGCCGCGAGGAGGTCAACGGCTTTTGGCCGCCGCCATCGGGGTATGATCAAAAACGTCGTGACCGTGTGGATTCTCTCCTGGGTCCAAGGGCTGGCCGTTGCGCTCGCGATCCTGTTGACGGCCTGGTCGGCCGGCCGCCGGCTATGGGCGATCGGCGGATCGACGCGACCCGACACGACCACCGCGCCCTACGGCGCGCTGGGTCTGGGCCTCGGCGCGATCGCCGCCTCAATGTTCGTCCTGGGCAGCGCGGGCTGGCTCGGCCGACCGTTGCTGATCGTGCTGCTGCTCCTCGGCGCCGCCGCGGGACTCCTCGACGGCGTGCCCGCGCTGCGCCGCCGGATCCGTTCTTCCGAGGGTTGGCGGCGACGCGGGCTCGAAGCCCTGCTCGTTGCGCTCCCGGCCGCGCTCGGCTTCCTCCACGCCACGCTGCCGCCCGTTTTTTACGACGCGCTCGTGTATCACCTCGGCCTTCCCAACCTGTACCTGGCCGCGGGTTTTCTCGTTCACCCGGACAGCTTCAGCCTGGCCGGGTACCCGCAGAACGCGGAGCTGATCTTCACGCCGGCCCTGGCGGCCGGCGGCGAGGTCGGGGTCCGGCTGACCGGTTTCCTGCTGACGTTGCTGTCGGCCCTGCTCCTGCGCCGGCTCGCGCTCGACCGCTTCGGGCGTGTCGCGGGCAACCTGGTCTACCTGCTCGTCGTCAGCCAGTGGTTCTTTACCTTTCAGGCGGCGTTCCTCAAGGTCGACCTGATCGGGGCTTACTTCCTGCTCGCCGGTTTCGCGACGATCCTCGATGCGGGGCCGGCCGAGGGGCATCGTCGGTGGATTCTCGGCGGCCTGCTCGCCGGGCTGGCCGTCGGCGTCAAGTTCGCGAATCTCCTCCCGGTCGGCCTGGCGGCCGTCTCGCTGCCGTGGTTGCTCGGAAGCCGCCGACGCGTGAGGCACGCTGTCGTCCTGCTCGGTCTGGCCCTGGTGGTCGCCTCTCCGTGGATGATCCGCAACGCGGTTCACCGCGGCAACCCGTTCTTCCCCGCGTTCTACGCCCAGCTCGGCGGGACGGGTTGGGAGGAGCAGAACGCCGCCCGCATGCGCGCGGAAACGGGCATGAACGTGGACCGTTCGCCCGCCGCGAGCGTGCGGCGAATCGTCGCGATCGGCTGGCGCGCCGGAGACGGCTCGGGAGGGGAGCTCTCCCGCGCCTGGATGCCGCTGTTGCTCGCCGGTCTGATCCTGACGCGACGCCGCGAGGTTCGCTGGCTGCTGGGTCTCGCCGCGTTGAATCTCCTCCTCGGTGTCGTGTTCTTCAGCAGCTACCTCAGGATCTACGGTTGGGCCCTGCTGGTCGTGCCGCTCGGCGTTGCGGCGCTGTGGGATCGCTTCAGGCATGTCGCCGTGCGAGCAACGATCGCCCTCGGTTGCGGGTTTCTCATCGTGACGGGGATCCTCACATCCGCGACCGCGGCCGATCTGATCTCGGGCGGGGGAGTCCGGGTGATCCTCGGCAAGCTCTCGCCCGACGACTACCTCGTCGAGCGGCTGAGCTACACGCCGCTGGCGCGCTACATCAACGAGCACCTCGATCCGGACGCGCGCATCCGTGTGATCGGCAGCGCGCGCACGGCCTACATCCACCGTGTCTGCATCGCCAGCTACGTCTGGGACACGCCGCTGGCGGCCCGTCTCGTCGACGACGAGGGAGCTGCGGAGGAGGCGATCCGGGCGCTGCGCGACGACGGCTTCACGCACGTGGTGCTGGACATCGGCGAGATGGAGCGGCTCGAGCGCTCGCAAGGTCTGTTCGGCTACACCGAGCACGGGCGCGAAGGGATCGACCGGTTCCTGCGCGGCCTGACGAGCCTGGTCGAGGCCAACGGGGTGTACCTGCTGGAGATCCCGGCGGAGTGAGCGGTCAGGCCTCGTCGAGCCTGCGCACCAGCGTCTTCGGCGCGGTCATGCGATAGGCCTGCTCGACCAGCTCGGCGATGAACTCCCACTCGACCTGGTCGGCGTAGATCCCGACCCAGCCGTGCTTGCCGACGTAGGCGGGGACGAAGAAGCGCGCGTCCCCGCACAGCGCCTCCTGTTTGGCCTTGGTCTGCTTGACCGTGATCGCGGCCTTGCCGTCCTGCTCGCCGAAGGTGGTGAAGATCTTGTCGCGCACCCGGAACGTCGGGTGACCCCAGGTCAGCCGCTCCTCCGTCTCGGGAAGCGTCTCGACCAGCTTGCGCAGGCGGTTCAGCCGAGTGGACATCAGGATCCCCTCCGCTCGAAGAAGCCGCGCGCCTCGTCGCCGCGGTTGGCGACGAAGTCCACGATCGACACCTGTCCCTCGAAACCCGGGATCGCTTGGGGGTAGGGGTCGTAGCGGTAGTCCATGTAGTCCACCGAGACGCCGATCTCCGCGAGTCGTCGCTCGTCGAGATAGGCCTTGGCGGCGGGCCCCGAAAGGTACCGCGTCGCCCCGACCGCGGTGAGCAGCTGGACGAGCTTTTCGGTCTTGCTGCCCGTACACGACAGCTCGCTCGCGTGCCGCAGCGTCGTGTCGATGCCCAGCTCGTCGCAGAAGGCGCGGATAAGACGGACGTTGAGCTCGCTGATCGTCACGTCGTGCTG
>JBFFZZ010000184.1:0-6323 GCA_041568335.1 Candidatus Polarisedimenticolaceae bacterium | reverse complement strand
GCGGTGTGCGAGCCGATCCTGGCCAAGGAGAAAAACCTAAAGAAGCGTTTGCACGGCGTGCTGCGCTCGTGCATCGAGACGAACATGTCGTACCACCGCTTCTCGACACAGCTCTTCAAGCACGCCGCGGACCCGGAGAGCCCGTTGAGCCCGTTCGGTGACGAGCAGACCGGGGTGCGCGAGCTCGCGGTGGGCCTCTACCGTCGCGTGGTCGAGGAGTCCTCGACGAGGGTCACCGGCAAGCTGCAGAAGGAGCTACCGGCGCTGCTCTGGACTTACCAGATGGGGATCGTCCTCTACTGGATCCACGACCGCTCGCCGGGCTGCGCCAAGACCTACAAGCTGATCGACCACTCCGTCGATCTGGTGGTCAAGCTGATCAAGCTGAGCCGGTTGACGCCGATGCGACCGCTGGTCACACGGACGCTCAAGCTGATGGCCGAGCTGAAGCCGCTCTAGCTGGTTTTGGCCTTCTTGGCTCGCTTGGGCCGGTAGACGTGCGTCGACTGGCCGAAGAACACCTCCGCCGCCTCCATCATCGTCTCGGACAGCGTCGGGTGCGGGTGGATCGAGAGCTTGAGATCCGACGCCAGCGCGGCCATCTCGACGGCCAGCACGCCCTCGGCGATCAGCTCGCCCGCTCCCGCGCCGGTCAGGCCGACGCCGAGGATCCGCTCGGTCTCGGGATCGATGATCAGCTTCGTCACGCCGTCGTCTCGGTCGAGCGTCATCGCGCGGCCCGAGGCCGCCCACGGGAAGCGCGCGACCTGCACGTCGATTCCCCGTTCCTTGGCCTCGGTCTCGGTCAGCCCACACCAGGCCACCTCGGGATCGGTGAACACGACGGCCGGGATGCACGCCGGCTCGAACGCGACCTTGTGGCCGGCGATCGTCTCGACGGCGACGCGGGCCTCGTGCGACGCCTTGTGCGCCAGCATCGGCTGGCCGACGACGTCGCCGATGGCGAACACGTTGGGTTGCGCCGTGCGGAGGCGCTCGTCGACCGTGATGAAGCCCTGCTCGTCGACGACGGCGGCGGTGTTTTCAAGGCCCAGATCCGATGAGTTCGGTCTGCGGCCGACCGCGACCAGGACCGTGTCGTACGTGCGATCGGGCTTGTCGAGATCGTCGCCCTCGAGCGTCACCTTCAACCCGGCTTTCTGTTCCTTGATCGCGACGACCTTGGTCGAGAGCAGGATCTCCTCGCAGGCTTTCTCCAGACGCTTTTGCAACGGCCGAACGAGGTCGCGATCGACGCCCGGTAGCAGGCCGTCGGTCATCTCGACCATCGTGACCTTGCTCCCCAGCGCGGCGTAGACCGAACCCAGCTCCAGCCCGATGTAGCCCCCGCCTACCACCAGCAGCTTCTTCGGCACGCCGGCGAGATCGAGCCCGCCGGTCGAGTCGAGGATCCGCTCGCTCTCGGGGAACCCGGGGATCGCAGTCGGGTGCGATCCCGTGGCGACGATCGCGTGCTCAAAGTCCAGCGTGTCGGTGCCCCCGTCGACGAGATCGAGCTCCAGCCGGTTCGCATCGGTGAAGCGTGCCGTCCCCCGGATGTGCCGCACCTTGCGCTGCTTGGTCAGCTGCCCGAGCCCGCCGGTCAGCTTGGAGACGACCCGGTCCTTGAAGCCGCGCAACCGGTCGACATCGATCGTCGGCTTGCCGAACGCGACACCCCAGTCGGCCGCGTGATCCGCCTCGTCGATCAGCTTGGCCACGTGCAGCAACGCCTTCGACGGGATGCAGCCGCGGTAAAGGCAAACGCCGCCGGGGTTCTCCTCGGGATCGACGAGCACGACGTCCAGATCGAGATCGGCGGCGAGAAAGGCGGCGGCGTAACCCCCGGGGCCCGCACCGATGACGACGAGTTTGGCGGAATCGGCCATCCGGTCAATCTTCCAGCAGCAGCAACAGCGGCTGCTCGAGCGCCTCGGCGGTCCAGCGCAGGAAGCGCGCGGCGTCCGCCCCGTCGATGAGACGGTGATCGTAGGAGAGCGAGAGCGGGATGATCAGCCGTGGCTCGAAGCGGCCGTTGCCCCAGATGGCGACCTGCTCCGCGCGGCCGACGCCGAGGATTGCGACTTCCGGCCAGGCGACGATCGGGGAGAAGTAGGTCGTCCCGAGGCCGCCCAGGTTGGTCACGGTGAACGTCGCGCCACGCATCTCGTCGGGCTTCAGTTTTTTGTCCCTCGCGCGCCCCGCCAGGTCGTTCAGCTCCGCGGCGATCTGCACGACGTTCTTGACGGCGGCGTCACGGATGACCGGGACGAGCAGTCCGCGCGGCGTATCGACCGCGACGCCGATGTTCACGTACTTCTTGAGCACGATCGAGTCGCCGGCCAGGTCGAGGCTGGAGTTGAACTTGGGGAATTGCTTCAGGGCGGACGCGACGAGCTTGATCAGGATCGCCGTCACCGTCATCTTGCGCCCCTCGGCCTCGGGCCGTTGGTTGAAGCGCTTGCGCATCGACTCGAGCTGCGTGATGTCCGCGCGGTCGAACTGCGTGACGTGCGGGACGGTCGTCCAGGCGTTGGCCATGTTCGCCGCGGTGGCGCGCCGGATGTTGGTCAGCGGCTCGCGTTCGATCTCGCCCCACTGGGAGAAGTCGGGCAGCGTCGGCGCGGTTCCAGGACCGCTCGGCGCGGCGCCCCCGCCGGACTGGACGATCGACTTGACGTAGGCCTTGACGTCCTCGCGGCTGATCCGGCCCCCGGGTCCTTGACCCGGTACCTCGTTGATGTCGACGCCGAGCTGCCGCGCCAGCGCGCGGGCCGACGGCGCGGCCGGGACGGCGCGGCCGATCTTGGGTTTGTGTTTGGCCGGGAAGCTCACGACGGGCGCGTCGTCCTGCTCGGGGAGCGGCGGCGCGGCCGTCGGTTGGGGCGCCGCTTCCGCCGTGCCACCGGCGGCCACCGCCTTCGGCTCCGCGACCTCCGCCGTCTCTCCCGCGCCGGTCTCGATACGCAGGATGACCTGGCCGACCGTGATCTGATCGCCCTTCGAGACGAGCAGCTCGGTGATCTTGCCCGCGGCGGGCGCCGGGACCTCGAGGCTGGCCTTCTCCGTCTCGACCTCGATCACCGGCTGATCGCGCTCGACCTGGTCGCCCACCGCGATCATCACGGCCGTGACCTCGACGGACTCGATGTTCTCGCCGAGCTCCGGTAGTTTCAGCTCTTCCACGGGCGCGCCCATCGTCATCCGTTTTCCACCGAGAAGACCTTGTCCGGATCGATCTCGAGTTTCTTCTTCGCCCGGTTGAGCTTGGTCTTGTCGAGCTCCCCGAGCCGGTGCATCCGCGCCAGCGTGGCCCAGGCGACGTGGCGCCAGTCGACCTCGAAGTAGTCGCGCAGCGCGCGGCGCCCGTCGCTGCGGCCAAAGCCGTCCGCACCGAGCCCGACGAAGTCGCCGGCGATCCAGTCGCGGATCGAGAACGGCAGCGCCCGCATGTAGTCCGATGCGGCGACGGTCAGGCCGTCGGCGTTGCCGCCGAAGCATTGCTCGACGTACGCCGGCCGGCGTTTGGCGGTCGGGTTGAGCCGGGTTCGACGACGCGCCGCGAGCCCCTGCCGGAACAGCTGTTGATAGCTCGTGACCGCCCACGCCTCGGACTCGACACCAAAGTCGTTGTGCAGGTACTCCTGGGCGCGCAAGACCTCATTCATGATCGCGCCGCTTCCCAACAGCTTGACGCGGTCGGCGCCCTTCTTCTTGGACGTCCTGCGGAACGCGTAAGCCCCCTTGAGGATCCCCTCTTCGCAACCCTCGGGCATCGAGGGCATCGGGTAGGACTCGTTCTCGACCGTGAGGTAGTAGCAGACGGCTTCCTGGTCGACGTACATGCGGCGTAGGCCATCCTTGACGATCTCCGCGATCTCGTAGGAGAAGCAGGGATCGTAAGCGACGACGTGGGGGTGCGTGTAGGCCAGCAGATGACTGTGCCCATCCTGGTGTTGGAGCCCCTCACCGGCGAGCGTCGTGCGCCCCGCCGTCGCGCCGGCGAGGAACCCGCGGCAACGCATGTCCCCGGCGGCCCAGATCAGGTCGCCGATACGCTGGAAACCGAACATCGAATAGAACATGAAGAACGGAACCATGTTGATCGAATGCGTGGCGTAGGCGGTGCCCGCGGCGATGAACGAGCAGATCGAGCCCGCTTCGGTGATGCCCTCCTCGAGGATCTGACCGTCGGGGGCTTCCTTGTAGTAGAGCAAGGTCTCGCGGTCGACCGGCTCGTAGACCTGGCCGGCGTGGGAGTAGATGCCGACTTGCCGGAACAACGACTCCATCCCGAAGGTGCGCGCCTCGTCGGGGACGATGGGCACCATCCGCGGGCCGAGGTCCTTGTCCTTGAGCAGCTTGGACAGCAACCGCACCAGCACCATCGTGGTCGAGGCTTCGCGGTCGCCACCCTCGCGGAACTCGTCGAACAGATCGTCACCGGGCACGACGAGCGGCTCCGCCTCCTCGGTACGCGTCGGCACGGGACCGCCCAGCGCGGCGCGGCGCTCCTTGAGGTACTGCATCTCGGGAGCGTCGTCCGCGGGGCGGTAGAAAGGCGCCTCGCCCACCTCCTCGTCGCTGATCGGGATGCCGAAACGTGCGCGGAACTCGCGCAGCTCGCCCTCGTTGAGCTTCTTCTGCTGGTGTGTGATGTTCTTGCCCTCGCCGGCCTCCCCGAGACCGTAACCCTTGACGGTCTTGGCCAGCACCACGGTGGGCGCGCCCTGGTGCTCCATCGCGGCCTTGTAAGCGGCGTAGACCTTCTCCGGATCGTGGCCGCCGCGCCGCAGCTTGTTGATCTGCTCGTCGGTGAGGTGTTCGACCATCTTGGCCAGGCGCGGGTCGGTGCCGAAGAAGTGCTCGCGGATGTAACCGCCGGGCTCGACGCTGTACTTCTGGTAATCGCCGTCGACGGCGGTTTCCATGCGTTTGACGAGCAACCCGTCGACGTCCTGGGCCAATAGCGGGTCCCAGCTGTCGCCCCAGATCACCTTGATCACGTTCCAGCCGGCGCCGCGGAAGACCGCCTCGAGCTCCTGGATGATCTTGCCGTTGCCGCGCACCGGCCCATCGAGCCGCTGCAGGTTGCAGTTGATGACGAAGGTCAGGTTGTCGAGGTGCTCGCGCGCTGCGAGCGAGATCGAGCCGAGGCTCTCGGGCTCGTCGGTCTCGCCGTCACCGAGGAACGCCCAGACCCGGCCGGTCCGCTCCTTGAGGCCGCGATCCTCGAGGTAGCGGTTGAAGCGCGCCTGGTAGATCGCCATGATCGGCCCGAGCCCCATCGAAACCGTGGGGAACTCCCAGAAGTCGGGCATCGAGCGCGGGTGCGGGTAGGACGGCAGCCCGCCGCCGGGCTTCAGCTCGCGGCGGAAGTTCTCGAGCTGTTGCTCGGTCAGCCTCCCTTCGAGAAACGCGCGCGAGTAGATCCCCGGGCTGGCATGGCCCTGGAAGTAGATCTGGTCGGCGCCCTCTGGATGGTCCTTGCCGCGGAAGAAGTGGTTGAAGCCGACCTCGTAGAGGCTGGCCGCCGACGCGTAGGTCGAGATATGGCCGCCGATCCCGGTTTCTTCGCGGTTGGCCCGCACGACCATCGCCATCGCGTTCCAGCGGACGATGGACTTGATCCGTCGCTCGACCGCGCGCTGTCCGGGAAACCGCGGCTGGTCCTGCCGCAAGATCGTGTTGATGTACGGCGTGTTGGCGGAGTACGGGAGGTTGATCCCGAACTCGGCCGCCCTGCGCTGCATCGTCCGCAGCAGGGCCTGGACCCGGTCGGGACCGCCGTGCTTGATCACGTAGTCCAGCGACTCGAGCCATTCCTTTTCCTCGATCGCGTCGAGTTCGCTCCGGCGCGGTTCGTTGAGCATGTCGGCCATGGTGCGGTCCATCCTCCAAAGCGGCCAAAAGTGTCGCAGGGAGCCGCTATCGTACCGGATTTTGAAGGTCCGGTCCCGCGCGGCCGGACCCACCTGGACGGCCCGGGTGAACCGCAAAAAGTTGTAAAAAGAGAGGCATGGCGGAGGATAACCCTCCCGAGGGTGGGGATAATCCTCCGTTCATCGATCACCGATCCGTGCCAGGAGGAGAGAAGGTCGCCTTGAAAAGGTCCTCCCACGTGCTTGCAGCCTGTGCCGCGCTCGCCGTCCTTTCCGGCGGCTCGCTCGTTGCGGACAACGAGGCGATCGATCCCGCGAAGCATTTCACGATCCCGCGGATCCCCTACGCGCCGGAGCTCGAGGATTTCCTCGACATGCGCGGGCCCGACGACTTGACGAGCGTCATGGCGCACATCGACACGTTCGTCCAGACCGAGCCGC
>JBFFZZ010000183.1:0-6327 GCA_041568335.1 Candidatus Polarisedimenticolaceae bacterium | reverse complement strand
GTTCGACACCGACGAGTCGCCGCGCCGCGACACCTCGCTCGAGGCGCTGGCCAGGCTCCGCCCGGCGTTCAAGAAGGACGGCACCGTCACCGCGGGCAACGCACCGGGCGTCAACGACGGCGCCTCCGCGCTGGTGGTCGCGGCGGCCGACAAGGCGGCGGAGCTCGGGTTGAAGCCGCGCGCCCGGATCGTCGCCTACGCCTCCAGCGGGCTGGCGCCGGAGCTGGTCATGATGGCCCCCGAGAAGGCGGTGCGCATGGTCTGGGAGAAGACCGGCTGGAGCGACGACGACGTCGATCTCTACGAGTTCAACGAGGCGTTTGCCGTCCAGCAGGTCGCGCTCGGCAGGGAGCTCGGGATCGATCGCGCCAAGCACAACGTCCACGGCGGCGCGGTGGCGCTGGGCCATCCGATCGGCGCCTCCGGCGCGCGTATCCTCACGACGCTGCTGCACGCGCTCGAGGATCGCGGCGGCCGACGCGGCATCGCCGCGCTGTGTCTCGGCGGCGGCAACGCCGTCGCGATGGGGATCGAGCTCGTTTAAAAAAGAGGAGAGTCCAGCGCAATGAAGATCAAGAAGCTCGGGGTCATCGGTGCCGGCCAGATGGGCAACGGCATCGCCCACGTCTCGGCCGCGGCCGGCTACGACGTGATCATGCACGACGTCAAGCGGGAGTTCGTCGATCGCGGGCTCAAGACCATCGACAAGAACCTGCAACGCGGTGTCGACAAGGGTCGCATGACCGAGGACGAAAAGGCCAACGTGCTCTCCTTGGTTACCGGCACGACGAAGCTCGAGGATCTCGCCGCGTGCGATTTCGTCGTCGAGGCGATCGTCGAGAACTTCGACGTCAAGGCCGAGCTCTTCTCGCGGCTCGACACGATCTGCCGCTCCGGGGTGATCCTGGCGTCCAACACGTCGTCGATCTCGATCACCAAGATCGGCGCCTGCACCGAGCGCCCCGATCGGGTGATCGGGATGCACTTCATGAACCCGGTCCCGGTGATGAAGCTCGTCGAGGTCATCCGCGGCCTGGCGACGTCGGACGACACCACGAAGGACGTGCTGGAGCTGGCCGAGGAGCTGGGCAAGACTCCGGTCGAGTGCCGCGACTACCCCGGTTTCGTCGCCAACCGGATCCTGGCGCCGATGATCAACGAGGCGGTCTTCGCGTTGCACGAGGGGGTCGCGGAAGCCGAGGCGATCGATTCGATCATCAAGCTCGGGCTGAACCACCCGATGGGCCCGCTGACGCTGGCCGACTTCATCGGGCTCGATACCTGCCTCGCGATCCTCGAGGTCCTGCACGCCGAGCTCGGCGACCCGAAGTACCGGCCCTGCCCGCTGCTGCGCAAACATGTCGAGGCCGGCTGGCTCGGCCGCAAGAGCGGACGCGGGTTCTACGACTACGCGAACTGAGGCTCGATGACCCGCGATGCGGAGCCCGGGTTCCCGCTGCAGGAGCCCGACGACCGGGTCGACATCGCGCTGGCGATCCCCCACCGGGACGACCGGTTTCTGGTCGCCCGCCGCGCCTCAGGGCTGCACCTCGCGGGCCACTGGGAGTTCCCCGGCGGCAAGGTCGAGTCGGATGAGCTGCCCGCCGACGCCGCGCGCCGCGAGCTGACCGAGGAGACCGGCTTGGTCGCGGCCGAGCTGGATCCCCTCGTCGTCGTGCTCCACGACTACACCGAGGCGCCGCTCCGCTTTCACGTCTTCGTCGCGCGCGACCCCGAGGGAGAGGTCTCGATGGACGCCGGGCGCGAGCACGCCTGGTTGTCGCTCGCGGAGCTGAACGCGTTGCCGATGCCGCCGGCCAACGTCCAGATGCTGCGCGCGTTGCGCTGGCGCGTCGGCGCGCGATGAGCGAGCCGGCCACCGAGTTCGCCGTCGGCAAACGTGACGCCGGAAAACGGCTGGATCGGTTCCTGCAGGAGAAGATCCCGGGTCTGTCGCGCACGCGGATCCAGCAGGCGATCCGCGAGCGGGTGAGCCTGGACTGGAACGCCGACGCCCGCCCCTCCACCGCGGTCCGTGCGGGCGGGACGATCCGCATCGCCTACCGCGAGCTCGACGAGACCCTGCTGGAGATCACGATCCCGGTGCTCGCCCGGGGGCCCGGTTGGCTGGCCGTCGACAAGCCGCCGAAGATCCCGGTGCACCCGGTCAACAAGGTGCTGGAGAACAGCCTCATCCGCATGCTGCGGCGCCAGGAGGGGGATCCGGCGCTGCGTCTGACGCATCGGCTGGATGCCGAGACCACCGGCGTGCTCGTCGTCGCGGCCGACACCGAGCGAGCACGGCACCTGTCGGGTTCGTTCTACGACGATCGTGTCCACAAGGAGTACCTCGCCTGGGTCGCCGGTGAGATCGAAAGCGATGCGGGGCGGATCGATCTGCCGATCGGCGACCATCCTTCGAGCAAGGTCTACGTGCGCCTGCTGGCCGCGGAGGGAATGGAGAAACCGGCGTCGACGCGCTGGACCATCGAGCGGCGCGCCGCGGGGCGCACCCTGCTGCGGCTGTTCCCGAAAACGGGTCGGCGGCACCAGCTGCGCGTGCAGCTCGAGGCGATCGGCCACCCGATCCTCGGCGACCCGCTGTACGGCCGCCCCGACGACTTCTACCTCGCGCGGATCCGCGGCGAGGCGGACCCGCGAATCGAGCAGGGCGGGCCGCTGCGGCTGCTGCTGCACTGCGAACGGCTCGTTTTCCCCGATCCCAACGGGGCGGGAAGGATCGAGGTCCGCGCCGCGTTACCCCAGGACATGCTGGATTCCTAGCGACCTTGCGTTTCGGCGGTCGCGATGCCATAAGACAGAGGAACCTCCGCAACCCGGAAAGATCATGTCCGAAAAGAAAGAAAGAATCAGCAATCTGGCGGCAGCCCATCAGGACCGTGCCGGTATCCTGACGCGCACCGAGTACCTCACCGCGGTCGGCGAGCTGGCCAAGCTGGTGGGGGATTTCGGCTCGACGCTGGAGCTCGACCAGATCTTCGCCAACGTGGCCGAGGGCATCCGCAAGCACGTCGACTACGACACCTTCGCGATCTTGCTCCTCGACGAGCTCGGTCAGCAGCTCGAGTTCCGTTTTGCCGTCGGCTTCCCCGACAGCGTCGTGCGCAACTGGCGCTTCGGTCTGGGCCAGGGGATCGTCGGTGCGGCCGCGGAGAACCGCGAGGTGATTCGCGTCGACGACGTGCAGTCCGACCCGCGCTACATCTCGGCCACCGACATCCAGTCGGAGATGGCGATCCCGCTCGTCGTCAAGAACCGCACGATCGGTGTGCTCGACGTCGGACGGCGCACCCAGGGGTCGTTCACGGACGGCGAGGAGCAGCTCATGCGCTTCCTCGCCAAGCGCGTGGCCAACGGGATCGAGAACGCGCGTCTCTACGAGAGCGTACGCGACCAGGCCAGGATGCTCTCGCTGATCAACGAGGTCAGCCGCGAGCTGGCGTCCATCCTGGACCGCGAGAAGCTGCTTCAGCGGGTCGCCGAGCTGGTCAAACGGTCGATCGACTATCAGGTCTTCTCGGTGATGCTCTGGTGCGACGAGGAGCAGATCCTGGAGCACACGTTCCAGCTGGCGTTCGACAAGCGCTTCGTCCAGAAGGGCGGGTTCAAGCTGGGGCAGGGGATCACCGGAACGGTGGCCGCCCAGCGGCAGCCGCTGCGAGTCGCCAACGTGCACCTCAACCCGCTGTACCAGCAGTGCGGGCACGACGTCGAGGTGCGTAGCGAGCTCTGCGTGCCGCTGGTCTTCGAGGACCGCTTGATCGGCGTGATCGATCTCGAGTCCACCGAGTACAACGCGTTCTCCGAGGATCAGGAGCAGATGCTGGTGACGCTGGCCTCCTACGTCGCCGTCGCCCTGGAGAACGCGCGGCTCTACGAGCGCGTCCGCGAGGACGAACGCCGGCTCGAGGAGGATTTCGAGACCGCGCGTCAGCTGCAGGTCGGCCTGCTGCCCAAGGCGGCCCCACCGGCCGAAGGCCTCGAGGTCGCCTTTGCCTACGAACCGGCGCGCCAGCTCGGCGGCGACTTCTACGACTTCATGCACTGCGCCGGCGGCGACTTCGCGGTCGCGGTCGGTGATGTGGCCGGCAAGGGCGCCCCGGCGGCGCTCTACGGGGCGCTGGCCGTCGGGACGCTGCGTGCGCGCGTCGCGGAGAGCGATTGCAGCCCCGCCGCGATGCTGCAGGAAATGAACGTGCACATGCTGCAGCCGGAGATCGACAACCGCTTCGTCGCCATGGGCTTCGGGGTCTTCGATGCGAAAAAGAAAACACTGAAGATCGCCAACGCCGGCATCACCTACCCGGTGCTGGTCCGCGACGGCGAGGTGCACGAGATCCGGATCGAAGGCGTGCCGCTCGGTCTGCTGCCGGATTCGGTCTACGAGGAGCTTGAGGTCCGGCTCCGGTCCGGCGACCTGGTCGTCTTCACCTCCGACGGGATCACCGAGGCGCAGGACACGCGCTGCGAGGAATTCAGCCAGCGCCGGATGAAGGCGCTGCTGGCCGGCTCCGGCGGACGCAGCGCGCAACAGGTCGCCGACGATCTGATGGACGCGTCACGCGCCTTCGCGGCCGGCACCCCGGTCGAGCTCCACGACGATCGGACGGTCGTCGTGCTCAGGGTGCAGTGAGGCGTTCGCGAGAACAACCCCGATGCCGAAAATCGACCTCTACTACTACCGCCCCAGCTGAAAGTCGTGTGAGCGCACCCGTGCGGTGCTCGACGATCGCGACACGCAGGTCAAGGAACAGCGCAACTCCCGCAAGGAGCCGCTGTCCGATAAGGAAGCGCGCGCGTTGATCGGCGCCGTCAGCAAGGTCATCGTCGCTCGCGGAAAAAAGACCGAGGAGCTCCCGGCCGCGAAAGCGAAGGTCGCCGATCTCAAGGGACCGACGGGGAACTACCGCGCACCGATCGTGCGCAAGGGCAAAACGCTGCTCGTCGGCTTCCACGCCGAGACCCTCGACACCTTGATCTGACCCCGAGGACCCGACCGGGGTTACGATGAGACGCATGTCCACGCGCTCGATCGGCCGTGTCGCGGCCTGGGTCCTCATCGCCGCGGTCCTCGCCGGCTGCAGCGCGAAGCAACCGCCCGTGCTCGAGCCGCTGGCCCGGCTCGAGCCCAAGACCCCGGTCGTGATCGTCCCGGGGTTCACCGGCACCCGGCTGCTGCGACCCGACGACGGCAAGATCGTGTGGGGCTCCGCCGGGCCACTCTTCTTCCCCCGTGACGGCGGCTACACCCTGGCGCTGCCGCTCGACCCGCCCGAGCGTGAGCGCCAGGGCTACGAAACGGCCGACGTCGTCCGCAGTATCCGTATCGGCTTCATCAAGATCGACATCTACGGCAAGCTGCTCCGGGCGCTCGAGGCAAACGGCTACCGGCTCGGCGATCTCGACGACCCGGATGCCGGCGAGACGCTGTTCCTGTTTCCCTACGACTGGCGCTACAACAACGTGGCCGCGGCCGCCGACCTGACCGAGAAGCTCCAGCGGCTGCGCCGGGTTCGCGGCGACCGGACGCTTCGAGTGCACGTGATCTGTCAGAGCAACGCCGCCCGCATCGCGCGCTACATGATGAAGTACGGAGCGGCGCCGCTGACCGACGCCGAGGCCGGGCGCGCCGGCCCGCCGGACGGGATCCATGTCGAGAAGCTGATCCTGGTCGGCACCGCCAACGGCGGCGCGAGCAACGGGTTCCGCAACATGCTCGAGGGTCGCTCCTACGCGCCGCTGATCGGCCGCAAGGTCCGTCCCGAGGTCCCGTTCACCTTCGAGGCGGCCTACGAGACGCTGCCCGTCTACCGCGACGCGATGTTCGTCGATGAACGGGGCGCGGTCCTCGACGTCGACCTGTTCGATGCAGGCAATTGGGAGCGTTACGGCTGGTCGATCTACTCAAAAAGGGCCGCGCGACGGATCGAGAAGCGCGAGCGGCCGGATCTGTTCGGCGACCCCGAATCGCGTCGTGCCCACCTCGAAGGTAACCTCGACCGCGCCTTGCGCCTGCACCGCGTGCTCGCGACCGACGTGCCCGGTTTTCCTCGAACGCGCTACTACCTGGTGCAGAACGGTTACCGCCGCACGCCCGACCGCATCTTGTTGCGGCGCGATGGGGAAGGAGATTGGGAGACGCGTTTTTACCCGCAGCGGCCGTTGCGCCGCGGCCCGCTGTTGCCGCTCGCGAGCGCACCGGGCGACGGCCACGCGACCGTCACGAGCCAGCACTGGCTTTCGCCGCAGGAGACCGCATCGATCGTGGGGGATCCGCTGTACGTGGAGGCGTACCACCGCACGATC
>JBFFZZ010000182.1:0-6340 GCA_041568335.1 Candidatus Polarisedimenticolaceae bacterium | reverse complement strand
CGATCGACCTGCACACCGCGGGGGAGCCGGTTCGCGTGGTCCTCTCCGGTGCGCCCAAGATCCCCGGGGAGACCTTGTTGCAGAAGCGGCGATGGGCCGAGACGCACCTCGAGACGCTGCGCCGCGCCCTGATGTGGGAGCCGCGCGGGCACGCCGACATGTACGGTGGCATCGTGACCCCGCCGGTCAGCTCCGCCGCCGATCTTGCGGTCTTGTTCATGCACAACGCCGGCTACAGCACGATGTGCGGGCATGGGATCATCGCACTGGCGACACTCGCGGCCGAGACGGGCATGGTCGAGGTGAGCGAGCCGGAAACGCGCATCGGCATCGACACGCCCGCAGGGTTCGTGGAGGCCTGGATCGCGGTGGAGAACGGGCGCGCGGGGCGCGTGCGTTTCCGGAACGTCCCGTCGTTCGCCGCGAAGCTCGATCGGCGTATCGAGGTCGAGGATCTCGGGGAGGTCCGCTACGACCTGGCCTTTGGCGGCGCGTTCTACGCCTACGTTGAGGCGGCGAGCGTCGGGTTGATCTGTGATCCCGAGCACCTCGGCGCGGCCATTGAAAAGGCGCGGGCGATCAAGCAAGCCATCGTCAAGACCGAGACGATCGAGCACCCGTTCGAGGAAGACCTGGGTTTCCTGTACGGCGTGGTGTTCACCGGCCCGCCCGAGCAATCCGACTCGTTCGGCCGCAACACTTGCATCTTCGCGGACGGTGAAGTCGATCGATCGCCCACCGGCACCAGCGTCAGCGCCCGCCTGGCGTTGCACCACGCCCGCGGTGAGATCGAAACCGGCCAACGGGTCGTCTTCGAGAGCGTGATCGGGACCCGATTCGGCGGTATCGTGGCCGCCACGACCCGGCAGGGCGCTTACGACGCGGTGATCCCCGAGGTCGACGGCACCGCGTTCATTACCGGGCGCCACGAATTCCTGATCGACCCCGCCGATCCGCTGAGCGCCGGGTTTCTGCTTCGATGAGGGCGGCTCGTCTTGCCGGATGTCTGGCCGTCGCGTTTACGGTCTGTCCGCTCGGCGCCCAAACGGATCCGCCCCGCGACAGCGAGATCACCGAGCGCATCGAGGTCGAGCTCGTCCTGATCGACGTGACCGTCGTCAGCCGGAAGGGTGAGATCGTGCGCGGTCTGACCAGGGAGGACTTCAAGCTCAAGATCGACGACAAGAGGACTCCGGTCGAGAGCTTGGACATGCGCTGTTCGGAAACCGCGGTCGAAGAGCCCGAGGCGGTGTGGATCGACGGCGGAAACACCGACTGGATGGCCCCCGATGAGGAGCGCCGTATCGTGCTGGCGATCGATTACCGGCACCTGGAGCGAGTCCAACGGGTCGACGTCCTCCAACGAGTCCGCAACGCCGTCGCCCGCCTGCACCGTCCAAAAGAGAAACTGATGATCGTCGCGCTGACGGATTTCCTCCGCATCGAGCAACCGTGGACGAATGACGGCGCGGTCGCCTTCGAGACACTCGAGCGCATGGAGAACGACATCACACTGTGGGAACCGCCGTTCGACCATCTGCACGACGCGCCGACTTTCGAAGCATTGCTCGAGCTCACCGGTCTGCTCGGGACGATCGAGGGCGAGAAGATCGTCGTCCTGTTCTCCAACTGGCCCTCGTCGGGTTTCCATTACGACGAGTTGTATGCCGAGCTCGCCAACCGTTCGGCGCGCGCACGGGTCTCGTTCTACACCGTGTGGACGCGCGGTCTGACGCCCCGTGGAACATCTCGGCGGTTGGCCCGCCTGGCGGTCGAGACGGGAGGGCGGTTTACCGAACGGACGAACGACTTCGGGCTCGGCTATGCCCGCGCACAGCGCGATTCCTCATGTCGTTACACGATCGGATTCTACGACAGCGGCGTCGAACCCGAACGCGAGCGTCGCATCGTGCTGCGCGTCGACCGCCCGCGAACGCGTGTGTTTCATCCCAGTCGCTACTTCATCCGCAGCGCTGACGACGAGCGGGAGACCGTCGCGGAAGCCGCCCTGGCGCTTCCCACGCCGTATGCGTCGGAATCCGTCGAGGTCGCCCTGTTGGCGGTCGAACCGACGGGTCGCCGGCGCTGGAAGACGATCCTCGCGGTGCAGGCGGTCGATCCGTTCGACGAGCCCGTTCAGGTTCGCGCGAGCGTGCGGCGAGGCAATTCGAGGTGGGTTCGAGACCGGGAACAACGTTCGGTTCCCTTCTCGCTGGCGCATGCCTACCGTTTGCGTGCCGGGTCCTACGAGATCGCGGCGACCGTCTCGTACCCCGGGGAACGCGAACCGCGTGCGGCCGGAGGGCGGGTCGAGCTGCCGGCGCTCGAGGGCGACGGTTGGTGGCTCGTCGATCCGCTGGTGCTCCGGTCGCTCGGCGCCGGGCGCGTGACACCGGAGGCACTCGAGCGGACCGCGCTCGACGGCGATCCACTACTCGGGCGCGTCCCGGTGCTGTTGCAGAGCTTTGCGGGAGACGGGTTGTTCGCGGCCACGCGACTCTGCAGGTTCGGCGTCGCGCACGACGCCTCGGATGTGAGTGTCTCGGTCGACGTAAGCTCGGCGGGAAACCGTGTGTTCGATGCGCAGGCCCGGTTGACGTTCACGTCGGAGAACCGTCTGCAGTGCGGGATCCTCGACACGGAGCTGCCGGCGTTGAAGACCGGTCGTTACGAAGTCACGGTCCGAGCGAGGCCTCCGGACTCGGAGGAGATCGTCAAGCGCGTGTCGTTCAAGGTGGTTCCCGCGCCGCCCCGGCCGGATCGGGTGGCGAGCGGTCACTGATCCGGCTCGTCGATCACGATGAGCCGGCGGGCCGCGACCCGAGTCATCTCGCTGGTCCGGCCCGAGGGCCAGCGCACCTCGAGCCGATCGACCGTTTCGGCATCGCCCAGGCCGAAGTGCGCGCGCGGCAGAACCGATCCGGCGTACGAGGCCTCGCGCCGAATCTCGCGCACCAGACGAGATTCACCGATCGTCGCGACGACGCGGGCTCCGATGCCGTCGGCGTTGCTCCGTGAGCCGCGGAGCCTGACCGACAGCCAGCTCGCGACGGTTCCGTCGTTACGCAACAGGCTCGGCGGGGCATTGAGGTTCGTGACGAGGAGGTCGAGGTCGCCGTCCCCGTCGAGATCGACGGGCAACAGCACCCGGCTGGATTCGGCGATCGCCATTGCGGGACCGCCCCCCCCGTCGAAGGCGACGAGCGTGCCGTCGCCGGCGTTTCGGTACAGCCCGTTGGCCTCGCGGAACGTCGCGCCCGTGTCGCGCCCGTCGATTTGCGGGTAGACGTGGCCGTGGCAGACGAACAGATCCTGCCAGCCGTCGAGATCCAGGTCGAGGAACTCGATGCCCCAGCCCAGCGTGAAATAGGACGCGGTCCCGAGACCGGAGGGGAACGAAACGTCGGTGAACAGGAGGTCGCCGTCGTTGCGGTACAGCGTGTCGTGGTCGTGGGAAAAATTGGTCACCGCCAGATCCATGAGACCGTTGCGGTCGTAGTCGCCGACGGCGATCCCCATGCCCGCCTGTTCGGTGCCACGCTCGCTGTAAGCCAAACCCGCGAGAATCGATTCCTCGATGAAGGATCCGTCGCCCTGGTTGACGAACAGCAGGTTCTGCACCGAATCGTTGGCCACGTAAAGGTCGTCGTCGCCGTCGCCATCGGCATCCAGCGCGCGCACAGCCATCCCGTACGCCGGCTCGAGCGGCACGAGTCCGGCCTCTTCGGTCGCCTCGACGAAACGAGGGACGCCGTCCCCATCGGGATCGCCGTCGTTGCGATAGAAGCGATCCGATGCGGGCTCGAGGTTGCGGGGTCCGCAGAAAATCTCGACGCCGCGCCAGACGCACGGCTCGGCATTTGCGGGCTGTTCGCCGCGCGCCGGGTAACGATCGAAGGAGAACTCCACGTAGTTCGTCACGTACAGGTCGAGGTCGCCGTCGAGGTCGGCGTCGGTCCACGCCGCGGAGGCCGACCACGAGGACCCGCGGACACCGGCATCGGCGGCGATATCGGTGAACGTGCCGTCGGCGTTGTTGCGGTAGAGCCGGTTCGCGCCCCAGTTCGTCACGTAGAGATCCGGATCGCCGTCGTTGTCGTAGTCCGCGACGGCTGCGCCCACGCCCCAGTTCCGATCGCCGAGGCCGGCCGACGACGTGACGTCCACGAACCGCGGGACTCCGTCGTCGCCGGGGCCGTCATTGCGAAACAGGAGGTCGGGCGGACCCTCGGGCATGTCTCGCGTGGCGCCCTGAACCAGGTAAAGATCCGGATCGCCGTCGTTGTCGTAGTCCAGCCAGGCGCCGCCGGTCCCCAGCGAGTCGATGATGTAGTCGGCATCCTCGCCGCCGGCGAGCTGCACGACGTCGAGCCCGGCGGCGGTGGCGATGTCCACGAAGTACGGCGCCGGGGGCGGTGGCGCGGGCGCGGCCGGCCCGGGCGGAGCCTGAGTGCAGGCAACGACGGCAAACACCAGCGCGACGGGTCCGAGGACGCGGTTCAGCCTCACGGATCGACCTTCTCGATCGGTTGGTCGCGGCGGACCGCGCGGGTCATCCGCCGGTGAATCTCGAGCTGCTCCCGAGCGTCCGCGATCCTCCCCTGGTGCCGGTAGGCCATCCCGAGGTAATAGCGCGCCTCGATGTGACCGGCGTTGGATTCCAGCAAACGCTCCATGGCCGCCGCCGCGGCCCCGTAGTCCTCGGCGCGGAAGCGCAACGTGCCGGCGAAGAACAGGCAGTCGAGTTGAGTCGATTCTTCCCGTCCGCTCTGCGGGGTTGTCTCCAGGCAACGGTTGAAAGCGGTCTCCGCCGCTTCGTTTCGGTTGAAATGCCGCAGCACCCAGCCACGGTGATAGAGCGCGACGATGTAGTCCGGCTCGATCGCCAGCGCACGGTCGTACCAGCCCAACGCTTGTTCGTAGTCCCCGCGGCGGAACAGGACGTTGCCGAGGTTGTTTCGCGCCCGGGCATGGGTCGGGTCCAGCTCGGCAGCGCGGCCGTACGCATCGATCGCCGCGTCGGCCTCGCCATTGGCCGAGCGCGCGAGCCCGAGACGAAACCAGGCGTCCACCTCGTCCGGTCGGAGCGCGACGGCTTCCCCGAACGCCGCCGCGGCGGCCGCGTAGTCGCGATCCCGCAGAGCCGCGCGGCCGCGCTCGACGATTTCGTCGAAGCCGCCGGCGGCGATGGCGAGAGCCGAGACAAGCATCACGGTGCTGGCCGTCATCGTTCCGCCTCGGAGAGCGGAACCGTGCTCTCCACCCCGAGGATTCGGCCGCTCCGCGGGTCCTGGAGAAAGGCCACGACGCGTAGGTTGCTCCTGTTCCAATCGTCGCTCACGGCGACTTCGACCGTGCGGGTTTCTTGCCCCCGAATCCGTCCCGCGTCGCCGATGTGGCGCGCGACGCCATCGTGGCGCAGCTCCCGCCCTCGGTTCTCGCCACGCTCCACGTGGACGACCAGGCCGTCCTCGGTCAACGCGGTCCACAGCTCGAGCTCCCCGGTTCCTGCGGGCAGGTCACCGACCGAGACGGACAGCTCGATAAATCCGCTGTCCGACCACGCCGCGAACAGCTCGATGGTCGCCTTCTCGCGTCTGCCGGCACGGTAGATCGAAGAGAGCACCTCCCTGCGCCGGCTACCGACGTAGTGCTCACGGCCATCGACGACGAGCTGAGGCGTGTAGACGTCGATCTTGAACTTGCGCGCGTAGCGCCGTTGCCGCCGTGTATGCTCGGCCGCGGAGAACGGATCCTTCCATTCCGGCGTATCCCAGTAGTCGACATGCTCGCTCACGGCGATGATTCGAACGTGGTCCAGGGGTTGGGTGCGCATCAGTTTCGAAAGGTAGAAGTCGGCTTCGGGGCAGCTCGAGCAACCTTGTGAGGTGAACAGCTCGACCAACACGGGGGTGCGGGACTCCTCGACCCGATCGGCAGGGGCGACCGGCGGAAAACCACCAAGGCAAACCAAAATGCTGCATACCCCAAGACGCATCGGCTCTCCGGGAAGACGCTCCCCAACATATTACCGGTGCCGGGGATTTTCGATAGGATGGACCCTCGCACCCACGCGAACGGGAGACATCCTGTGACACGCCGCCTGGTCTTGCTGCTGGCTCTGTGGATCGTCGCGCCGGTGCGCGCCGGAGTCGATCTCGACGCCGTGGACGGCTGGCGTGAAGCCAACGGTGCGCGGATCCTCGGCGGTTTTGCCGAGTTCCTGGCGATCCCCAACACGCCCGCACACCCGGAAGGGCTGCGTCGTACGGCCGAGTGGGCGCGGGACGAGCTGGCGGCTCGCGGGGCCACCGCGGAGCTGCTCGAGTGGCCCGGGGCT
>JBFFZZ010000181.1:0-6361 GCA_041568335.1 Candidatus Polarisedimenticolaceae bacterium | reverse complement strand
CGCCACCGGGCTCGCGTAGAGCATCAGGTCTTCCATCCGACGGGGGTAGCTCGGTAGCATCGGCACCGTCGCTCGATCCTCGGGCCCACCGTCGAGGGTCCAGCCGCCGACGGCCAACGGGACGTCCAGCGGGACGCCGGGTTTGGCCCGCAACGTCAGCATGCGGAACGGCAGCAGCGGCGCGTAGAGCTCGAAGCGCTCGTCCCCGTCGGTGTCCGCCACGAGGGGCGAGCCGGTTCCTCCGAGAAACGTCGTGCCCTGCAGCGGGGAGCCCGCACCGGGCGCGAGCGAGTAGCGCTTGGCGATGCGCGGCCCGTGTTCGGAGTGGTCGATCAAGACCACGCGGTTGCCGGTGACGGCGTACAGCACGACCTCCCGATCGTCGTCCCCGTCCACATCGACGAGCACCGGGGTCATCTGCAGTCCGGTCGCCATCGTGGGAAGCAGATCGGGGCGGATCGCGGGGAGCTCGAGCGGTCGCCACCCCGCAAGGAAGGGACCGTCCGCGTGCAGGTGACCCTCGGCGCGAATCGCGTAGGCCGTGGCCAGCCCGAGGTGCAGGCCGTTCGAACCGACAACGATCTCCGGGCGGCCGTCGCCGTCGATGTCTCCCACCGCCGGCGTGGAGACGATCTTGGCCACCGCGCTGGCCTCTGGCAGCGGACTCACGCGCACCGGGAAACCGTCGAGCGGCGCCCCGTCGTGGCGCCAGACGTAGACGTGTCCGTCGAGCGCGCTGACGACGATCTCCAGCCCCGGTTGCCCGTCGATGTCGGCAAGGACGGGACGCGAAAGGACGCCCTTCTCGACCCGCCGTTCCCGGGTCGCCGGTCGAGAAAGCTCCGCGCGGACCGACACGGGAAAGCCCGCTCTCCGCCGCCCCGTTCGATCGAACGCGTAGATCTTGCCGTCTCGAGAGGCGAGCACGATCGAGGGAACGCCTTCACCCGACAGGTCCCCGACGGCTGCGCCGCGGATGATCGTCTCGCGATGGGTCGCGCCTCCCTCCGCGATGTCGAGCGGCGCGACGACCGATCGCAGCTCGCCGTCGTCCCAGCTCAGGATCCTCAGCAGGCCGTCGGCCGTCGGCAGGACGATCTCGTCCCGCCCGTCCTCGTCGAGATCGACGAACAGAGGGGCGGCCTCGCCCGAGGCGCCCAGATCGAGAGGGAAGCCGGGCTTCCACGTCGGATCGTGGAACACGAAGAAGCTGCGCCGAGCCTCGGCCGTCAGGCCACGCTCATCGACCACGCGGAGTCGCACGGTGACGCTGTAGCGATCCCGCTCGTCGCGGTTTCGCGGGGCGGGCCCTTGCGGGACCGGCAGCTCGGAAAAATCGAGCCTGCCGAGCGGGCCGCTCTTCTCTCCCCTCGCCTGACCCTGCGCGACGGTCGTGTAGTCGGTTTCGGAGGGCTCGACCCCGAGCGCATACCCCAGCACGTAGCTCGCCCGTTTCGCGCGGGGCAGCCGGATGCTGCCGTGGATGTCGAGCGTCGGCTGCCGCAGCGGTGAGACGATCTCGAACCAGCGCGGGCCGTGCAGGTCGACGCGTGGCGGGATACGTCCCTCGCGTGCCGCCTCCACGGCGCGAAGCGCGTTGACGCGACCGTAACCCGTGAGCTGGTCGAAGCCGGCACGCGCCGGGTAGCGCATCTCGCCCCAATCCGGCGAGGAGTTGTCCAGGTCGTCCGCGGTGAGCCGCAACAGCTGGTACACCTCCTCGGCATGGAGCCTGCCCAGGCCTGCATCCAGCGCCGCGGACTGCACCAAACCGGCGACACCCGCCAGACGTGACGTGGCGCCCGACGAGCAGCTGCGCGCGGGGACCGTCACCCAGACGCGGGCGCCGAAGTTGGTGCACGGGTTCAATCCCCAGAACGTCGTGTCGTTGGCGTTGTTCCGGATCGCGTTGACGTACAACGTGTGGTTGTAAACGCTCGGGTAGTTGTGGTGATAGGAGAACTCATCGGCCGCCGAGGCGATGATCGTCACGCCGTGCTCGTAGGCGTAGTCGACCGCCGCGCGCGCTGCCGGCGTGTTGTTGTAGCTGCCCAGCGCGGACGCGATGACCGTGGCGCCCGCGTCCACCGCAAACACCACGCCGCGGGCGAACTGGTTGGCGTCGACGACGAAGCTGTCGCCCACGCGAACGGGCAGGACGCGGCAATCGGGACAGACCCCGGCGTCCTCGACACCGTTGTTCGTCTCGGCGGCGGCCGTCGAGGCGATCTCGGTTCCGTGGCCGAAGTCCGTGTCGTCCGCCGCGTCGTTGTCGGCCGCGGGGAGACCGCAGTGCGATCCGGAAAAGAAGTCGTAACCCGCAATGTCGTCGGTGTAGCCGTTGCCGTCGTCGTCCCTGCAATCGGAGAAGGCGCGGATCAGGTCCTGCGCATCCAGCGTACCGTTGTGGTTGGCGTCGCGGACCCGCGAGTCGCCCGAGAAGTCCGCCGCCGTGAAGATCCCGTCGCCGTTGCGGTCGTGCCGTGCGGAGCCTTCCGGGAGCGGGAGCTCACCGGCGTTCAGGTAGATCTTCTCGACGAGATCCCGGTCGTGCCAGCGGATCCCACTGTCGAGGACGGCGATCACGACGTCGTCGCGTCCGGTCGTCCATTGCCACGCCCGGTCCAGCGAGATGCCGATCGCTCCCAGCTCCAGCTCGCTCGGATGCATGCTCTCGCGGTCGATGGTCTGCGGGATATCGCTCCGAAACTCCCAGCGTCGCGGGTAGGTCGGATCGTTCGGCGGGCAGAGGTCCGGATCGGTGCCCGGTTCTCCAGGCCAGCACGAAGCCGACGGCTCGTCGTCCGGCGTCGTTCCACCGTTCAGCGGCAAGCAAAACGGAACGACCAGAAGGAATCCGATCCATAACGGCAACGCGGCGTACGACGACGTTCGCCGCCCGGTGACATCCTGGGTGGTCATGCAAATTTCTTCTTTGCCTTAGAATCTTGCTTGCCCGACGGACGAATGCAACTCGTCGATGAAGGGCCGAACCGCGTCGAAGAGCAGCTCCCCGGCCAGCTGCCGGCCGGCCTCGTTCCAGTGCGTGTTGCGCGGGAGGTAGAGCCGCCGGGTGACCCCGTGCTCGCGGAACGGCTCGAGCATGTCGATCACGGGCACGCCCAGCTTCTCGAGGTGCGTTCGCGCCACCCGGTTGGGAAGGTCCAGATCATAGTCGGCCGGCTGCAAGCCGAACGTGGCGATCAGGTGCCTTTGAAGCGCGGCATCGACCTGGAACTCGTCGGGGTAAAGGGCCACCATGAAGGCGATCCCGCGGGACTCGAGCAGCGTGGCCATGCCGGTCAGGTTCTCCTTGGCGAACGCCACCTGGTCGGCGTACATCCCCGCTTTCTGTTTGCGAACGTTACAGAACTCCATCCGCTTGCGCTCGATCTCGGCGAACGTCTGTTCGGAAAACGCGCCCTCGACGTCGGCGGGATCGTCGCCGGCCCGCGTGCCGCCCGCCGAACGGAAACGCTCCAAGAGCAGTTTCAAACGATGCCGTACGACGTGATAGAGACGTGAGGACGCCACGAACGGGTAGCCGAACAGCGTCCGCTCGTGGCGGCGGTCGATATCGATCCACGTGTCGTTGACGACGATGCGCTTGCGGAAGCGATGTGCGGCGACGAAGTCGTTTCCAACGAAAAAACCGTGAATCACGAGATCCGGGTCGTATTGCAGGCCGTACTTGCGGAGCATCTCGAGCTGTTCGCCGGTATGGGTCATCGGGTAACCGGCGTTGATCACCTCGACCCGCCCTTCGCCGTACCGCTGGGCCAGAAGTCCTTCGAGCACCTCGGTGTAATTCCCCTCACGTCCGCCGGCCCAGCCGAAGGAATCGTTGGCGATCAGGATGCGGTAGGTCCCGGCCGGCTTCTCGAGCGGGTAGTCGCGATCGTTGAAGCCGAAGCGGTTGGTTCCGTGGGCGTGGGCACGTACACGGAAGCCCATATCCGGATCGTAGCGGTAGAAACCGATGCCGACGACCGGATCGAGGACGATCATCAGAACTTCCAGGATCAACAGGGCGGCGATCAGCACGAGCGCGGCAAAGAGCAGCTTCTTACGTAGTGGAAGCCGCGTGGCCGGCGGGTCCTTCTTCGGGGTCGGTCGGGTCGTGCGTGTCATGCGGCGGATTCCTAGACAGCCGAATCCGGCGTATCGTACATCTTGCAGACCCGGAGCGATCCCTCCGGGTCAGGAGCAGGGGTGCGCACCTTTCCCGCCATCTGGACGCTGCTCGCCGTGGCCATCGCGACGCCACCGGCGGTGGCCGACGCCGAGCTGTTGCTGACCGACGGCACGGTCCTGAAGGGCGTGGACGTCCGGCTCGAGGGCGGATACTACCTCCTCGAGCTTGCCGGCGGCGATGTCGCCGCCATCCCGGCACGGGCCGTGCGCGAGTTGCATCTGCTCGATCCGCGACCGACCGTCGAGGGGACGACGGTCGGCGTCGGCTCCGACATCGCGCGACCGCTCTCGGAGCAGGACCCGCTCAGCCGGTTCATCGAGACCCGCCCCGGCTGGCGCCGGGGGATGCCGCAGGACCTCGCGGGGTCCCGCTGGCAACTGCACGACTCGACCCAGCAAACCGCGGTATTCGGTGAGTCGTCGAGATTCCAGGCCGGCCTGCCCTTCCGCTTCACCCCCGAGCACGCGTGGGACCGATCCAGCGACGTTCTCGAACGCAACCGATCGACCTTCTCGCGGGCGATCCTCGATCCCGTCTGGAAACCGGACGACGCCTTCGATCACCGGACCGACGTCCTCGCCGCGAGCCGTTCGACCTGGCCGACCGTGCCGCGGCCGATGACCTGGAACCCTTCGAACAGCTTTTCCCGCGTGGGTGCCGATCTGTGGTGGGGCAAGGACCCTCTCGACTCGTTCACCGGCGAGCCGGAACCCGCCCCGCGCGCCCGATTGGACTGGCGCGGTGTCATCGACGAGTGTGGCTGGTGCGCGCAGGTGGCACCCCAACCCCGCACGTTCAGCGAGATCAGGGAGGACCCGCTCGACGCGGAACGCTGTGCGCGACGGCTGTTCGCGAACGCCGAGAACGTGGACTCCCTGCACTGGGCCGCGGCCGAGCCGAGCCCGTGGACCGAGCTGCCGCTCGGGGTCCATCGCGCCTGGACCGACGGCGGACCGCGCGCCGTGTTTTCGATCGCCGGTGGTGCGTGCCGGCTGATCGCCGGCGACCTGCGCGAGCTGATCGGCGTCGACCTCACCGAAACCGATGCACTGAGCTACGCGGTCGCCGCATGGAATCGGCTTCGCGCGGAGCTTCCGGCGACGCCGCTTCTCGTCACCGCCACCCAGCAGGTCGATCACGCGTTTGCCCTGACCGGACTCTTCGAGACCGCGACGGCCGGCCGTTCGAGGGCGCGGATGGAGTTGCTCCACGATCGTGGCGATCTGGAGCGCTGGCTCGGTTCCGGCACGGTCTGTGAGAAGTCCCCCGCCTACCGCCGGGCGCAACGGGCCAACGTCGACCGCAACTTCAGCGCACCGCGAGCGGAGATCGAGCCGGACTGGACCGATCTGACGTTCTGGACCTGGCTCGGCCGGGACGGCGAGGTGTTCGAGTACGACGTACGGCTGTTCGAGGACGGCCGCGTGTCGATCTCCCGCGAGACGATCGGAGAGCACCTCGGAGAGCACGAAGACGGCCCCTGATGTTCGGGCGGGGCTAAGCTTGTTCCGCGGCGTCGTCCGCGGCCGTCCCGACCGCGGCCGACGTTTCCTGAACCTCGGCCACGTAACGCTGGTACAGCGCCGGCGGGTGGTGCAGCCGAACCCCCATCCCTTTCGGCCTGCCCGGTTCGTCCCTGAGACGCACCCAGGCGACGGTGCCGGCGAGCGGGATCGTGTACTCCTGCACCTCGAGCAACATCCGCACCGGGGTGTCCTTGGCCAGCGGATTGTCGGTCGCGACGTAGATGCCGCCGGCGGAGAGGTTCGCCGTCGTCGCGGCTTGTGCGGCTTTGTCCTTCCCGAACCGGATCGGCACTTTGCAGGGGTCCCGTTCTTCCTTTCCGCCCCGGGGCGAGAGCTCGTCCGCTTTCTCGTTGTCGACCACGCGGACGGGGGGTTCGACCTCGGCTTCCTGCATCTTGGCCCCGCGCGCTTCGCAATGCCGGTGGAGGAACTCGATCGCGCGCCTCCTGGCCTCGTCGGCGGTGGCGCCGACGAATTTGATCGTGCCGCGGCCACCCGGGACGCTCCACAGCATGTTCGGGTAGGTGAAGACCCGGGCGCGCCAGTACTTCCCGGCCTCCGCGATCAGGACGCCGAAGTACTCCAACCGCCCGTCGGTGTGCGCGATGGCGAACTTGTGCGCGTGGCGCTCGGGGCCGGT
>JBFFZZ010000180.1:0-6379 GCA_041568335.1 Candidatus Polarisedimenticolaceae bacterium | reverse complement strand
TGGACCCGCAAGGCCGCATCGCGATGCGCTACAACACCGCGTCGATGCTCCGGGGGGCCGCCGACTCGAGCGGCCGGTTCGAGGTCAAGATCTGGGACTGACCGCCCGCGGTCTGCTCTAATGGCGGCGACCACGGATCGACACGGGAGATGACGCATGAAGACGCTCCGTAGCTATACCGAGGGCCGCTGGCATCAGGCCGACAGCGGCTTCGCGACGTTGCACAACCCCTGTACCGAGGAGCCCATCGCCCAGGCGAGCAGCGCCGGGTTGGATTTCGGAGCCGCATACGATTACGCACGCGAGAAAGGTGGCGCCGCGCTTGCCGCGATGACGTTTGCGCGGCGCGGCGAGCTCCTCTCCGCGATGTCGAAAGCGCTCTACGAGAAGCGCGACGAGCTGATCGAGCTGTCGGCGTTGAATACGGGTGTCACGCGCAAGGACGCCAAGTTCGATCTCGACGGGGCGACCTTCACCCTGTCGTACTACGGCGAGCTGGGGAAATCCCTCGGCGACCGTCGGTGGTACGCCGAGGACGAGGGGGCCCAGCTCGGCCGATCACCGCGTTTCTGGGGTCGTCATTTGCGGTTGCCGCGCGGAGGCGTGGCCGTCCACGTCAACGCGTTCAACTTCCCGGCATGGGGCCTGGCGGAGAAGGCGGCGTGCGCCTTGCTGGCCGGGATGCCGGTGATCACCAAGCCGGCCACCAGCAGCGCCTGGGTGGCCGAGCGGTGCGCGGAGATTCTCGTCGAGTCCGGTGTGGTGCCGGAGGGCGCGTTCAACTTCGTCTGTGGCTCGACGGGCGACCTTCTCGACAGGCTCGGAGAGCAGGATGTCTTCGCCTTCACGGGGTCCGCGGAAACCGCGTTGCAGTTGCGCGGCAAGCCGAACCTGCTGGCCGCCAGTACCCGGGTCAACGTCGAAGCCGATAGCCTCAATGCGGCGGTCCTGGGGCCGGGGCTCGATCGCGAGGGCGAGACCTGGAACGTCTTCCTGACGGACATCGCGCGGGAGATCACCCAGAAAACGGGACAGAAGTGCACGGCCGTGAGGCGGATCCTCGTTCCGAGCGACGAGATCGACGAGGTCCAGGAGGCGCTGTGCGAAAGGTTGTCCGGGGTGGTGGCGGGCGATCCGCGTGACAGCGAGGTGACCATGGGACCGCTGGCGACCGAGCGTCAGCTCGTGGATGCGATCGAGGGCGTCGCCAAGCTCGCTGCGGGGGCCGACATCGTGCACGGCAGCGGTCAACGCGTCGACGGCCGCGGCGCGCCGCCCGGTAAAGGGTGGTTCTTCGGACCGACCCTGCTGCGCGCGGATCGACCGGCGGAGGTCGTCCACCGGCACGAGGTGTTCGGCCCCGTATCGACCCTGTGTTCCTACGGCGGCACGATGGGGCAGGCGGCGGAGGAGGTAGGACGGGCGCGAGGAACGCTCGTCACCTCGCTGTACATCGATCGGCCTGAAGACCTGGCCGCTTACCTGACGGCCGGGGGCGGTACCAGCGGACGGCTCTACGTGGCCTCGTCGAAGGTCGCCCCGCAGCTGCCGGGATCCGGGACGACGCTGCCCGCGATGCTCCACGGCGGCCCGGGCCGGGCCGGCGGCGGCGAAGAGCTCGGCGGGCTGAGTGGCCTGTCGCTGTACCAGCAACGCGTTGCGGTGACGGGCGATCGGGCGTTGCTCGACCGCGCCGGCGCCGACTGAGCCACCCGACCACTGGCCGGCACGGGGGACTCCCCGTATGCTTTCAGCAACGGGCTGAACGACCCGGGGGAGGCGGCGATGCAACGACGATTCCTGTGCTGGCTGATGACGATCGCGGTTGTCGCTCCGGTCGCGGCGGTCGCGGCGGAGGAGTTCCGGACGCTCGTACGGCTCGATGGTTGGATCGTCGACTCCTACTGTCGCGAGAAGAACGCGAATCCCGACGGAGTCGAGGACACGCTCGCCTGTCTCAAGAAGGGCGCCAAGCTGATCCTCCTCGCCAGCGACGGAACGACCTACGCGTTGGAGAATCAAGAGCTCGCCCTCAAGCACCTCGGCAAGGAGGTCCACGTGTTCGGGATGGTCGACGAGGAGCGCAATCTCCGCGTCGGCAACTACATTCCCGACGAGGCCCTGAAGGGGCCCGGCGATCCTTCCGGAGAGCCACGCGATGACGGGTTCGTCGGACGCAAGGTCGAACCCGAAAAAGACGAGGGCGAGACGGGCAAGGCGAAGGCCAAGTCGCCCGACACGAAGCCCGCCCGGCCCGAGAAGCGGGACGACGCTCGCTAGCCCCTGGCGGCGGTGTTGAGCGTGTTGCGCATCCAAACGTAGAAGATCAATGAAGACACGCCCGAGGCGGTCAGCAGCGCGATCACCAGTCCATCGATCGCCGGATAACCCAGACGCTCCGCTTCGTGCATCCCGAGCCAGGCCAGCGGGAGCATCAGGAGTCCGTACCTCAACGTGGCCATCAACAGCCCCGGTCGCCCGCGTCCCATCGCCTCGAAGACCGGACGGCAGAGCAGGAACACCGAGCTCAGCAAACAGGCGAACGGGATCGTGAAGAGCGCAAAGCGCGCGTACTCGGCGGTCAACGGACTTTCGGCCAGGCTGGTGGCCAGCCACGGCGAGATCAGCGCCATGATCGGGCCGACGACGATCAGCGAGTAGACCGCGGCGGCGCCGATCATCTGGTGCAACCCCCGTCGGACCCCGTGGACGTCTCCCGAGCCGCAGCGCAACGCCGCGAACGGCAGCAGAGCGACCGCCCCGGCGATCACCGGTTGCAGGGCAAACAACACCAGGCGGTAGTAGATCGCGTAGGCGGCGATCGCCTCGGTGGCGTGCTGGCGTCCGGCGAGCAACATGTTCACGACGGCGGTCTCCAGCGCCATCAAAACGAAGGTCATCGACGAGGGGATCGCCAGGCCGAGCACCCTCCGAACCGGGCGGGGATCGAGATCGGTGAGCGGGGTGCGCTCATGCGCGATGCGGGCGCGCTCGTGGACGCGCGCGCGGGCCAGCGCGTAAACCAGTCCGCCGATACGACCGAGCACCGTCGAGAAGGCGATGCCGAAGATGCCCCACTTGAAGACGAACAAAAAAACCGTGTTCAGCACGACGTTGATGACGTTGCTCCAGATTCCCGCCCACATCGTCGAGCGCGTGTCCTGGTGGGCCTTGACCAGGGAATCCGGGACGATCGACCAGTACGTGGTGAACGCCGACCCCACGATCATCACCGTCCCGTAAATTTGAAAGGCCCGCTCCACGCTGGCCTCGAGGTTCATGTGCGGCGCCACGAACCAGATCGCGGCACCCAGCACGGTGAACCCCGGGGCGATGACGGCGATGGCGCGCCAGCAGACACGCAGGTACTGGCAGATCTTCTCGCCCTGGCGCTCGCCCATCGCCCGCGAAAGCGCCGAGGTGAGACCGGTCGACAGGCCGACCCAGACCGCGATCATCAGGAACTCGAGCGGGACGACGAGCCCGATCGCCGCGACCGAGGCGTCGCCCAGCAGCGCGGCGTAGATCGTGTCGACAAACGTGACCGCCGCGCGCATCCAGAAGGAGATGACCAGCGGCGCAGCCATGCGCAGGACCGAGGGCGCGTGGGACGGGGTGGTCGCGACTGTCATCGAGGCTCCTGAACGAAGGGTCGCAGAGTTTAGCGGTTTTGCCGGTGTTCGGCCGCCAAGACCGTCAGACCGCGACCCGCAGAGCACCGGGGTCCACGCCGATGATGGTCTGCGGTCCCGTCCGCACCGGCATCCGCTCGCCGTCCGCGTAGATATCCGTCGTCGGCCTCGAATCGAAGCGGGCCTCGCGCGCGCGGAAGAACCGGCAGGCGGGATCGGACAGGTGCGTTCCCCTGTAGACCCGCGGCAACAACCGCACCAGAGCGGGCCGGGTGGTCTCTCCGAGGACGACGATGTCGAGCAAGCCGTCGCGCATCGAGGCGTCCGGCGCCGCGCGCATCCCGCCGCCGAACCGCGGCGCATTGGCCGCCGCAGCCATCATCACCGGACCGGAAAACTCGCCGCCGTCCGACGCCACGTCGACATGAACCGCCCGGTAGGACATGACGGTCCGCAAGACCGCCCACGGGTAGACCCAGTTGCCGCGGTAACGACGACTCGCATCCTCGAGGTAGGTCAGGACATCGGCGACGATCCCGACGCCCGCGATCCCGGCGAAGGGTACGTCACTCGCGCGGCCGATGTCGACGTTGACCGGCTCGCCCCGGAGGGCGCGTTCGAGGGCGGGCTCGAGCTCGTCCGGCAGGCCGAGCGCTCGGGCGAAGTCGTTCCCCGTTCCGCCGGCGACGATGCCCAGCGTCACGTCGGCACGATACGCCCCACGAATCGCGTGGTGCACGGTCCCGTCACCACCGGCCACGAGGAAGCGTGGATGGGAGGCGGCGAGCTCGGCGGCCGTTCGTCGCGCCTCGTCGGCCCCCCCCACACAGACCAGCTCGAGCCCGTACGCGCTGGCGCGGCGCTCGAGCTCCTTCCGGAGCTTGCCGCGGCCGGCCCCCGCGTTGAACAGGATCGGTGTGGTCAAAACGAGCGAACGGCCCGGATCTTCGGCGCGCGGGTCGGGCGGTCGCCCACGTCCACCATGAGGAAACGCGGCTCGGCGACGAGGACTCGATCCCCACCGCCGTCCAGCTGGATGCGATAGCGCCCGGGAGCGAGCCCGTCCGTGCCCCAGGTTCCGTCGGCGTCGGGACGTATCCGCGCGGCTTCGCGGAGGATGTTGTCCGGACCGAGTAGGACCACCGCTTGCACGAGCTCGAGCCGGCCGACGATTTGGCCCTCGATCTGGCGGCTCGCCGCGACGGGCGGCATCTCCGGTTCCGGATCGGGCTCCGGCTTCGCGGGTGGATCGGCGGCGGGCGTCTCCGTTTCCGCATCGGGCTCCGGCTTCACGGGTGGATCGACCGGTGGCGTCTCCGGTTGTGGGTCAAGCTCCGGCTTCGCGGGTGGATCGGCCGGGCGAGTTTCGGGCTCGGCGGGTGGAGATTCCGGTTCGTCCGGCGCGCGTGACTCGCCGGGTGGTGTGCGGGTCGCCGGCTCGCCTTGAATCTCGGCGACGAGGATTTCGGGTTCCGCGGCCGGTTCCGCCACCGCCTGCACGCCTCGAGCGAAGGGCAACACCGGTCCGCTCGCGGCCTTCGCGAGTCCGGCGATATGGGTCGCGGATCCCGCCGCCCGCAGGCCGGGCGGATCGAACGCGGCGAGGAAGAGACGGCCGTCGATCAACCGAACCAGGACCTCGTCTCCCTCGGCGTCGTCGGCCAGGCCCGCGACCCGCGCAGGCGTTCTCAGGCTTGCCAGCACCGGCATCGAGAGCCTGCCGGACGGAATCGACAAATCGAGGAGCGACAGGCCCTCGGCCTGGCCGACCACCACGTACGTGCTGTTCCCCAGCGACGTCACCGCGAAGTTGTCCCCCGGCAAGCTGAACAGGGGACCGCTGCGAAAGTCGGGCTCGAGAAACGTCCGGACCTCGTTGCGGCAAGCAAGCAGGAGCGCATCGCCACCGGGCCAGCGATCGAGGTCGCTCGACGACGGTGGAACGCGCATGATGCGGCTTATCTTGGGATCTCCCGCCCAGGTGAAGAGGAACGTATCGCCCTGGCGTTTCTTGGCCGGGCGGTGGTGCAGGCCGGCCAGCGAGCGTCCGTCCTCCAGAAAGACGAGATCGCGGACGTCGCCCTGGATCGTCACCGGATCGGACTCGGTGGCGCCCGCCTCCAGCCAGACGAGATCGGTGAAGCCTTCCCTGGCCGCGGGTCGGGCGTAGGCCAGGCGGGCGCCATCGGGGCTGAGCGCCAGCGCGTCGATGGTGTCCGGCAACGCAGCCTGGTCGAGGACCGCCGGCCGGGCCCCGGAGCTGACCCGCACGTCGGTCGAGGCTGCCGTGGCGGCCCACGGGATCAAGATCACCACCGCGAAGCACAGACGGACGAGCTGCATCTCGACCTCCCGAGCCGAGCATGCCAGCGGGGCGGCCCACTGGCAAATCGTCCCGTAGAATGCCTCGATGCAAACGGCGGCGATCCAATGCACGGGGCTTGTCAAACGCTACGGCGACGTCGTCGCGGTAGACGGCCTGGACCTCGAAGTGCGACGCGGCGAATGCTTCGGTTTGCTCGGCCCCAACGGCGCGGGCAAGACCACGACGGTCGAGATCTTCGAAGGGTTGCTCACGCCCGACGAGGGCGACGTGACCGTGCTGGGGGAACGCTGGCGCGGCGACGGGCGCGCACTACGCAACCGGCTCGGCATCCAACTGCAGGAGACCCGGTTACACGAGAAGCTGACGGTGCTCGAGACGATCACCCTGTTCCGGAGTTTCTACGACCGCGGGGCCGCGCCCG
>JBFFZZ010000179.1:0-6393 GCA_041568335.1 Candidatus Polarisedimenticolaceae bacterium | reverse complement strand
GGTCGTCGAGTCCACGCTCCGCTCGGGGGATCTCGTGACGGCGACCTGCACCGGGACGTTCGTCGCGGTCAAACCCGGCCACCCGGCCTACCACCGGTGGTAACGCCCGCCGGACAGGCCGTGCGGGCGGTGCTGAGCGAGCAACTGGCTGCGATGAAGGCCCATGAGCCCGGCGTGATCGCCGATCGCGACCCCGAGGATCTCCATCGGTTTCGTGTCGCGCTGCGGCGAACGCGCTCGTGCATCGGGCAGATGAAGCGGGCGCTGCCGAAGAAACCCCTCGCAAAGCTCAAACGCGAGTTCGCCTGGCTCGGCTGGGCCACTGGACCCGCGCGCGACCTCGACGTGTTTCTCGAGGACATGAACCGTTATCGCAAGAAGCTCCCGGAGGCTTCGCGACCCGCGCTGGATCCCCTGATCGAGCTCATCATGACCGACAAGCAAGTCGAGCATGAACGGCTCCTCTCCGCTCTCAACTCGGACCGCTACCGTTCGCTGGTTCGCAAATGGGGGGCGTTCCTCGACTCGCCGTTCGATCTCCAGGACGCGCCGCAGGCCGATCGACCGATCACCGAGGTCGCCGCCGCTCGAATCCGCTCGCGCCACGACCGGATGATCCGCAAGGGGCGCAAGATCGACGCCGGCAAAGACACCGAAAAGCTTCACCGCCTCCGCATCGACGGAAAGAAGCTGCGCTACCTGCTGGAGTTCTTTCGGAATGAGTTTCCGTCCGGGGCCGTCGACCCGGTGATTGCCACGCTGAAGAAACTGCAGGATCATCTGGGGCGATTCAACGATGTCCGTGTCCAGCAGGAGTCGATCGAGGCGATGATCGACCGTTTGAAAGCGACGGGCACCGCGCCGGCCGCGACGCTGGAGACCGCCGGCAGCTTGCTCGAGCGGCTGGCCGAAAAGGAACGGAAGCTGCGCGACCGGTTCGCCGACGAGTTCGCCCGCTTCGACAGCGAGAAGACGGCGAATCGAATCCCGGGGGGTTTGTCGTGAAGACGATCTACATGCTGCGCCATGGCAAGTCGGACTGGAACGGAGGGTTCTCGGACCACGAACGGACGCTGGCCCCGCGAGGCATCGACGCTGCGCGACGAATCGGCCGTCTGTTACGTGATCTCGACGAGGTTCCCGATCGTCTCGTGTCATCGACCGCGGTTCGTGCGCGGGAAACCGTGCGCCTCGCACGCGAGGCCGGTCCGTGGTCCCCCGAGATCGAGCTGGAGTCCGGCTTCTACGGCGCCGATCCGGAGTTCCTCCTGGAGTGGTTGCGCAACCACGTCGAGGACACGACCGACAGCATCCTGCTGGCGGGGCACCAGCCGACCTGGTCGCTGTTCGCGGGGGGTCTGATCGGCGGCGGCCAGCTACGCTACCCGACGGCCGCGCTGGCCAAGATCAAGCTGCACGTCGATCGCTGGCGCGACATCGACTTCGGACGCGGCGAGCTGGTCTGGTTCCAGCTACCCCGGGTGTTGAAGTCCATCGGATTCCCGGAGGCGAACTAGATGCGTGCCGGTCGGGCGAGTGACGGGCTGTTCTTCAACCGCGAGCTGAGCTGGCTGGCCTTTGCCCGGCGGGTGCTCGCTCTCGCCGAGGCAGCGGAGACTCCGTTGCTCGAGCGCGTCCGATTCGCCGGAATCGTCGGGATGCTCCACGACGAGTTCTTCGGAAGGAGGATCAGCGGTCTCAAGCGACAGATCGAGCAAAAGACGGGCAAGACCTCACCGGATGGGCGAACACCGCGCGAGGTGTTCGACGCCTGCCGTGAGGAGCTCGCCGATCAGGTCGACCGGCTCACGCACTTGCTCAACCGTGAGCTTCGTCCCGCCTTGCGTGAGGCCGGCGTACCGATCCGGAGTTATGCCGAGCTGACCGAGTTCCAGCACAAGCGGATGAGACGCCATTTCAAGAGCTCGGTGCTCCCGATCCTGACTCCCCTGGCGGTCGACCCGGAGCATCCGTTCCCGTTCATCAGCAGCCTCGGGCTGAACATCGGTGTGTGGATCGACGACGAAGGGCTCGACCGGTTTGTCCGCATCAAGGTTCCATCGAACTTACCCCGCTGGATTCCGTTGCAGGGCGGCACGGGGTTCGTCCCGCTGGAGCAGGTGATCGTGGCCAATCTCGACACGCTGTTTCGAGACCTTCCAAAAAAGGAAACACACCTCTTCCGCGTCACGCGAGGCTCGAGCGGAACCGGGCAGCGGGACCTGGACCGCGACGATCACGGGAAGGAGCGGCGGCCCGGCAGCTTCGTCCGGCAGGTCAGTAGCGAGCTCAAGGCGAGACGCTTCGCCGGCGCCGTCCGGCTGCAGGTCGACGCCTCGATGCGCAAAGCGCGGCGCAAGTGGCTGGCGCAAGAGATCGGTGTCAAGGGAGCGGATGTCTATCCGATCAACGGTCTTCTCGGGCTCGCCGATCTCGCCGACTTCGAGGTTCCGCGGCGAGCCGGTCTACGCTTCCCGCGGCACCGCCCACGCATGCACCCGCGCCTCGCGGGTCTTGATACAGGCTCTCACGTCCTCTTCGAGGAGATCCGCCGCGGCGATCTGTTGCTGCACCACCCGTATCAGGACTTCGATTCGTCGATCGGCCGGTTCATCCGGGATGCCGCGGACGACCCGTCCGTCCTCGCGATCAAATTGACGATCTACCGGACCAGCGCCGAGTCACCGATCGTCCGGGCGCTCGCCGACGCCGCCAGGGCCGGCAAGCAGGTGGCCGTGCTGGTGGAGATCACCGCGACGCACGACGAGGCCCCCAACATCGCCTGGGGCAGGTACCTCGAGAACGCAGGCGTGCACGTCGCCTACGGCGTCGAACGGCTCAAGACGCACGTCAAGTTGTGCCTGGTCGTGCGCGAGGAACACGGGGAACTCCGTCGCTACGTGCACGTCGGCACGGGCAACTACCACGGCGGCACGGCGCGGTTCTACGAGGATCTGGGGATCCTCACGGCGAACCCGGCGGTCTGCGAGGACGTCACCGGCGTGTTCAACGCCTTGACGGGCGCCACGCCGCATGTCGACTACGAGCATCTGCTGGTCGCGCCGGTCAACATGCGCGCGCGCTTCACCGCGCTGATCCGGCAGGAAACAAAAAACGCCGGGAGGGGCAAACCGGCCGGGATTCGCGCCAAGATGAACCAGCTTCAGGATCCGCAGTTGATCCGCGAACTTTATGCGGCCTCGAAAGCCGGGGTCCCGATCGAATTGCTGGTGCGTGGGCTGTGCTGCCTGCGACCCGGGGTGAAAGGCCTTTCGGAGACCATCCGTGTGTCGAGCGTCGTCGGCCGGTTCCTCGAGCACAGCCGGATCTACCGCTTCGAGAACGCGGGCGCGCCGCTTGTGTTCATCGGCTCCGCCGACTGGATGAAACGGAACCTGGATCGCCGGGTCGAGACGATCGTCCCGGTGCTCGACGACGGTGTGCGCCGCGAGATCGAGGATCTGCTCGAGATCTACGCGAAGGACAACGCGTCGGCGTGGGACTGCAACGCCGACGGCATCTATCGAAGAAGGCAACCGCCGGCCGGCGCGAAACGCTTCGCGGCGCAGGACGTGCTCATTCGTCGTGCGGCGGGGAAGCCGGATCCCGGCCCGGGACGACGGGAAGAGAAGACCGGTTAGCCTGCGGTGTCTTCCGATCCAGCGGTTTCCCGTCCGGTCCGATAAAGCTCACCGCCTCGGGCGGCTCGCAGCGATGCTCCACGGCCATCTTCACGATCCCGGACATCGTGTCGCGGATCGCCCCGGTCGCCACCAGCGCCTGGAAGATGCCGAGCGCCCCGCCGGGATCGGAAAAGGAGTACTGTTCGACCAGCGTACAGGTCTCGGTCAACGGAACCAGCATCCAGGCGCCCTCGCTGGTCTCGATCGGCCGCAACTTGACCTCGGAGATCGGCGGTTTCTCGCGGTCGACGCGATCCATCCAGCTTTGCCAGTAGAGCTCCCAGATCTTGCCCTCGGTCGCTTCGTGGATGTCCTTGTTGATGAGCACCCGGCTGGCCCACCAGCGACCGAGACCGGCGCGCTTGTAAAACTGGAACAGCACGCGGTCGAGCCCGCGCGGCGTTCCCTCGACGACGGTGGAGAAGTTGACCGGGAGGTATCCCTCGGCGTGGTGCTCCTCATCGTTGATCGCGCGCCAGATCTTGTGCGCAGGAACCGGGGCCAGGATCACGCCGGTGACGCGCTGGCCGTCCCGCTCCGCGAAGGGCTTGCCCGGTTTCCTGATCGCCTTCTCGTGGAGCTCGACGGGGACGGGCTGCTCGAACCGGGCCGTGCGGGCGGCGCGGGCCAGGTCGATCTCGACCAACCTGGCGTGGATCGCCTCCGGGCCGGGGCATTCGGCGGCGGCCCGTCCGCACAGAAGAACCGCCAACGCGAGCCCTAGGACCTGTCTGGAGGAGCCATCCACCATCCCGTCATTCTACGGGATCGTTCGCGACCCGGGCCGGGTGGATCGCTGGGACGACGTTCGGGTTCCGGCCGGTCCATGGGCCGGCGAGACGGGTGTCAGGGAGTCGCGTTGTGACCGACCGTGAACGAAAGTGGCGGCTCGGTCTCGCACTCCGTCCGCTCGTCGCGCCGTGACTCGACCCAGGCGCGTAACCGATCGACCTCGACCGCGTCCGGCTCGCTGGCCGCATAGCGGTCGATGAAGATCTCCGCCAGCGTCCAATCCCCCGCTCGAACGGCCCCCGAGACGATCGTCGGCGTGACGGTGCGATCGAACAGATCGATCGAAACCTCTTCGAACTCGAATCGGTCGAGCTCCTCGCGGATCGCGGCGGCTTCCGTCGGACGCTCCTGCGCGCAGAGCTGCTCGATCCGTTTCTGGGCGACGGCGAGCAACCGGTCCTGGGCAGTGACGCGGCCGGGGTGGAGCGTCTCCTCGAGGCGCGCGATTCGGTACGCCGACTCGAAGCGTCCGACCTCGTACTCCTTGGCAAAGGCACGGGTGAGCAACCTCGTGGCGGCGTCGACACGCTGCGGGATCTCGGGCACGTGTTCCGTGGCGCGCTCGACGAAGCCGACCGCGCGATTGGTCTCACCCATCTCGAATGTGCGCCAGGCGCGGTTCAGCCAGGTGAACCCGACGGCCGCGTCGAGCGGCACCGACCAGGCCGACTCGGGCGGCATGACCAGCCAGGCCCGGCCGAAGGAGCTCGCCCGGCCGTAGCTCAGCAGCCGCGACGGCTCGATATCGAAGCCGACGGGCGAGGTCGTCTCGATCAGGACGGGTCCCCCGCGAACCTCCAGCTCCAGCAGCAGGTGGCCGGGGTACTCGATGATCCGCGTCTCGAACCCGAGGCGCTCGGCGACCAGACCGAAGAACAGCACGGCGGAGAGGCAGTTGAACGTGCCGTCCTCCGCGATCCGGCTCACATCGTCGACCGTGATGTCGTAGTTCTCGAGGTAGCGGCGGTGCAACACCCGGTGCAGCTTGTAGGCCCGCCGATAGGTCGGTTTTCCGGCCCCCACGCGCCAGACCAGGTCGTCGATCGCGTAGCGAACGGCCATGAAATGGGCCTCGAGCTTGTCGCTCCCGGGCTCCATCCCGGAGGCGATCAGGGCCTGTCGGATCAGCTCGCTTTCTTTTTTGTCAGCGGGTGTCGTGGATGCGGACACCGGCGCGGAGGCGAAGCATCCGGCCACGATGAGCGATGCGATCAAGATCACGCAGCGGCGTGGCACGGTCGGAGTTTCCTATAGCCCGCATGGGCGTTTTTGGGGGTCTTCTTGGAGTCGTGAGCCTCGATGGCGAATATAGGTTCCGGGTTTTTGGCGGGCAATCGAACGGGGCAAAAAAGAGTTCAGGCAAGAAAAAAGAAGGCAAACGGATACGCCGGGGCTCCACGACCACCTCCGGGTCACCCATCCCGACAGTTGTGGAGAGACCTGACCCCGCGGGGTTTTTTCAGTCCACCTGGAAGACGCTCAACGCCTTGCTGCGCGACGGGTGCCGTAGCTTCCGCAACGCCTTCGACTCGATCTGCCGGATGCGCTCGCGCGTGACCGTGAACGACTGCCCGACCTCTTCGAGCGTGTGCTCGGTGCCGCCGCCGACGCCGAAACGCATCTTGAGCACCATCTCCTCGCGTGGGGTGAGACTCTTCAACACGGATTGCGTCTGCTCGCGCAGGTTGGTCTGCATGACCGCCTCGACCGGTGAGACCGCGCCGCGGTCCTCGATGAAATCCTTGAGGTGACTGTCCTCTTCCTCGCCGATCGGCGTTTCCAGCGAGATCGGTTCCTGCGCGATCTTGAGCACCTTGCGCACCTTGGACACCGCGATGCCCATCTTGTCGGCGATCTCGGCCGGTGACGGCTCGCGGCCGAGCTCCTGGACCAGGCTGCGCTGGGTGCGAACCAGCTT
>JBFFZZ010000178.1:0-6439 GCA_041568335.1 Candidatus Polarisedimenticolaceae bacterium | reverse complement strand
GGAGGCGGAGCTCGCCGGGTTCCTCGGCAAGGAAGCTTGCCTGATCTTCTCGACCGGCTACATGGCCAACCTGGGTCTGGTGTCGGGTCTCGTCTCCCGGAGCGAGGTCGTGCTGCTGGACAAGCTGGATCACGCGTCGATCGTCGACGGCGGATCGTTGTCCCTCGGCAGGGTGTCGCGGTTCGCCCACGGGGATCTCGCCGATCTCGAGCGCAAGCTCTTCAACCAACCACCGGGGCGCGGCTGCCTGGTAATGGTGGACGGTGTCTTCTCGATGGAGGGGAGCATCGCCGACGTTCCCGCGCTGCTCCGTGTCGCGCACCGGTACGGCGCGGTCCTGGCCATCGACGACGCGCACGGGTTGGGAGTCGTCGGCCCGAACGGGGCCGGCACCGCCGCACACTTCGGGGTGACCGATCAGGTCGACATCATCACGGGCACGTTCTCCAAATCGCTGGCCTCGATCGGAGGCTTCGTGGCCGCCTCCGAGAGCGTCATCCATTACCTCAAGCACCACAGCCGGCCGCTGATCTTTTCCGCCGCCCTACCCGCGGCAAGCTCCGCGGGCGTGCTGGCCGCGCTCGACGTGATCCGCACGGAGCCGGAGCGGCAAGACGCGCTCTGGGACAACGCCCGGCGGCTGCAGGACGGGCTCAAGACGCTCGGGTTCGACATCGGTCCGACGGAGACCCCGATCGTCCCTGTGCTGATCGGTCCGCTCGAAAAGACCTTCCTGTTCTGGCGCAAGCTCTTCGACGCCGGCGTGTACACCAACCCGATCGCGCCTCCGGCGGTGCCGCCCGAGGCGTGCCGCCTGCGCGCCAGCGTGATGGCGACGCACACGGTGGAGCAGATCGACGCTTGCCTGGAGGCGTTCGCCGACGTCGGACGCGAGCTCGGCGTGGTCTAGCCCGACTCGTGACCGTCCAACCCGTCCGGGGTCGCGGCGACCTGCGCGCCTTCATCGATCTTCCCTACCGGCTGCATGCCCGGGATCCGTTGTGGGTGCCGCCGCTACGCAGCGAGCTGCGCGCGCGTCTTTCCAGAGACAGGAACCCGTTCTTCGACCACGCGCAGGCCGAGTACTTCCTGGCGCGGCGCGACGGCGAGGTCGTGGGGCGGATCGCCGCGATCGCCAACGAGCTGCACAACGAGATCCACCGGGACCGCGTCGCCTTCTTCGGCTTCTTCGAATGCGTCGACGATCAGGGAGTCGCCGACGCGCTGCTCGACGCGGCGGCGGGCTGGGCCCGGGAGCGCGACCACACCGTGCTGCGCGGGCCCGCGTCGTTTTCCGTCAACGACGAGTGCGGCCTGCTGGTCGAGGGTTTCGAGACGCCCCCGACGCTGATGATGCCGCACAACCCGCGCTACTACGTCAAGCTGATCGAGACGGCGGGCTTCAAGCGTGCCAAGGATCTGTGGGCCTATCAGGGCGGCACGCCCGAGCGCGACACGCCGGTGCCGCAACGCGCGGCGCGGGCCGCGGAGGTGATGCGCAAGCGCCAGGGCCTCACGCTGCGCGGTTTCGATCGCGGCGACTTCCGCGAAGAAGTCGAGCGCATCAAGCGGGTCTACAACGCCGCGTGGGAACACAACTGGGGATTCGTCCCGTTGACCGACCACGAGATCGACCACCTGGCCGAGCAGTTCAAGCCCGTGCTGATCCCCGATCTCGTGCCGTTCGCCGAGAAGGACGGCGAGATCGTCGGCTTCGGCCTGGCCCTACCGGACCTCAACGTCGTGTTGCGATCCAACCGCGGCGGCCGGTGGCTCCCCGCGCTGCCCCGGATCCTGTGGGCCCTGTACCGGCAAAGGATCGGTCGCGTGCGCATCCTCTTGCTCGGCGTTCGCCCGGAGTATCGCGGCAAGGGCGTCGACGCGATGCTCTGGCACTGGATCTGGACCCGTTGCCTCGAGCACGGCATCCGCTGGGGCGAGGCGAGCTGGATCCTCGAGGACAACCCGGCGATGGCCAACGCGGCCGAGCGGATGTCCTTCACCCGCTACAAGACCTACCGGCTGTACGACCGCGGAGTGTAGGAATGTCGTGGAATAATCCGGCCACGATTCGTCGATCGAGGGACCGATCGCTCGGAGGGGGGAGCATGAAAGAAAAAAGTACGTCCATCGTCGCCATGTTCTGTGTCGTTCTCACCGCGTGCACGCTGAGCCACCAAGGGGGCGACGAAAGCGAGGGCGAAAGCGCTCCCGCGCTGCCGCCCGAACCGGTGGTGACCTACACCCAAGCCGACGCCCTGCCCGGGCAGCGGGTCGAGCACGGCGAGGTGATCTCCGACTTGGACGAAGCCCGGAAGGCGCTGCACGCGCAACACCACCCTCATGCGCAACTGGAAACCCGCAGCATCCCCGGCGTCTTCGAGCCGCCGGCGATGACGGCGGTCGGCGACTTCGCCCTTTCCAAGGACGATCTGATCGTGATCAACCCCGGCCCGGGTGAGTACGTCCACGTGATGGAAGGACAGCGACACGGATATCAAAACCTGACCGTCGGCATCACCTACACCGCCCCGGGCGGCGCGCCACCGATGCACACGCACGTCGGTGAAGAGGCGCACGTCCTGCTCGAGAAGCAGAAGATCCTCTATGCGCTCGGCGACGAGATCTTCGTCATGGAAGGCCCCTACATCGTCAACATCCCGCCGATGGTCCCGCACTCGTTCCAGAATCTCGACGACGGGCTCGCCGAGCTGGTCGTGATCTTCCCGACCAACGTTTGGGAGTACGACGTGCTGGACTATTTCCCGTTCTCGACCCCCGAAGCCCAGGCACTGGCGGAGCAAGCGAAGCGTCAGGACTGAGACCCGGTGCGCGGGAGTTGCGCCGCCGTCAGCCCGCGCGCGTGGAGGCGCGGAGCACCGCGAGCATGCCGACCAGGATCACGGCCGCCAGACCCAGGCACAAGAGCAGCGCGCCGGCCAGCGTCGCCAGCACGAGGATCACCTGCATGACGACGCCTCCGGCGAGGGGGAGGAGGGGGTTTCCGGCAGGGTCTCGCTCCGCAGAGGGGCCAGCGCGAGATTCCGTTCCGGCGGCAACAGGGTGGGTGGGCGCAGGACAACCACGGGCTCGGTCACGAGATCGTAGCCTGGTGCGCGTCTCCTCATGGTTCCCTCCTCCCAATCACTTAGACACCTTCTCGCGTCCCGAAGTCACATCATCCCGTTCTCTCGAGGAATCGAGGTCAGAACGACACGGATCACGGTGCGAAACGGCGCCGGAGTCCCACGCAGCCCCTGGCCGCGCGCGTTCGCCGTCGTTATCATCGAGGCAATGTCCTCGAGCAAGAATCCGGCGCTCATCCTGGCCGTGGCCTGTGTCGTCTTGACGATCGCGACGGCGTGCGGCCCCGGCTTCCGCCCGCCGTTGAACCCGGTTTACGACAACGTGCGGCTCGACACGAGCGCGGCGGAGGTCCGGTTCGACGTCCCCTACCGCACCGACGACGGCGCGCAGCCGGACAAACACCGGCTCGACCTGTTCCTGCCTCGCGGGAGCGGCTGGCCGATGCTCGCCTTCGTGCACGGCGGTTCGCTGGAAAAGGGCGATACGGCTTACGAGCTCGCCGGGCACGACATCTACCGCAACATCGGCCGCTTTTACTCCGCGCGTGGCATCGGCGTCGCGTTGATCAACTACCGCTTGCAACCGGACGTCAACTGGGTCGACCAGGCGGGCGACGTCGCCACGGCCGTCGCGTGGCTCGCGCCGCGGCTCGAGGAGCTGGGTAGCGATGGTCGGTTCTTCCTGTCCGGTCACTCCGCCGGTTCCTGGCTCGTCGGTCACGTGGCGCTGGACCGCGCGCTACAGGCCCGGTACGGCGTCGATCCCCGGGCGATCACGGAGGTCATCTCGATCAGCGGCTCGGGTTTCGATCTGACCGACGAGCTCACCTGGGAGCTCTTCGGACGGGAGAGCGTCTGGCAACGCCGCTTCTCGATCGAGCCCGGCGATCCTCACTGGAAAGAGCGCGCTTCGATCATCCCGCATCTCGAGCCCGACTCGCCCCCGTTCCTGCTGCTCTACTCCAGCGACGAGTGGCCGGCGCTCATCCGTCAAAATCGATTGATGTGCGAGGCGCTCGCGGCCACCGAAGCCGGCTGCCGGATCGAGGCGATCGAGGGCTCGGGCCACCGCAGGATGGTGCTTGCGATGAGCCACCCCGGCAAGCCACTCGCGACCCGCATCCTCGAGGCATTGGGACGGGATCGACGCGACGATTGATCCGTCGGGTGCTAAACTCTCGCGGGGCCAAGACGCCGATGAGTCGGCAAGGAAAGGTGCATCCGAAATGCGAATCATGCGTTATCTGGCCCTGGCGGCCGTCCTGGTCGCCGTTGCTCCCGTCTGGGCCCAGGAGCGGACGTCCGGGTCGAGCGGATCCGGCATCGGTTACCAGGGTTGGGGTCTGCGGGTCGGCGTGACCTCCGATCCCGATCAGGTCGTCGGCGGCGTGCAGTTCGACTTCGGCGAGTTTGCCGACAACCTCCGTTTCCAACCGGATCTCCAGGCGGGCGTCGGGGACGATGTGACGACGCTGTACGCCACGCTCCCCGTCCACTACCGGTTCCGCGGCACCGGCCAGGACTTCACGCCGTATGCCGGGGGCGGGATCGCCTTCGGCTTCGTCGACGTCGACCTGCCCGCGGGATCCAGCGGTGACGACACCTCCTTCGAGGTCGGCGGCCGGCTGACCGGCGGTCTGGAGTGGGCCCGCCGCAACGGCGGCGCGTTCGCGATCGAGTTGAGCCTCGGCATCGGCGACGTCCACGATTTCAACGCCGTGGCGGTCTGGAACTTCGGCAGGTAAGTCGACGGCACGTCGACGATACCGTCCCGATCAAGGACGAGCGATACCTGACCCTCTGGCGCGCCGATGGATCGGGGACCGATTGATGCTCGAAGAGAGTAACGTCCCCGTTACTTGAAGACGCGCTCGAGCGCGTCGTCGACCTCCGCCGGGGAACCGGTCTCCGTGCCGGCGGCCGCTACGCTGACGGGAGGATTCGGCTGGGCCTGGTTGCCCGCGAGCGCACCGGCCATGTTGTTCAGCACGGCCGTCACCTTCTGGGAGGTGTCCGCCTGACGCTGCAGCTCGAGCTGCAACGCGTTCAAATTCTTCCCCAGGGCGTCGACGTCCTTCGAGAGTTTGTCGATCTTCGTGTCGATGCTCTGATGGATCGAGGTTTTCAGCTCGTCGAGGCGGCCGTCGATGCGCTCCCGCTCCCGCCCGGCGGCCTGCTTGAGCTCATCGACGCAGCCGTCCACACGCTTGCGCTCCTGCTCGACGGAGAGCTTCAGCTCACCGACGATCCGCTCCCGGCCGGCGACGACTTCGTCGATCCGCGAGCTCAGGTTCTGTTTGATTCCGTCGACCGCGTGGTTGCGCGCGTGCCTCTCCCCGTCGACCGCACGGTTCAGCGTCTTCTCGAAATCGGCCAGCGCTCGCCGCAGGGACTCGACTTCACCGTCCACCGCCGCCGCAACACCGGCGAAGGCATCCCGCATCCGGTGCGCGTTCGCTTCGTCGCCGGCGGAAAGGACGGGCACCGCGGGCGCGACGACGGACTCGTGCGATCCCTTCGCGTCGGGTTCTCCGGGGATGCCCGTTTCCTCAGCGGGTTCGGTCGACTCCGGGTCGAGCGTGGCGACGGCGGCGGATTCCTGCGACTCCTCGTCATCGGTGTTGGAACCCTGAAAGAAACGACGCATCTTCATCGGATGGCCCTCCGGGCGATGGGGGTTGTTCGCTACGTCGAAGTTAAGTTCCGGGATGGTTCCCGGCAAGGAAAACAGCGCCCGATCGACACGCGCGAAGCCGCGCGGATTACGTCCTGGTCGGGCCCGTTACGCTCCGGTAACTCGGAGGCCACGCTTCGGCTAGAATTCGGCTCATGCCCGTCGACGTCGGCCAGCAGTTGAGCCACTACCGCCTCGTCAAGAAACTCGGCGCGGGTGGGATGGGCGTCGTCTACGAGGCGACCGACACGCGGCTCAACCGCAACGTCGCCGTCAAGGTACTGCCGGCCGAGGTGACGCAAAACCCCGACCGGCGCGCGCGGTTCCGGCAGGAAGCGCAGCTCGCCGCGGCGTTCAACCACCCCAACATCGCGACGGTGCACGACGTCGGCGAGGCCGAGGGCGTCAGCTTCATCGTGATGGAGGTCGTCCGCGGTGACTCGCTGCGCGATCGTCTCGAGCAGGGGCCGCTGCCGGTCGAGCGCGCGCTCGAGATCGCGACCGGTGTGGCGGCGGGTCTGGCCCGCGCGCACGCCGACGGGGTGCTGCACCGCGACCTGAAGCCGGACAACGTGATGCTGACGGACGACGGCATCCCGAAGATTCTCGACTTCGGCCTGGGCAAGCTGATCGACAAGGGTGACACGCGCGAGCCGGACATGCCGCCGGCGACCGACCT
>JBFFZZ010000177.1:0-6493 GCA_041568335.1 Candidatus Polarisedimenticolaceae bacterium | reverse complement strand
TCGACGACGTCGTGGTCTCGCTGGCCGTGTGCAAGAACCTGCTGTCGCTCGGCTCGGAAGCGTTGCACAACGCGGTCCGCCACGGAGGTGCGAACCGCCTCCGTATTCGTCTCGATCGTTCCGCCGGTCGCGAGTTCGAGTTGCGAGTCGAGGACAACGGAGCGGGTTTCGACGCCACCGCAAATTCCGAAGACGGGCTGGGCCTGGACAGCATGCGAATCCGCGCGGAGGAGATCGGGGGCAAGCTGACGATCGACTCCGCGCCGGGCCGGGGCACCACGGTTACCGTCCGATTCGCGCCACGGGAGTACCGAAGATGACAACCGAAACAACCCGCCTGGTGATGGTCGAGGACGATCCGGGCTATACCAAGAGCATCGAAACGCTGATGCATCACACGCCCGGCTTCGAGCTGACGGAATCGTTCGGCCGCCCCAGCCGCCTTCTCGACACGGTCCAACGACAGGTGGATCGTGGCGAGAGCCCCGATTGGCAGCTCGTCCTGATGGATCTCGAGCTTCCCGGGATGAGCGGCATCGAGGCGACGCGCCGGCTGAAAGCCATGCTCCCGGACACCAACGTGGTCGTGCTGACCTCGTTCGAGGAGCCGACGACCATCCTGCAGGCGATCTGCGCGGGCGCGGACGGTTACCTGCTCAAGAAGGCACCGGCGCGAGAGCTGGTCTCTCACCTGCGGGCGGTCACACGGGGTGGCTCGCCGCTGTCCAGCGAGATCGCCCGATCGGTCCTCGAGGTCGTACGCCGCTACGGCGCGACGGGGGAGATCGCGGATCTGGCGGAACCCGCGGAACCCACGCGGCTCACGCTCACGACACGCGAGCAGGACGTCCTGCGCGGTTTGTCCCGGGGCTTGACCTACGACCAGGTCGCCACGGATCTCGGCATCAGCGTCGACACCATTCGCCACCACATCCGACGCATCTACAAGAAGCTGCAGGTCCATTCGGCGACCGAGGCGGTCAGCCGCGCGGTGCGGGAAGGTCTGATCTAGCTACCAGTCGGCCAGCTCCGACTCGTCACGCGGGCCGATCGAGTTCTCGACCGACTTAAGCAGTGCGACCGGATCGTAGACCGTTCCCGCCTTGATCACATGCCGGACGTCGCGCGTGTTGCGGATGTCCGCCAGCGGGTCGGCGCCGACGACGACGAGATCGGCCCATTTCCCGACCTCGATCGAGCCGAGCCGGTCGCCCAGACCGATCGCGCGCGCACCGTTGATCGTGCCCGCGCGAAGCGCCGCAGCGGGAGGCAGGCCCGCCATCACGTAGGCATGAAGCTCCCGGTGAACCGAGAAGCCCGGGAGGTACTCGCCGGCGCTGTTGTGATCCGTACCGAGTGTCAGCAGGTCGCCGCCGCCGGCGTCGTAGAACGCCTTGACCGTCTTCAGCTTGATCTTGAAGATCTCGCCGAACCGGTCGATCCGCTGGCGGCGGCCCTTCGTGAGCTCGCGCGCGAACGGCGTGAAGAAGCGCCGTTCGTCCGTCCAGTGGTCGTAGCCCACCGCCCGATCGCCGAAATAGCCGTAGGCCGACAGCGTGGCGTCGAAGTAGACGCGGTGATCGAGGAACAGCTCGACGATCGCGCGGAAGGCGGGGGAGTCGATCTCGATCTCCGGGAACGAGGCGTAGGCCGAGCGCTCGGGTGGCATCGCGTCGCCACCCAGGAAATGCTCGACACGATCGATCCCGAGCGCGATCGCATCGCGCGGGTTGATCGTGTCGCGGAATCCGGAGTCGAGATGCCCCGTCACGGTCAGCCCGTGATGATGCGCGCGTTCGATGACCACCGCGAGGTGGCGCGCCGAGATGCGCTTGACCTTGATCCCCGCGATGCCGCGCTCGGCCCAGTGGTCGACCTCGGCCCGCAGGGCGTCGGCATCCATGTCCGGATCCCAGCCCGGACGCGCCGGGCCGAAGTAGGGCCCGCTGTTGAGCACCCGCGGGCCGATCTGCTCGCCGCGATCGATGCGCTTGCGCATCGCGATCATCGCGTCGGGATCGAAGGAGCCGCACGGAAAGGTCGACGTCGCGCCGTTGGCCAGGTACAGCACGGGCATGCCGTGGAGCTCCTCGCGGCGCTTGTGGTTCAACGTCATGTTGTAGTGCGCGTGCAGATCGATGAGCCCCGGTAGGATCACCTCGTCGTCGGACAGCTCGATCGTCCGGTCGCCGTCGTTTGCCGCTGCGAGCTCACCGATCGCCTGGATACGACCGGCCTGGATGAGGATGCCCGGGTTGGGGCGAACCCTCTCCAGATCGAAGTAGCGTCCACCGACGATGCGGAGCTCGTCGCCGAGGGTCGGGAGGCTCGACAGGAGGATCAGAAAAAGCGGTACGAGTCTCTGCATGGCGAGATCTTAACCCGCACCGCCCGGAGCTCCGCCCCGGTCGTCCGGCACCGTTTTCGGATTCGGTGGGATCAGGCGTACGCCGTCAGCTCGAGGATCTCCGGCCGGACGACCCGTTCGAAGTCCTCGAACTCCATCCGCATCAGCTCCGTGTGGGAACCTGCGTTGAAGGCGATCGCCTTCTGCTCGGCAAGGGAATCCGCGACGAACGTCCGCATGCCGTAGAGGCCGCCGAACGGGGGCATGGCCCCGAGCTCGCAGCCGGGAAACGCGTCCTTGAACTCCTTCTCGTCGGCGAGCTCGACGGGTCTCGAGTTGGTGACGTACTTCAGGAGATCAAGATCGACGCGGGATGAGGCGGGCAGCACCGCGAGCGCCATCTCCCCGTTGATCTTGATGACGACCGTCTTGGCCATCTCCCTGCCCGGCACATGAGCCGACGCCGCGATCTCCTGGGCCGTGAAGGCGCGAGAATGGGAGATCAGGACGTACCTGATGCCGCGTTCGTCGAGATGTTCTTTCAGTCTCTTGGTCGGCATGGCGGACCTCCACGAATCCGAGGTCGCGCGCACGCCCGTGGGGTGTTCTCGACATCGCGCGCTCGAACGCGGCGCGGCCCCGGTGCTTGGATAGGAACAGCCTCCCGAGAGAAGGTCAATGATGCACATGCATCATTTTCGGGGTGGGATTCCCGAAATCAGGAAAGAAAACCGTGCTTGCGCATCCAGTCGTCGCTGAACAGCGTCTTCAGGTAACGCGTCCCCGAATCCGGGAAGATCGTCACGATGCGTGCTCCCGGCACCGCCTGTTCCGCGACCTGCCGCACGCCCCATAACGCGGCGCCGCTGGATCCGCCGGCGAGGATCGCGTCGCTGCGAAGCAGCTCACGGCAGGCGCGAAACGCCACGCCGTCATCGACCTGGAGCATCTCGTCGATCAGCTCGAACTCCGGGCAGCCGATGACCTCTTCGTCGCCGAGCCCTTCGAGAAGGTAGGATCCCGGTTCGCCGTGACTCCCCGTGCGGAAGTAATCGGCGAACACCGATCCCACGACATCGACGGCGACGACCCGGACCTTGGGGTCCTGTTCCTTGAGATAGCGGGCGACACCGGAGACGGTTCCGCCCGTGCCGATCCCGGCGACCAGGACGTCGATCTTGCCGCCCATCTGACGCCAGATCTCCGGTCCCGTCGAGCGATAGTGGGCCTCGTTGTTCAGGCGGTTGTTGTGCTGGTCGGGGAAATAGACCCCCGGCCCGGCTTCGGCCAGCTCCAGCGCCTTGCGGTTGTAGCTTTCCGGGTGCTCCGGCGGGAGATCCCCATCCACGAGCACGAGCTCGACGCCGATGGCCCGCAGGCAGTCGAGCTTTTCCGGGCTGGTTTGTTTTCGCACGACGGCGCGGCAGCTCAGCCCGCGGAGCGCCGCCATCATCCCCAGTCCCATCGCGGTGTTGCCCGAGGACGCCTCCACCACGACGTCGCCGGGGTTCAGCTCGCCGTCCTCGAGCGCGCGGTCGATCAAGTAACGGGCCAGCCGGTCCTTGATGCTGCCCATCGGGTTGAGAAACTCGAGCTTGGCGAACGCCTCGCAGTCGAGGCCCTTCATGCAGCGTTGAAGCCGCACCAGCGGTGTCCAGCCGACGGCTTCGGCGACGTCGTTGTAGACCCTGAGCTCCACGAAGACCGATTCTACGCGAAAGCCCGACGGGCGGCGATGAAGCCGCCGCTACCGCGCGCCTTTGCCCTTGCCCTTGTTCTGCTTCCCGCCGCCGGAGTGAGACGACAGGCGGCCGGCTTTCAAGGCGTGGAACTCGGCCGAGCCCGGCTTGATGCCGAGGTTCTTGGCGATCACGCCCCAGCCCTGTCCCCTGTGCTCCTTGTGCTCGGCGACGACTCTTTCGATCGGTTGGTCGGCGAGCTCGCCGATCCGCAGGCACATGTAGACGTCGGACGGGTCCGACATCACACGGAACAGTCCGTCGACCTCGCGGTCCGAGACGTTGAACGACAGGCTCAGGTCCGCCTTGAACGCACCCAGGTCGGCCTTCGCCGTGACGTCGATCTCGGCGAGAAAACTGTCCAGACCGCCTGCCATGGCGGGAGCCGAGGCGATCAACGCGCACGCGAGCGCGCAGGCGGGAACGACGTTGCGTTGGTTGCTCATCCTGTTGTCCTCCACAAGCTCGTGCCGATGCGGAGAATCTGGGTTCCTCCGGCGCAGCGGGCAAGGGACTCGATCTGTCAGGCCGGAGCACGGTTTCGTGATCCCCGAGGGTTCCCGCGGCGGACGGGAATTGTTGTAGAATCCAGGCTCGGATTTCCCCGGGACAAGGCGTTTCACGTGATCGGCCAGACGATTTCGCACTTTCGTATCGACCGCAAGCTCGGCGCCGGCGGGATGGGAGAGGTCTACCAGGCCGAGGACACGAACCTCAAGCGCCAGGTCGCGCTCAAGGTGCTCTCCAAGCAACTCGCCGCCGATCCGGACGGCCGCAACAGGATCGTCAAGGAGGCGCAGACGGCGTCCCGGCTGACCCACCCGAACATCGCCACCGTCTACGAGGTCGACGTCGCCGGCGAGACGCCGTTCATCGCCATGGAGCTGGTGGGCGGCCAGAGCCTCAAGGAAGTGCTGGACCAGCGGTCGCTCCAACCCGAAGAGCTGGCCAAGATTGCCCGGCAAGTCGCCGAAGGCCTGGCGGAGGCTCACGCGGGTGGCGTGCTGCACCGGGACATCAAGCCCGGCAACGTCATGGTCGACGCCCGCGGACGGGTCAAGGTGCTCGACTTCGGTCTGGCGGTGCTGACACAAACCGAACGTGCGGAGGGGGAGGACGAGGACCAGTTCGTCTCGCGCACCGCGACCAAGTACACGACCGGTGGCACGGTCCCCTTCATGGCCCCGGAACAGCTACGCGGCGCGATGCCCGACGCGCGCAGCGACATCTTTTCGTTCGGGGTGATGCTGTACCAGTGTCTCGCCGGGAGGCTGCCCTTCGACGGGGAGACGTCGATCGACATCCTGCATTCGATTTTGCACAACGAGCCACGCCCGATCCGCACCCTGGTACCGGACATTTCCCCGCTCTGGGAGCGTTTGATCGAGCGCTGTCTGGCCAAGGCCCCCGAGCAGCGGCCGGCTTCGATGGATGAGGTGGTCGATACGCTCAAGAAGGTGGAGACGTCCGGGTCAGCCCAGCAGGAAAAGTCGCTCGCCGTGCTCTACTTCGAGAACCTGAGCCGATCGGAGGACGACGAGTACTTCCGCGACGGCATCACCGAAGACATCATCACCGAGCTGTCCCGCATCGAGGGGCTCAAGGTGTTCTCGCGCTCCGCGGTGATGGGCTTCCGGGACAAGGATGCATCGTCCGCCGAGGTCGGGAGAAAGCTCGGGGCGACTCACGTCCTGGAGGGCAGCCTGCGGCGCGCGGGGAAGCGCTTGCGCATCACCGGCCGGCTGGTGGAAACGCGCACCGGACACTCGGTCTGGGCCGAGCGCTACGACCGTCAGCTCGAGGACGTCTTCGAGATCCAGGACGAGATCTCGCAGTCCATCGGTCAGGCGCTGCAGGTCATGCTCGGCGGCCGGAAGACGGCCCCGGCCAAAAAGAAAGAAGACACACCCGACGTACGGGCCTACGACCTCTACCTGCGCGGTCGACAGTTCTTCCACCAGTTCCGCCGCCAGGGCTACGAGTTCGCGCGACAGATGTTCGCCCGCGCCATCGTGATCGATGCCAACTATGCTCGCGCCTACGCCGGGGTCGCGGACTGCTGCTCGTTCCTCTACATGTACTTCGACTCGAGCGAGGCCAACCTCGAGGAGGCGGATGCGGCCAGCAAGCGCGCCGTCGAGCTCGAACCGGAGCTCGCCGAAGCGCACGCGTCGAGGGGGCTCGCGGCGTCGCTGCGGCGGGAATACGACCAGGCCGCGGGAGAATTCGAGACCGCGATCCGGTTGAACCCGAAGCTTTTCGAGGCACACTACTTCTACGCGCGCGCCCGGTTCGCGGAGGGCAAGGTGGAGGAGGCGGCGACGCTGTTCGCACGGGCCTCCGAGGTGAGTCCCGAGGACTACCAGGCGCCGATCTTCCTGGCCCAGTGCTACAAGGCGCTCAAGCG
>JBFFZZ010000176.1:0-6526 GCA_041568335.1 Candidatus Polarisedimenticolaceae bacterium | reverse complement strand
TCCAGACCGACGCCGCGATCAACCCGGGTAATTCCGGTGGGCCGCTGGTCGACTTGCGGGGTCGGCTCGTCGGCATCAATACGCTGATCTTCTCGCGTACCGGCGGCTACCAGGGGATCGGTTTCGCGATCCCGGTGGACACCGTGAAACGCATCACCGATCAGCTCATTTCGGGCGGAACGGTCGAACGCGCGCGGCTCGGCGTGAGCTACGGCGCGGCGAGCCCGTCGCTGATCGAAGCGCTCGATCTACCGCGGGGCTCCGCGCAGGTCGGGACCGTGGAAGAGAACTCCCCGGCCGAGCAAGCCGGCATCCAGCCGGGTGACGTGATCACCGCGATCGACGGCAAGAAGCTGGAGAACTCGATGGAGCTGAGCGCGCAGATCACGAAGAAGGCACCGGGCGATCGCGTGCGGCTGACCATCAACCGCAACGGCGACGAGCGCGAGGTCACCGCCCGTCTGGCCAAGCTCGACGGCGCCGCGGCTGCGGGGGCGAACCCTGAGCAGAAGGACGATATCCAGGAGTCTCTCGGCTTTTCCTATCGCGACATCGATCCGGAGACCGCCGGCCGGCTCGGGCGCAACAGCGATATCGAAGGCGTGCTGATCACGAATGTCGACCAGGGTAGCGCCGCGTTCCGCAACGCCAACCTCCGGCCCGGGCAGGTGATCGTCGAGCTCAACGGAAACCGCGTGCGCAACGTGCGGGAGTTCGAGTCCGCCTACGCCGCGGTCGAATCGGGCCGGATGTTCCTGATCCGGGTGCTGCAGCCCGACGGGCGCAGTACGATGGTGACCGCTTTGCAAAAAAAGAAGTAAGAGCGCGAGCTAGTCGACGGCCTGGATCGGCGGGCACTTGACCGTGCCGTAGGAGCAGAACACGCAACAGTCTCCCGGGCGCGGCTTGAGCCTTGATTGACAGGCGTGACAGACGTAGAAGACGGTACAGGCGTTTGTGGGCATCGCCTCCATCTTGGTATGCCCGCAGCGCGGACAGGTGATGAGCGACGTCAGGACCACGGGCTCGGCCGTCATCACCGCCCCCCCTGCGCCAGATTCAGGGAGCTCAGGATGGGGCACTCGGTCGTCGGCGTCCGGTTCTCGCACGCCTTGGAGAGATCCTTGAGGGCCCGGCGCATGCGCCGCAGGCTGGCGATCTTGCCCTCGATGTCGACGATCTTGGCTTCGGCGCTGCGCTGGACCCGCGCGCAGCTTCGCCTGGGATGCACCCGGAACTCGAGCAGCTCGTGGATCTCCTTCAGCGAAAAGCCGAGCTCCTTGGCGCGCCGGATGAACAGGATGCGCCCGACGGTTTCCGGAGGATAATCCCGGTAACCCGAGGGGCGGCGCGGAGGCTCGGGGATCAACCCCTCTCTCTCGTAAAACCGAACGGTCTCGACGCCGACCCCGGCGCGCCTCGCCACTGCCCCGATGGTGAAAGTCGCCATTTTCGAGCTTCTCCTCGAGCTATCCTGAAGTCCGTACCCACCTACAGAGTCAAGGTACAACGATTTGCCCTCCGGATCCGCTTGACTCCGTACCTGGGTCCGGGTCGATGATACTCATGCGAGGGGCACCTCGCCCGAAAGGCATCGGAGGTGACGAGCATGATGAAACTGGGTTTGTGCTGTGGCAGCGGGGCGTGTTGCGCGCTGGTCGGCGGGCTGGTGTGGTTTGCGGCGGCCGGCGCCGGAGTGGATCAGGCCGTCGAGGAACCCGTGGCCTCCACCGGTTGCACCACGACGCTGACGGCCGAAAGTGCAGAGGCGGTCGAGCTGACCGCGGATGAACGACGCGTCGTCGAGTTCCTGGCGGGTCTCATCGAGTCCGGCGAATCGCCGTTGGTTTCCGGCGACGTCCTCGAGCGAGAGCTCGGCATGAGCCAGGAGGCGATCGAGCGGCTCGATACGTCCAAGCTCCGATCCGGTGTCATCAACGAGCTGGTCCGGCGAGGCGTCGATCTCGCCGCGTTCGGCGGAAACTGTTCCAAGTATCGTGCTTGCTCGGTGGACCGAAACCTGATGAACGCCAGCGGTAAGGAGCTCGAGCTCTATGAGAAGGAAGTCGCCGAGGACGGCGCCACGTATGCCGACCGCGTTGCGCCGGACTTCACGTTGCCGAGCACGTCGGGCACGACGGTCTCGCTTTCGGATCATCGCGGAACGAACGTGGCGCTGGTGTTCCTGTCGGCGCACTGCTACCACAGCCAGGACACCCTTCCTATCCTCGCCGAGCTCAAGCGGAAGTACACCGGTCGGGATCTCGAGATCCTCCCGGTGTTCATCAACAGCGGGGATGTCGAGCAATTGGCCTCCCGCTCCTGGGAGTGGGATTTGAAGTACCCCTTGCTGGTCTCCGAGGGTAAGGAGATCTCCGCGAGCTACGATAGCCGCATGGTCCCCTCGACATTCCTGATCGACGAGCAGGGTAAGCTCGTCAAGCGCTTGGTCGGGTTCAAGGATCGGGCGACGCTCGACTCGGCCGTTCAAGAGCTACTGGGTTCCTAGGCGCGGCATGAAAAGTGTCGTCCTGCCGGTCTTGCTCCTGATGACGGTCCACGCATCGCCGGACGCGCCGGACGACGCCGAGCTCGCGATGCGATCGGCGGCGCTGACGCCGCAATCGGGCGAAAGCCCCGACATTCGTTCGCTGTTCAACGAGAACGCGGATCGAGTCCGGCTCATGGTGCTGCTGTCCCCGACGTGACCGGGCTGCATCGAGGGTGCCCGTGTGGTGCGCGAGGAAGTGCTCGAGAAGGTCGCCGGCGAAGACCTCTCGATCATCGCCGTCTGGATGCCGGTGTTGCGATCCGACAACGCGGCCGAAGGAGTCAAGGCGGAAGCCCTGTTACCGGACGCTCGGGTCACCCACTACTGGAACGACGACAGGAGCCTGGGAGAGCTTTACGGCCGGCTCCTGACCTTGCCGAGGGGCCGGAGCCTGGCGTGGGATATCTACTTCGTCTACGAACCCGGCCTACGCTGGGACGACTTGCCTCCGCGACCGACCTTCTGGATGCACCGGCTCGGTGACGACGAACGATTCCTGGATGGAGACAAGCTCCGCGGTGCGATCGAGCAGTTGCTCGAGCCCTAGGCCGTGTCGTAGGTCCGGCGGCCGAAGTACCTACCCCAGAGGTTCTCCGAGACGAAGAACAGCAGGAGCGCGCCCAGCAGGCCCGCGTTCACGATCGTCGGCCAGGGAATCGTTGCGGCGCCCGTGAACCGCAGGATCGTGATCGCCGCCGCGAGCAGGAACCACGGCCCGACGAACCAGCAGTGGACTCGTCCGGAGCGGAACGCGTTGGCCACGCAAGCGAGACCCATGAAGGCGAAGGACACGGACCAGATGATCGCAACGACCCGGGCACCGGCGAGATTACCGGCCAGCTGGATCGCCAGCCAGGGAATCCCGTAGATCGACAGCACCCCGCGCCAGCTCCCGATCCAATCGTCGGGGCGAGCTCGATTCGGCGTCCGTTGGTCCTTCGGCAAGCGACGCTCGCGTTCCCAGCGATCCAGGCCATCGATGAATCCCGGGCAGTAATGTTCGCCGGAGGACCTGCCGCGAAGGAGGCCGACGAGGTGGGGAATCCCGCGCATCTCGCAGCCGGGAGTGGCCAGCGCGGCGGCGAGGACGAACGACAAACCGAGGTGAGCGTAGACGTAGACCATGATCGCGGCCATCACCGACAGCAGAGCCCCGGAACCCATGAGACCGGCGCGACGAGGGAGACGACGGCGACGAGGCGCGGCCCGGCACCCCACGTGACTCCGAGACCGATGTTGACGACGTAGGGCACCAGCAGCAGCGCAAAGAGCATCCAGAACCAGAAATCGACGGAAGACAAGCCGGCGACCCCCGCCCCCGTGGCCGTTTGCCAGGCGACCGTGCCCATCAACAACCCCATCGCAAGCCTCACGAATCGACCGATCGGGCCGGGCCTCTCGAGCGTCCCCGGCGCGGCGAACCGAAATGTCCCGGCCATCCTCATCCGCGTAGCGTAAACCCGGTACCGTGCTACGGAGTCAAGGATTCCAGCGAGCGTTTTTCCGGTCGTCGATGCCTTTCCGAATAGACCGGCCCCTTTTTTGTGTCACGCTGCTCGGTGTCGACGCCTGCGGCTGAACCTCAGGTAGGCGATCGGCACGATCAGCATGTTGAGCAGCGTCGCCGACAGCAACCCGAAGAGGATCACGACCGCCATCGGGGCCTCCAGCTCGGCCCCCGGGTGCGCGCCCGACAATGCGAGCGGCACCAACGCCAGTCCCGAGGCCAGCGCGGTCATCAGGATCGGAACGAGTCGCTCGCGTGCGCCGCGAACGACCGCTGCGCTGAGCGACGACTCCCCTTCTTCTTCCAGCAGGTGGCGGATGTGCGAGATCAGCATGATTCCGTTGCGGGTGGCGATCCCGAAGAGCGCGATGAAGCCGATGATCGAAGCGACCGAGAGTACTCCCCCGGAGATGAACACCCCGGCGGTTCCACCGATGAGCGCCAACGGTAGGTTGAGCAGGATGATCACCGCATCGCCGAGCGACCGGAACGCCGCCGCCAGCAACACCAGGATGCCGATCACGACGGTGATCCCGAGGAAAAGCAGGCGCCGGGAAGCGGCGGCCTCGCTCTCGAACTGTCCCCCGTACTCGATCGAGTAACCCGTGGGCAGATCGACGTTCTCCGCGACGGCCTGGCGGATCCCGTCGACGACCGAGCGCAGATCCCGACCCGCGACGTTGGCCGCGACGACGATCTTGCGCTGGCCGTTCTCGCGGCTGATGAAGTTGGGCCCGCGGTCGTCGCGGATGGCCGCGACGGCTCCGAGTGGAACACGGGCACCGGACGGCGTGTCGATTCGAGTCTGGCGAATGGATTCGAGATCCCGCTGGACCTCGTCGGGATACCGCACCACCAGCGGAAAGGCGACCTGTCCCTCGAACACCTGTCCTACCTCGCGGCCCACGAACGCCGTCCGCATCGCCTCGGCCGCGGCACCCGCGGGCAAGCCGAACCGCGCCAGCTCCGACCGATCGAAGTGCACGCGGACCGTCGGGATGTTCGCCTGTGCCTCGACGGCCACGTCGACCGCGCCCGGGACCGTTCTTCCCGCCGTCTCGACGGCCCGCGCCAGATCACGGAGCACGGCGAGATCGGGACCGAAGATCTTGACGGCGATGTTCGCCCGCGTCCCCGACAACATGTGGTCGATCCGGTGCGAGATCGGTTGCCCCACCGTGACGTTCGTTCCCGGAACGAGCGAGAGACGCTCCCGGATCTCCTCGAGCACCGCCTCCTTGGAACGATCCCGCATCGTGAGGTTGACGTCGATCTCGGCGGATTCGACACCCTGAAGATGTTCGTCGAGCTCGGCCCGGCCGGTGCGCCGCGCCGTCGCGGTGACCTCGGGAATCTCGAGCAGCAGCCGTTCGACCGCCGCGCCGAGCTTGTCGGACTGCTCCAGACTCGTGCCGGGAAGCGTCACGGCGCTGATCGTCAACGTGCCCTCGTTGAACTCGGGCAGGAAAGCCCGGCCCATCCAGAGGAACGACCCGAGAGACCCGGCCAGCACCACACCGGCGCCCGCCAGAAACCACCGTCCCCGCGGTAGGCACCACTCGAGCTGGCGCTGATAGATCGCCTTGAGCCGGGTGATCCAGCGCGGCTCGTGACCCGACCGGACGGCCTTCGATCTCGGCAGCAACAGCGCGCACAGCACCGGAGTGACGGTCAGGGCGACGAACAACGAGGAGAACAACGCGACGAGGTAGGCGAACCCGAGCGGCCGCAACAAACGTCCCTCGACACCGTGGAGGAAGAACAGCGGCGTGAAGACCAATCCGATCACGAGGGTCGCGAACACGATCGAGCTGCGGATCTCCTTGCTGCCGCGATAGACGACGTCCAGCACCGGGCGTCGATCCGTCTCCGGCTTCGCGGCGTTTTCGCGCAACCGGCGGAAGACGTTCTCGACGTCGATGATCGCATCGTCGACGATCGCACCGACGGCGATCGCCATCCCGCCGAGCGTCATGCTGTTGATCGTCGCTCCCGTCAGCTTGATCGCCAGCACGGCCGCGAGCAGCGAGAGGGGCATGGCCACGAGGGTGATCGAAGCGGCCCTCGAGTTGGCCAGGAAGACGAACACGATCAGGATGACGAGGATGCTCCCGTCGCGCAGCGCGCGCGTCAGGTTGTGGATGGCGGTCTGAATGAAATCGGCCTGACGGAAGATGTTCCTCCGGATCGTCATGCCGGCCGGCAGCGACGCCTGTAGCTCGTCCAGGACCAGGTCCAGGCGGCGGGTGAGCTCCAGCGTGTTCGCCCCGGGCTGTTTCTGGATGCCGATCACGACCGCGGGCTCGCCTCCGTGGGATCCTTCACCGCGGCGCAACGCGGGCCCGATCGTCACGTCCGCCAGGTCGCGAACGAGAATCGGCCGGCCGTCGCGGGCCACGACCACGGTCTCGCCGATCTCCTCCGCGCTCTCGGGCCGCCCGATCCCCCGGATCAGGTACTCCTGCCCT
>JBFFZZ010000175.1:0-6553 GCA_041568335.1 Candidatus Polarisedimenticolaceae bacterium | reverse complement strand
TGAGATTGTCCACTGGGCAGCAAAAATCGGTTTGTGCCATAGGCGCGGGACTCAAGAGGCAAGCTGACACCACCCAAAGGACAACAACTACCATTCTGGAACTGGTGGTGGACATGGCAATACTCCACATATTTCGTCGAATCAGGTTTTTCGCAATCCTCCATCTCGTCGTCTAACATTCGATCGAAGAACGCTGGCTTGCCTCCTCCGTAGCTTCCCTGACCCGGCGTTTTGTTACCCTGAATATCGGGGGTAAACCGGAACAGGTAACCGAACCAGGCAATACCCTTCCGACAGTTCCCCCTCCTGTGGCTTGGGCGGGATATTCCTTGCATTGAGCATACGGCGAACTGGGGAATGGATGTGGATACACGAGGGAACTGATTCAGAAACCTGATCGTTCGGATCGAATTCGATGGGACAGAGGAGCCGCGGACGTTCAGATCAACACGACGCGGCCGCCGACGCCATCCAGACTTCGCCCTGCATGCCTATGGCCTCTCGCGTGCGACGTCCGATCTGGACTTCGTGACCGAGGCTTCTGTGCGTGAGCATATGGACCAGGACGAGATTCGAGAGTATTTTGAGAAGGCAGGGCTGGACGAGAGATTCAATGAAATCAAACGCTCGATCTGAGCTGCTCGATCTGACGCGGGATCTACCGACGACGGCGGAGGATATCGCTGCGCTGCGACGAGCGAAGCGAATGGGGACCCTCGACATCGAGGCCTACCTACGTACCGAGAGGGGATCGGGCCTTCGTGATCTCCTGAGGTCCCGACTCGCGAGCCGGGGCTGCTAGCTGACCTGCCACTGCGCCCGGTAGGCCAGGCCCAGCTTGACGATCCGCTCGAGCAGCTCCGGATACTCGATTCCCGCGACCTCCGCCGACTCGGCGAACTCGTCGCCGTAGGAGAGCTGCGGGTTGGGGTTGGCCTCCAGCAGGTAGAGCTTGCCCTCGGGTGTCAGCCGCAGGTCCATCCGTGCGTAGCCGGTCAGGTTGAGGTTGCGGTAGGCGCGCTTGCACAGCCGCTCCAGCTTCGGCTCGATCCCCTCGGGCAGGTTCTTGGCGCGGGCGTACTTGATCCCCGCCTTCTTCTGGTACTCGACGTCCCACTTGACCTTGGCGGTCGCGATCAGCGGCGCCGAGTCGTCCTTCGTCGAGGTCAGCTCCCAGGCCGGGAAGGGCCGCAGGCGCTGGTTCCCGATCACCCCGACGTAGAGCTCACGGCCGTCGATGAAGCGCTCGGCGAGCGCGTCGGTGCCGAGACTCTCGTGGACGAAGCGGACGCGTTCGGCGAGCTGATCGTCGTCCTGGACGAGTGAAGCCTGCGCGATACCGACGGAGCCTTCTTCCGTGAGCGACTTGACGAACAGCGGGAACTCCAGCCGCTTCGGGCGGCGGACCTTCTGACCCAGGGGGAAGACCGCGAAGTCGGGCACGGGCACGCGGTGGTAGGTCAGGATCTGCTTGGCCAGCGCCTTGTCGTGCGCCAGCAGCAACCCGCGCGGGTTGCAGCCGGTGTAGCGCCGCTTCATCAGCTCGAGGTAGCTGACGACGTGGTGGTCGTAGACCGAGACGCCGTGGAACTCCTCCAGCAGGTTGAACGCGATGTGCGGGTTGAACTCCTTCATCGCCTTGCGCAGCACGCTGAGATCGTCGACCAGCCCCAGCGGCAGCACGTCGTGACCGAGGTCGTCGCGCAGCGTGACCAGCACGTCGTACTCGGTCTTCCACTTGGTCATCTCCTGCTCGCTGACGCCCTCGAGCGTCTCGGGCGGCACCAGGTCCTCGTGCATCGGGACGAGGATCCTCAGGCTCCGGCGTCTGGCCTTGCGCTTGCTCACAGCGGGATCTCCCGGTGGGTCCAGTGCATGCAGTTCATCGTGTGCACGGTGATGAGCATCACCGCCTCCTGGCGCGCCTGGTTGACCGGCATCGCCACGCGCAGCTTCTTCTCGCGGCAGCGGTCGATCAGATCGCGGATCACCTGGTCGACGGTGTAGGTGTGCGCGCCGGTCCACTCGGCGATGCGCTCGCGGATCTCCTTGCGGATGGAGCGCAGGAAGCTCACTGCGGTGGGCCGCCCCGCGTGCTGCTTGTCGTTGGAGAAGAGCCGCGCCAGATCGCGGTCGTAGTACTCGTCCCACTCGACACCGTAGTGATCGCGCTTTTTCTTGTAGTGTCGGCGCAGGGTGGTCTTCAGTTCCTTCAACGGGTACACCTGCGCGCGTGAGCGGACGGCCGCCGGTTTGCCGGCGATCTCCTGCATCAGCTCGTCGACGTACTCGAGCTTGCGCAGCGCGGCGTACCAGTTGCGGTAGCGCTTGCGCCAGCGCGAGCGCGGCGAGAGCCAGACCGCGAAGGTCTCCGCGAAGTCCTCGGCGGGGTGGGCCTGAGCGTACCACGCCGCCAGGTGCACGACGTAGTTGCGGCTGTTGGGCTTGGGCTTGTAGGCGCTGGGGTAGGGCTGGCGGAAGCTGCCGAAGATCTCGCGCCAGCGGCGGCGGCGGTGCAGCCGATACGCCGTATCGATCGCGTGGCCCGCCTCGTGGCGCAGGATGCGCATGCACTCCCCTTCCGTACCGCCCTCGACCTCGAGCATCTGCTTGCGCTCGAGCTTCCGGAGCCTGGGGTGCGCGAGGTAGAACGGGAAGGCGATCCCGGGGATGCCGTCGGGCGAGAACCACTCGCTGGAGAGCCAGACGTGCGGCTTGTGGCGGATGCCGCGCTGCTCGAGCTCCTCGTAGAGCCGCTCGGCGTACGCGGCCAGCGGGGTACGGTCGAACCTCAGACCCAGATCGCACAGCCGCAGGTCGAGCAGTCGCTCGTCGTCGTAGCGGGACCACATCTTGCGCGGCTTGGGCATCTAACCCTCGTAGAAGACGATGTCGCAGAGCCCCGCCGGGCGATAGCCGAGCGACAGCGCCAGCCGTTTGGAGACGGGGTTGGAAGCGCTCCACTCGGGGCGCAGGCCGCGCTCCAGGCAGCCCAGGAGCATGCGCGCGGCGACGGCGCGCCCCAGGCCGAGGCGGCGGAAGTCGGGGTGCGTCCCGATCGCGATCTCCACGGACCTCGACGAGACCGCGTAGGAGCTGGTCTGCGCCGCGATGCGATCGTCGGGCGACAGGACCGCATAGCCGATACCCTGCTCGACGAGCGTTTCGGCGGACGGGAACACCGCGAGACCGTGCGGGTTCAGATCGTCGTCGAACCGGCGCGCCAGCTCCACGTCGAGCTCGGCGATGCGAAACCCGTCGGCGATTCCGGCCGCGACCTGCTGCAAGTGGTCGCGGTTCAGCCCGTGCACCTCGTAGGTGCGCATCGGGCGATCGACGCAGCGCTCGCCGAGCTCGCCGTGGACGAGATCGCGCCAGGACTGATCGTCGGGCAGCACGATCTCGAGCGGTGGGGTCAGCGTGCGGATCCAATCCAGGGCCCGGGGATGGCCGGCGTCGCCGCTGAAGATCGCGTAGCAGCCGAGATCGATGCGCGCGACCCGGGGAGCGTTCGCATCGTCGAAGGTCACCGCGCCCAGCCGTCCCTCGAGCGCGCAGTCGATCACGCAACGGATCGTCCGGTGCTCGTCGAAGAAGCTCATGTCCGCGCCTCGAAGACGAGATGGCCGGCCGTGCGATCGACCGCGGTGACACGCAGACCGCACTCGCGAAGCAGCGCCTCGGTGGCGTCCCGTTCGACCGTGCTGCGCTCGAGCGTCCAGCGGCGGGCGAACCGAAACCGCGGCAGCAGCGCCGCGATCACGCGCTGGCCCAGGATCATCGTCCGGAACCGCAGCCGCTGCGGTCCGGTCAACGCCTCGCGGTCGATCTCGATCACGAACAGGAGACCGTCGGTGCGCAGGACCCGTCGCCACTCCCGCAGCGCGCGCGCGTGGTCGTTGAGGTTCGGCAGCACGCCGGCCGCGCAGACGACGTCGAAATGCCCGGCCTCGAACGGCAGCTCGTAGACGTCGCCCTCGGCGAACGTGACGTTGGCCAGCTTGCGCTCGCTCGCCTTGCGACGGGCCACCTCCAGCATGCCGCGCGACGCATCGATGCCGAGGACCTTCCAGCCGGGCGAGCGGCTCGCCAGGCCGATCGAGAACAACCCGGTGCCGCAGCCCGCGTCCAGGATGGTCAGCGGGCGGTCCGCGGCGAGCCTGGCGGCGACGTGCAGGACGTGTGCGCCGTCGTGGCGGTCGCGCCGGAGGCTGTAGAAGCGTGCCTGCGCGTCGTACCAGCGGATCAACCGGGCGCTGTCGATCTCCTGCCGGGTCGCCGGCGCGGGCCGCTCAGCCACGCAGCGCTCCTTCGACGGCCGTCACGACGCGGCGAGCGACCTCGTCCCCTCCGGCAACGGGAACGTTGACGATCTCCGAAGCGAACGCGGTCGCGCCGGGGAAGTCGCCGTCGACCCCGAACAGCCCGTGCACCGGCGGGTACCAGCGGCTGACCGGGAGACCGGCGTCGAGCAGGGCCGCCACGACGCGGTCCCGCGTCGCGACGTCGGCGATGCGCAGGTTGTAGCGCCACGGGACGGCACCCGCGGCGAACTCGTAGCGCATCAGCCGGTCGCCGAACGGCAGCCGCGCGTCGTAGTACGCCGTTGCCGCCAGGTGCGCCCGCCGGATCGCGTCGAAGCGTTCGAACCGCTCGACGATGCGGGACTCGACCGTCGCGGTCGAACGAAACAGATAGATGTCGGCGAAAGCGGAATGGAGCCGGCCGAACGCCGGGGCGAGCTCATCGTAGAAATCGCTGTGGTACAGCTCGCGGTATAGCGTCGCGTAAAGCTTCGTCTTGCGCTCGAGATTCGCGGAGCCGGAAGGAAGCTCGTCCGCCAGCCGCCGTAGCCCGGTACCGGCCTCGCGACAGGCCAGCAGCCCCCCTCCCCCGGCGTCGAGCGTCTTCCCCGGGCCGAAGCTGAAGATCGCCGCGTCGCCGAAGCTGCCCGCGGGACGCTCCCCCACACGGCAGCCGAGCGCCAGCGCGCAGTCTTCCATCAGCTGCACGCCGCGTTCGCGGCACCACGCGCCGATGGCGTCGATCTCGGCGCAGGGATTGCCGAACATGTGGGGCACCATCAGCGCAGCGAGATCCGTTGCTTCCCTCGCCTCCACGTGGGCCAAGCGGAGGTTCCCGTCCCGCGGGTCGACGTCGAGGAACAGCGGCCGGTTCTCGCTGAGCGTGATCGCGTGGACGATCGAGTAGCAGACGTTCACCGGCAGGGCGATCGTACGGTCGCGGATCCCGTGCCCGCGCAGCCAGAGGTACAGACCGGTCGTCGCGCGGCCGCAGAAAACGAGCTCGGCGTGGCCCAGCTCGTCACGGACGTGGTCGTGGAGCTTCGACGTGTCGATCTTCATCGCGGGGTCAAACCTTGAAGTAACGGTCGAACTCGGCGGCACCGAAACGGTCGCGCAGGTACTCCGGGCGCCAGACACGCAGGCTGTACTCGTAGAGCGGTCCCCCCGCGTCGATCTCGTAGTGCCGCGACAGCTCGGCGTGGACGAAGTCCAGCAAGGCGCCCACCTCCTGGTAGTGCAGCTCGGCCTTGGTGTACTCGGGGTCGTGGTAGGGCGTCAGGAAATCGGCGACGATCCCCGCCCGGCACATCGTGTACATGTTCTTCAGCATGTCCCGGACGAACCGCTGCCAGTCGGATTCGTCGCGGCCGGCGCGGATGTTGAAGACACCGATCAGCACGAGGTAGTCGTAACGATCCTCGCCGGGGCCGCCGGAGAGGTCACGCAGCTCGAAGCTCCCGTCGGGGAAACGCTGCCGGCAGGCCTCGACGAACTCCTCGCAGATCTCGCTGCCGGAGTAGGTGGCCCGGGGATGGCGCGCGTTCAGGTACTCGCCGAAGTGCCCCAGCCCGCAACCGACCTCGTGCACGCTGAACGGCCGTTCCTCGTCGAAGCCGCGTGCGGCGCGTCGGTAGCGTTCCCGCTGGGTCACCCCGTCGCGGTGGCTCAGCGAGCGTGGATCGTCACCATGCTTGCGGTAGAGATCGAGGAAGAACTCGCGCTGCTCGTCGTCGATGGACATCGAGGCATTATAGCGGCCGCGATCGCCTGTATCATACGGCCCGTGCGAGTCGGCATCATCCAATCCAACTACCTCCCGTGGCGCGGCTACTTCGACTTGATCAACCGGGTCGACCTGTTTCTGTTTCACGACGATGTGCAGTACACCAAGGGGGACTGGCGCAACCGCAACCGGCTGCGCACGGCGCAGGGACTCGAGTGGATCACGGTGCCCGTCCACCACACGTCGAGCTCGCAGCGGATCGAGGACACCCGGATCGACTACTCCCGGGATTGGCAGAGCCGGCATCTCAACCTGGTGCGAGCCAGCTACGGTTCCTGTGCCGGGTACTCGCGTTGCGAGACCCTCCTGGAACGGGCCTTCGAGCAGCACGACGTGACGATCAGCGAGCTCAACGTCCGTCTGATCCGCGCCTTCTGCGACGAGCTGGGCATCGACACGCCGCTGCGGCACGCGAGCGAGCTGGCGTGTACGGGCAGCAAGACCGAAAAGCTCGTCCAGCTGC
>JBFFZZ010000174.1:0-6571 GCA_041568335.1 Candidatus Polarisedimenticolaceae bacterium | reverse complement strand
GGCAGGTTGACGGTGACCGTGCCGGTGAAGGTATCGAATGTCGCCGTTTGCAGCCCGCCGCCCTCGCTTTCGAGCTTCGCGTCGCCGTCGGCGCCGAAACCGGGCGTGACCGCGAGGACGACCAGGACCGGGAAGAGAATCGAACGCATCTCCACGCCTCCATAGCGGAAACAGACTCATCGTCCCCTTCCCGGATTCCGCCAACCGGCCGGCCGGTGCGGAGGACAATCAATCTGTCTCCTTTCCAGCATAGACCCGCGGGCAGGGCCGATTCACCGTTTTTATTCGACAATCAGGAGGAGCGCGCCGCCCTCGACGGCCGTGCCGGCGGAGACGGCGATCCTGGTCACCGTTCCTCCCTTGACCGTGTTGATCTCGTTCTCCATCTTCATCGCCTCGACGACGACCAGGCCGGCGCCCGGCTCGACCTCGTCACCCTCGGCGACGAGCACGCGCACGACCTTGCCGGGCATCTGGCTGACAATCTTCTCGGGACCTGTCTTGGCCGCCAGTCCCTCGCGCGCCCGGCGGCTGGGGTCGGAGATCGTGACATCGAGCTGCGCCGCGCCGCGGCGCACCTTGTAGGTGTCCGCGTCACGCTCGACGGAGACCTCGTACGACCGCTCGTCCGTGATGAAGGAGTAGAAGTTGTTCTCGAGCTTGTGCGAGTCGACCTCGTGACGCCGGCCGTCCACCTCCACGATGTAGTGGCCGTTCTGCCGAGTGACCATGACGTCGTGGACGTGGTCGCGCACCTTGACCGCGAGTTTCATCGCGCCAGTGTCCTTCTTCAGGAGCCGTTTTGCAACGTGAGATCGTCGAGTTTCTTCTCGATCACGGACTTGACCGTCGAATCCCAAATCTCACCGCTGAAGCGCGAGCCGTCGACGCGGATCGTCCGCCGGGCGTCGTCGTCGGGTCGCTTGTCCCCGATCAGGACGACGGCGCTGCCGCCGGGATCGCCCTCGACTCCGGTGGTCCAGCGTAGCGTCACCGTCGCCGTCGCCTCCGCGGATGTCGGCCCGTACTCATCGCTGGGACCGAGCGGCGCCGCGATGGAGAGCCCGGCCACGGTCCGCACGAGCGAGTCGACCTTGCTCTTGTCGAGCTGTGTCTCCGGTGCATCCGGAACGGTCCAGCCCGATTCGCCCTTGACCAGTTCGAACGATCCGTCCGGGTTCTTGATCGACAGTGACCGTAACGCGTCGGCGCCCACGTCGAGCAGCTTGGTGCGGGCCCACGCGCCGGCGTCGGCTCGTACGTCGTACGCCGCCAGATCGGAGACCTCATAGACCTCGCTGTCGCCCGGCCGGCGGACGTGCAACGCGCGATAGTTGGTTGAGCTGCCGACGATCAGATCGGCGACCGGGTCGCCTTCGCTGCCGGCCCAGAGCTTCACACGTCCTTCGTTGTCGCCGGTTTCGACCTTGAACGTGGAGTGGTACTTGGCGCTGCGAACGACCGGGCGCCGGACCTCCAGCCCCGCCAGATCGCCGATCAACTCGTCGACCTTCTTCTCGTTGGCGGGGAAGCCGTCGAGCTCGTCGAGCCCCCAACCGCCGTCGGTGCGGGTCAACGTCACCTCTTCGTCGTCGCCCGACAGCTGAATGCGGGAGATCAGGGTGGTGTCGATATCGGGGAACAGCGGCGTCGCCTCCGAGCTCGAAGAGCTGGAGCCGAACGGCGATTGGAACAGCAGGATCAACACGGCCTGGACAGCCAGCAAGATGGCCAGTTTCTTTTGCGTGCTCGTCATGATCAGGTCTCCTGGCTCGCGAAACGCGCGAATCCCTCCGCGGCGCGCGCGCGACGACGGCGCAGCAGGATTCCCAGCGCGATCAGCAGGATCGTCGGGAAGATGTAGCTCATGGACTCGAGGGCGATCTCCGCACTACGATCGATCGGTTCGAGCCGCCGCGAGCGGACACCGGCCGAGCGGATCTCGAGCATCTCGTTGTCCATGCTGACCCAGTCGATCAGGTTCTCGACGAAGCGCAGGTTCTCGACGAAGAACCCGCCGTCGGTGCCCCAGCGACCGGGCCACCATGTCGGAGAGGAAGGCCGCGTCGCCGACGACGACGAGCCGTGTCTCGGGAGACCGTTCGAGGGTCACGCGCGTCGATTCGAGTTGCGTCTCGGCCGACGGATCGTCGGAGATCTCCCCATCCGCCGGCGCGGTTCCGGGAATCGGCTTGCCGGCGAAGTAGCTCTCGAACCGTCCGCTCAGGGTCACCGCGAGGTTGCGCGGCTCGGTGCCGTCTTCCGGTACGACGTAGTCGACGAAACCGACCTTGGAGAGGTCGGCGTCGGTCCAGCTGCGATCCGAGGACTTGAGCAACGGCAGCGCCTGGAGATCTTCGGGCAGCTCCGCGGCGATCGTGATGGGGCTGGCCCAATAGACACCGACGGAATCGAGGCTCGCCGTCACGTCACGGTTGACGAAACCGTCGTCCTGCACGCGCACGAGGTAGGGGTACGGCGCCATCGTCCAGGTGCGCATCGCGCCCAGCGCCGTTTGACGGATCTCGGGGATCGGCAACGCCTGGTTGCGATCGTCCAGCACGAGCGTCTTCTCGATCGTCAGCCCGTGGTGCGCCAGCCAGTCGTCGAGGCCGGTCTCGATCGGCATCGCGGTCAGGCCCTGCATCCCGAAGTCGGGCGAGTAGTTTCCCGCGCAGAGCACCACGCGACCGCCGCGCATCAGGTACTGGTCCAGCGCGTAGAGCTGCGTGTCGTCGAGGTTGTTCGGCTTGAGCACCAGCAGGACGTCGATGTCGGCGGGGACGGGTGTGGACGAGAGCGTGACCTTGCGTGTCTCGTAGTCCTGGCCGAGGAAACGCTGAACTTCCTCGAACTCCGGCCGGTCCTGCGGCGGCATGTTCATCTGCATGCGGATCTCCGGCGGGATCGCCGGTGGATCGGGTGTGACGATACCCACCGTCTTGAGAAAACCCGGTGTGTGGCGCTTGAGCGACGACTCGATGGATTCGCGGATCGAGGCCGCCGTGACGTTTTCATCGGTCAGCACCACCTGCTCGATCCCGTCGCCGACCTGAAGCAGCGCGTAGAGGTAGAAGGGATCCCCACCGAACAGCCCGAGCGACATCGCGGGGACGCGGCCGAACCGCGACTGCACCTCGGCGAGCACCTCCTCGCCCGATGTCGGGTCGAACTCCTCGAAGCGGAACTTGTCGCCGCCCGCCGCCTCGAGCTCCGCGGCGGCCGCGCGCAACGCGGCGGGCGTCTCGGCAAGCATCTCGGGGAGCACGTCCGGCGAGACGATCCCGGTGAGCACGACCTCGTCTTCCACACGCGAGAAGATTTCGGCCGAGTTCTGGAAACCGTAGACGACCTTCTTGATCGCGCGCGTCAGGTCGTACTCGAGGTTGCGTAGCGTGACGTCGACGTCGTTGTCCGGCGTCACCTCGACGTTGATCAGATCCTGGAAACCGTAGCGCACGTACTGGTCTCCGTAGCGCAGCACGAGCGCGAAGTAGGCGTTGACGATCCCCGCCTCGTACTTGGAGGTCAGCTGGAACGGTGTGCTGCGGACGCCGTAGCGTTCGGCGGCCTCTTTTTCCGCCGCTTCGTCTTCGCCGGGATCGATGCGCTCCACCAGCACGCGACCGTCGGAAACCGCGCTGTACTCGTCGAGCAGGTCCATGATCTGCGGGATCAGGGGCGCCAGCTTGGGATGCGTCCGTTTGGAGAAATAGGCGTTGACGACGAGATCCTCGTCGAGCGAGTCGAGGATCCTGCGTGTGGCGGAGGAGACCGAGAACATCCCCTCCTCCGTCAGGTCGATACGCGCCGAGGAGAATCCCGCGATCAGGACGTTCAGCGCGATCAGGTTGCCTAACAACAGAGCGATCGTCAGCACCAGCGAGAGCGCCTTCTTCCGTTTGTCCATCGCTTCCCCCCTCACGCCCAGCGCCGCACGCGCAGGGCGCAGACGGAAAGGACCAGGAAGAAGCCCGTGACCGATGCGTAGTAGAGCAGGTCGCGCAGGTCGATCACGCCGCGGGCGATGGACTCGAAACGGCTCCCGACACCGAGCGAGCGCAGCGTCGACGCCGTCGAATCGGAGAACAGGCTCGTGAACGCGTCGGTGCCGATGCCCCACATCGCGAGGCAGGCGAGCAGCGCCAGGATGAACGCGAGGATCTGGTTTTCGGTGAGCGCGGAAACGAACTGCCCGACCGCGAGGTACGCCGCGCCGAGCAGCAGCGCGCCGATGTAGCCGCCGATGACCGGGCCCCAGTCGAGGTTGCCGAGCCGTTCGACGACGAAGATCAGGGGGAAGGTCAGTCCCAAGCCTACGGCCAGCAGGCCCCAGCTGGCGAGGAACTTGCCGCCGACCCACTCGCGGTCGCGCGCGGGCAGCGTGAGCAGGATCTCGAGCGTTCCCTGACGCGACTCCTCGGCCCACAGCCGCATCGTCAGCGCCGGCACGAGCAGCACCAGCAGGAACGGCAGCGATTCGAACAGGCCGCGCAGATCGGCCTTCCCGCGGGCGAAGAAAGCGCTGATGTTGAAGAAGGTGAACAGCGAGGCGCCGACGAAGGCGATTAAAAACACGTAGGCGATCGGCGAGTTGAAGTAGCTGCGCCACTCGCGGATCGCGATGGTGCGCAGCGTCTTCATGCCGCCACCTCCACGTCCCGCTCGGTCAGCTCACGGAAAACCTGTTCCAAGGTCCTGTCGTCGCGACGCAATTCGGTGAGCGTCCAGTCCCGGTCGCGGACGGCACGGTAGACCGCCTCGCCGACATCGGTAGCGGCGTCGATCCCCAGGCGCCACGTCGTGAGTCCATCCGATTCCGACTCGAGATCGACCGTCCCGACACCCGGAAGATCGATGAACACGCCTCGCGCGATCTCGGTCGGCGCGCCGGCCAGCGTGACGACCTGCGAGCTCGACCGGGTCAGCTCGTCGAGCGTCCCGTCGGCGCGGATCTGGCCGTCGATCAGGATCATCGCGCGATCGCAGGTCGCCTCGACCTCGGGAAGGATGTGCGTGGAGAGGATGACCGTCTTCGATTGACCCATGCGTCGGATCAGGTCGCGCACCTCGACGATCTGGTTGGGGTCCAGACCGGTCGTGGGCTCGTCGAGGATCAGGATCGGTGGCTCGTGGAGGATCGCGGCGGCCAGGCCGACGCGCTGGCGGTAGCCTTTCGAGAGCTGGTCGATGGGCCGGGCGAGCACGTCGTTGAGCGCACATTCGTGGACCGCCTTGCGGATCGACGCGTTTGCGGCGGCCGGTTCGAGCCCGCGGACGTCGGCGATGAACTGCAGGTATTCCTGCACCAGCATGTCGGTGTAGAGCGGCGCGTTCTCCGGCAGGTAGCCGACGCGTTGCTGAACGGCCAGCGGCGCCTCGACGACATCGTACCCGGCGACCGTCGCCGTTCCGGCGGTCGGTAACAGGTAGCCGACGAGGATCTTCATCGCCGTCGTCTTCCCCGCCCCGTTGGGCCCCAGCAGGCCGACGACCTGCCCCTGCTCGATGGTCCCCGAGATGCCCCGTAAGGCCTTCAGCTCTCCGTAGTTCTTCTCCAATCCCATGATCTCGATCATCAAAACCCCTCCACCCGTGTGGTCCTGTGGTTGTGACGTTCGGGACCGCCCCGCGGTCCTACCCGAATTTTTTTACTAGATCGTCTCTATTTTCGCCAGCGGTCGCGGCCGTGCCATTTCCATGCGGAAGCGGTCCCGGTGGCGGGCGATTCGCCGCGCGCGGAGCGTTCCTCGAGTCGCCGGTGGTGGGCCACGGCGGCGGCGATCACGGCGATCTCCTCGAGCCACTCGTCGGTGTCGTTTTCCAGCAGATCGGGGTGTTCCTCGAGGAAGCCGGTGTGCAGCTCCCCGGCGCCGAAGGCGCGGTTGCGCATCACGCGTCGGTGGAAGGGAACCGACGTGGTCAGGCCGTCGATGCGCAGCTCGTTCAACGCGCGCGTCATGCGCTCGATCGCCTCGTGCCGGTCGCGACCCCACGAGACCAGCTTGGCGATCATCGGGTCGTAATGCACCGGCACGGTCCAGCCCGCGTAGGTGGCGTCGTCGTAGCGCACACCGGGGCCGGCCGGTGGGCGCACCCCGGTGATCGTTCCCGGCGCCGGCATGAAGTTGCGCGCCGGGTCCTCGGCGATGATGCGGCACTCGATCGAGTGGCCGCGACGTTCGATGTCGTCCTGCTTCCAGGGGAGCTTCTCCCCCGCCGCAACACGGATCATCGCCTTGACCAGGTCGATCCCCGTGACCTCCTCGGTGACCGGGTGTTCAACCTGCAACCGCGCGTTGACCTCCATGAAATAAAACGAGCCGTCGTCGCCGCGCAAGAACTCGACCGTCCCCGCGTTGACGTAACCCGCCGCCTCGACGGCCTTGACGGCGAGCTCCCCGATCTCGGCGCGTGTTTTCTCGTCCATCACCGGCGACGGGCACTCCTCGCTCAGCTTCTGATGCCGGCGCTGGATCGAGCACTCGCGTTCCAGCAAGTGGATGCAGTTGCCGTGGCTGTCGGCGATGATCTGGAATTCGATGTGCCGGGGTTTGACGACGAACTTCTC
>JBFFZZ010000173.1:0-6606 GCA_041568335.1 Candidatus Polarisedimenticolaceae bacterium | reverse complement strand
GCTGCGCGCGCGGTTGGAGCGCTACTTGACTGTGCCGACGGGGACCGACAGCATCGTGGCGATCTCTTCGATCTTGAGCCCCTGGATTTCCTTGAGCAGGATCATCTCGCGGTTGGTTTCGGACATCTTGTCCAGCGCGGCGTAGAGCAGCTCGGCGCGCTCGCCCGTTGCGGCCTGGTCCTCGACGCTGGGACCTTCGGCGGGGATTTGCGGGTCCTCCTCGACGGGGACCGCATGGTCGGGCGTGCGCACCTTGATGCGGCGCAGCCGATCGATGCAGCAGTTGCGGGCGAGGCTGAGCATCCAGGGGACGAACCGCTCGCCGCCCTGAAAGCTGTCGAGCCGCTCGTAAACGCGGATGAAGATCTCCTGGGCCACGTCACGGGCCTCCTCGGGATCGCGCATGTAGTGCCGGGCGAGACCGAGGACGCGTCCCTGGTACTGGCGGACCAGGGCCTCCCAGGCCAGCGCATCGCCCTGGCGGCAGCGCGCGATCAGCGTTGTGACGTCGACCACTCCAACTCCGGACGAATCGGGGGGCCGTGCGTCGCCCGCCCCTCGTTATTGGAGACGCAGCCTTATCGCGCGGGGTTCCCCGCCAATCCGAGCATATTACGACCCGGCCAGAACCCCCCTTTTTTAAAGGTTTTTAACACTCAAACGGTTGACTCCCGGAGGTCGATCCGGTGTGATGGGGCATTCGCACAATGTGAGCGTGGAGTGGAATGGAGGCCGTGGAACCGACGTTCTCGCCGGGTATCTTTACCCGGCGCGCGGAAAACTCGGCGCGTCCATCCATGACGAAGGGGACTCCGATGGCGGAAAAACGCGCCGCGCGAGTGGCGCAGTGGAGCAAGCTCGAAGATCGGCAGCCGGCCTACGCCTTGGTGGCCGACGTCGATCTGGTCGTGATCCGGTACGACGACGACGTCTCCGTCCTGTACGGGCGGTGCCTGCACCGCGGCGCCCTGCTGTCCGACGGGCACATCGACGGGGAGAACCTGATCTGCGGCGTGCACGACTGGGATTACCGCGTCGACACCGGGGTCAGCGAGTACAACAACTCGGAGGCGCTGCAGAAGTTCGACGCCTGGGTCGACGAGGACGCGGTGTTCGTCGACGAGGCCCAGGTCGAGGCCTGGGCCGCGGACCATCCGCAACCGTACCAACGCGACGAGTACCTCGGGCTCTACGCCGATACCCATGGCACCGGAGAGGAGCCGTTCAACAAGCACATCCAGGAGCTGGCCAAGAACGGCCTGGGCAAGGTCGGGCATCACGGTCCGGTCTCCGCGATGGGTGTGGCGCTGACCGAGCTACCGCGCTGGGGCGACATCCAGCTCGTGACCGCCCAGCTCGCGACACTGCCGTTGCTCGAGGACACGCCGGTCGACACATCGGTGACGATCGGCCCGCGCGCGGCCAAGCCGCTCGTGCTCAACATCCCGCTTTTCGTCAGCGACATGAGCTTCGGCGCGCTGTCCGAGGAGGCCAAGGTCGCGCTGGCCACCGGCGCCGAGATGGCGGGTACCGGGATCTGTTCGGGTGAGGGCGGCATGCTGCCCGAGGAGCAGGCCGCGAACAGCCGCTACTTCTACGAGCTGGCCTCGGCGAAGTTCGGCTGGAGCCTCGACAAGGTGAAGAACGTCCAGGCGTTCCACTTCAAGGGCGGCCAGGGTGCCAAGACCGGCACCGGCGGGCATCTGCCCGCCAACAAGGTCCAGGGCAAGATCGCGGAAGTCCGCGGGCTCGAACCCGGCAAATCCGCGGTCAGCCCGCCGCGCTTCATCGACTTGACGACGGTCGAGGACTTTCGCGAAGCCGCCGCGCAGGTCCGCGAGACCACCGGCGGCATCCCGATCGGGTTCAAGCTGTCGGCGCAACACATCGAGGCCGACCTCGACAAGGCGCTCGCCATCGGCGTCGACTACGTGATCCTCGACGGGCGCGGAGGTGGCACGGGCGCGGCTCCGAACATCTTCAAGAACAACATCTCCGTTCCCACGCTGGCCGCGCTGGCGCGCGCACGCAAGCACCTCGACGCCGGCGGCCACGACGACATCACGCTGGTCATCACCGGCGGCCTGCGCGTCGAGTCCGATTTCGTCAAGGCGCTGGCGCTGGGCGCCGACGCGGTTGCCGTCTCCAACTCGGCGATCCAGGCGATCGGCTGTCTCGGCATGCGCGCCTGTCACACCAACAACTGCCCCGTCGGGATCGCCACGCAGAAGCCGTCGCTGCGCTCGCGGCTGATCGTCGAGAAATCGGCCGAGCGGCTGAAGAATTACTTCGCCGCGACGGTCGAGCTGATGAAGATCCTGGCCCGCGCCTGCGGTCACGACAGGCTGTCCGATTTCAACATGAGCGATCTCACGACGTGGAAGCGCGACATCGCCTACCTCACCGGGGTGCCCTACGGCGGCGTCGTTCCGTTGAACGGTGCGGAGTAGGCGATGGCCGAAGCAAAACAGGATCTGGTCTGGGAGAAGGCGCTCGATCTCGACGAGCTCGTCGACGGGCGAGTCAAGCCGGTCACCTGCCATCGTCTGACGGTCTGCATGACGCACTACGAGGGGGCGTACGCGGCGCTCGACAACGATTGCCCGCATCAAAAGGGACCGCTCGGCGAGGGTTCGATCGAGAACGGCTGGCTACGCTGCCCGTGGCACGGCTGGGACTTCCATCCCACGACCGGTCGTTCCCCCGGCGCGCACGACGACGGGGTCGACACCTTCCCGGTCGAGGTGCGTGACGACGGGGTCTACGTCGGCTTCCCGAAAGAAGCCAAGCACACACGCACGACGTCCGACGTGATCGCGGAGACGTTGTCGAACTGGGGCATCCGCTGGGTCTTCGGCATGGTCGGGCACTCCAACCTGGGTCTGGCCGACGCGTTGCGGCGGCAGGAGCAGGCGGGGGCGATGCAGTTCATCGGCATCCGTCACGAGGGTGCGGCGTCGTTCGCCGCCTCGGCCTACGGCAAGCTCACGGGCCGCCCGGCGGCCTGCTTCTCGATCGCCGGCCCCGGGGCGACGAACCTGCTCACGGGTCTGTGGGACGCCAATGTCGACCGCTCCCCGGTGCTCGCGCTGACCGGCCAGGTCGACACGCAGGTGCTGGGTCCCGGCGCGTTCCAGGAGGTCGACCTGCAGGCGGCGTTCGACAAGGTCGCGCAGTGGGGCCAGACGGTGTTGCACACGAGCCGCCACGCCGAGCTGGCCAACCTCGCGGTCAAGAGCGCGATCCTCAACCGCGGTGTCTCGCACCTCGTGTTCCCCGACGAGGTCCAGGTGCTGGAAGCGCCGGAGCAGGCCCGGGCCGGCAAGCCGGAGGGCCGCGTGACCGCGCGCGAGATCTCACCGCCGGAATCGGCGCTCGACCGGGCCGCGACGATGCTGCAATCGGCAAAGCGACCGGTGATCATCGTCGGCCACGGTGCGCGCTTCGACATGCCCGCCGTCATCGCCCTGGCCGAGAAGCTCAACGCTCCGGTCCTGACCACCTTCAAGGGCAAGGGGTTGATCCCCGACACGCACCCGCTCGGCTGTGGCGTTCTGGGACGCAGCGGGACGCCGATCGCGAGCTGGTTCATGAACGAGTGCGATCTGCTTCTCGTCATGGGCGCGAGCTTCTCGAACCACACCGGGATCACGCCGAAGAAGCCGACGATCCAGGTCGACTTCGACCCGCTGGCGCTGGGCCGCTTCTTCGCCATCGATTGTCCGGTCTGGGGCGAGATCGGCACGACGGCCAAGCTGCTCGTCGAGCGGCTCGGCGATCTGCGGGCCGTCGATCAACGCGGCGAGGTCGCCGAGCGTTGGGCCATCTGGCGCGAGGAAAAGAAGCGGCGCGAGAAGGAGTACCGCGGCAAGGGCGTCGACTCCGCGTCGATCTTCGCGGCGATGACGCGCCAGGTTCCCGACGACGCGATCATCTCGGTCGACGTGGGCAACAACACCTACTCGTTCGGGCGCTACTTCGAGTGCACGAACCAGGCGGTGCTGATGTCGGGCTACCTCGGTTCGATCGGTTTCGCGCTGCCCGGCGCACTGGGTGCCTGGGCCGCGACGCAGGAGGGCGACTCACGCTTTGCGGGTCGCAAGGTGGTGTCGGTCAGCGGAGACGGTGGGTTGGGGCAATACCTCGCCGAGTTGACGACCGCGGTCAAGTACGGCATGGACATCACGCACATCCTGCTCAACAACTCGGAGCTGGGGAAGATCAGCAAGGAGCAGCGCGCCGGGAACTGGGACGTCTGGCAGACCTCGTTGCACAACCCGGACTTCTCGGAGTACGCCAAGCTGTGCGGGGCGAGGGGGATTCGAGTGACCGAACCGGCACAGCTCGACGACGCGATCCGCGAGGCCCTCGAGCACCCCGGTCCGGCGCTGGTCGAGATCATCGCCGATGTGAGTCTGGTCTAGGTCGCCCGCCTAAAACGGGGCGCCGTCCTCCAGGATCACCCGCGCCTTGCGATCGTTCGAGGTCGCCGGCGACGTTTCGCGGTCGACCGGCTCGGGGTCCGCGGTCGTCAAGACCGGGGTCCAGGCCACGAGCCCGGCACTCCCGGGGCTCACGACGGCGAGCCAGGCCCGCTCCAGGTCGAGGATCCACGAGGTGAGCGCCGCGAGCTCGCGGTCGTCCTCGTGGGATTGAACCGTCCGATCCGCAGCCTGGGTGGGGGTCGCGCTCATCGCGAGGGCGATGACAACCGCGCTGGCGAGTGCAATGGCTCGCATAGGACACCTCCTGGGGACCGGATCCATAAAATAACTAGTCGTTATTCCTCATATATATATTCATGTATTACGAACCTTATATCTGGGCCGTCAAAAGGCAAGGCGATTGCCGACCATTCGGAAATGGATGAGTTTTGCGTGCTTTTTCTCGGGCTAGAGGCCGTGCCGGCGGAGCTTGCGGTAGAAGGTCGCCCGAGAAATATCGAGTAGCCGTGCCGCCGCGGAGCGGTTGCCCCCAGCGGCCTCGAGGGCTTTACGAAGCTGCTCCTTCTCGCCCGCCTCCAGCGAGATCCCGCCCCGGGCATCACGGGGTTCGGGGTGGCCTAGCCGCGCCCGCAGCTCCGGGTCGGAGGCCACGATCGAGGTGTCGATCGTATCGCCGGCCGCGAGGACCACCAACCGTTGCAGCGTGTTCTCGAGCTCACGAACGTTCCCGGGCCAGCGGTGGCGCTGGAGCATCGCCCGGACCTCGGGCGCGATCCGCAGCGGCGGCAGCTCGCGCTCCGCCGCGATGCGCGACAGGAAGTGCTCGCACAGCAGTTCGACGTCCCCGGGCCGGTCGCGAAGCGGTGGAAGCGCCACCTGGAGCACCTGCAGGCGGTAGAACAGATCCTCGCGAAACGAGCCTGCCTCGACCTCCGCGCGGAGGTCGCGGTGGGTGGCCGCAAGCACACGAACGTCGATCTCGATCGCCTTCTCGCCACCGACGCGCCGCACGCGGCGCTCCTCGAGGATGCGCAGCAACCGCGCCTGCATTGCCGCGGACATGTCACCGATCTCGTCGAGGAACAACGTCCCGCCATGCGCCTGCTCGAACAGGCCCGGGTGATCGCGCTCGGCTCCGGTAAACGCCCCGCGCACGTGGCCGAAGAGCTCGCTCTCCAGCAGTGTCTCGGGAAGCGCCGCGCAGTTTTCGGAGATGAACGGGCGTTTGCGCCTCGGGCCGTTGAAGTGGATCGCGCGGGCGACGATCTCTTTGCCGGTTCCGCTCTCGCCTCGAATCAACACGGGAAGATCGGTCGCCGCGTATTTCTCGATGGTATCGAAGACCCGCTGCATCTCGGGACAGCGTCCGATCAGGTTGTGATAGCTCGTCCGCGTTTCGGCAAGCGCCTGGAGCTGGCGGTTGCGTTGCTCGAGGTCGACGCGCTCCATCACGTTTCCCAGGGCAAGCGCGGCTTGATCCGCGAAAGCCTCGAGGAAGCGCAGGTCCTCCTGCGTGAACAGACGCCCGTCGCTACGGCTGTCGAGATAAACCGTGCCGATGATGCGATCGCGCGAGCGCAGCGGGACGCAGATCAGCGAACGGATCCCGTAGAGACTCACACTCTTGTAGTCCTGGAAACGGGCGTCGGTTCCGGCGTCGAGCGCGAGCAGAGACTGGCCGCTCGCCGCCGCGGCGACGATGCGACGGCTGTAACTTCGCACGTCGTCCATCGTGTCGGCGTCGAGGTTGCGTGCGAGGTGCACGGCGAAAGCGTCCTCCTCCCGGTCGTGCCGTTGTTTGAGGAGAATCATCCCGCGCTCGGCGCCGAGAGCCTTGAGCGCGAGATCGAGGATCGACGCCAGCAGCGTGTCGGGGTCGGTCGACGAATTGAGCACACGCAACATGTCGTAGAGCGCGAGCAGCCGCGCGTGGTTGTCGCGCGAGGTCAGGAAGGTTTCTTCGGCGAGCGGCGCCCAGTCCGCCTGCGCGGCGAGATCACGGCGTACACCGTCGTCCTCGATCCGATCGAGGATCGCTTCGAGAACGGCGCGCCCCTCTTGCTGTGTCTGTTTGGCCTCGGGCTCGCGACCGAGTCGGTCCAACGCGCGCGCACGCATCGCGTAGGCCCGCCCGCGGAAGATCTCACCTCCGGCATCCGTC
>JBFFZZ010000172.1:0-6653 GCA_041568335.1 Candidatus Polarisedimenticolaceae bacterium | reverse complement strand
TGCAGGTCGGCGGGATGTTCCTGTCGCTGCTCGCGTTCTTCTACCTGACCGGGATGATCGACCCCGACGCGCGCGGGCTCGACGGCATCCGTCCGTTCGACTGGATGCTCGTCGGGTTGTCGTTTCAGTTCTACTTCTCCGCCGCGTTGTTCGCGTTTTCGCAGAAGATCCGCGACGAGCAGGTGCTCGGCACGCTGGAGGCGATGCTCGTCTCCCCGACACCGACCTCGCTGGTGATCTTCTCGTCGGCGGCGTTCGGTTTCACCTACGGGGCGATCCGTGTGCTGATCTACATGGCCTTCGCCGTGCTGGTCTTCGGCGTCCAACTCTACGCCAACGGGCTCGGCGCCTTCGCGTTGGGGGCGGCGCTGACCCTGCTCTCGTCGGTCGGTCTGGGGATCCTCTCGGCTTCATTCATCCTCTATTTCAAGCGCGGCAATCCGATCAACCTCGTGTTGTCGGGCGCGAACACGTTCCTCGGCAGCGTCTTCTTCCCCGTGGAGCAGTTGCCCGAGTGGGTGCAGCCCGCGTCGAGCTATCTGCCCGTCACCTGGTCGATGAAGATCGTCCGCGGCTCGTTGCTGCAGGGCAAGGGTTTTGCCGAGCTGCAAACCGAGCTGCTCGTGCTGGCCGGGATGACCGTCATCCTGCTGCCCAGCGGCCTGATCTGTTCCCGCTTCGCGATCCGCCGCGCCAAGCGGGAAGGGTCGCTCGTGCAGTACTAGCCCGCCAGGTTTGACAGCTTTTCGGGGCCGGTGTCTAATGACCGGCCACACGGTTCGAGCCACCATGAATCCATGCAAGGAGTGTTCCCGTGAGTTCCTCTTTCCCTGCGCCTCCGGCCGGCGACCGCATCACGGTCGAGAACGGAGTCCTTCAGGTTCCCGATCGTCCCATCATCCCGTTCATCGAAGGCGACGGGATCGGTCCCGATATCTGGGCCGCGACCCGCGCCGTGCTGGATGCCGCGGTCAAGAAGGCCTACGACGGCGGTAAGGAGATCGTCTGGTACGAGGTGTTCGCCGGAGAGAAGGCCAACGAGCGATTCGGCGAGTGGCTTCCGCAGGACACCGTCGACCGGGTGCGCGAGTTCAAGGTGGCCATCAAGGGGCCGTTGACCACGCCCGTCGGAGGTGGCATCCGAAGCCTCAACGTGGCGTTGCGCCACCTGCTGGACCTGTTCGCCTGCGTGCGGCCGGTGCGCTACATCCGCGGCGTCCCGTCTCCCGTCAAGCGTCCCGAGGACGTCAACATGGTGATCTTCCGTGAAAACACCGAAGACGTTTACGCCGGGATCGAATGGGCCTCGGGAAGCGAGGAGGCCAACAAGCTCATCGCGCTGCTGGAGAGCGAGTTCGGCAAGAAAGTACGGCCCGAGTCGGGGATCGGCATCAAGCCGATCTCTCCGTTCGGCACCAAGCGGTTGGTGTCGATGGCGATCCGCTACGCGATCGATCAGAACCGCGACAGCGTGACCCTCGTGCACAAGGGCAACATCATGAAGTTCACCGAGGGTGCGTTCAAGGACTGGGGCTACGAGGTGGCGGCCGAAACGTACGGGAAGCAGACGATCACCGAGGAGGCCGTGTGGTCCGAGCACGACGGTCGAGCACCGGCGGGCAAGATCGTGATGAAGGATCGCATCGCCGATGCGATGTTCCAGCAGGTGTTGCTGCGTCCCGCCGAATACTCCGTGCTCGCGATGCCCAACCTCAACGGCGACTACCTGTCGGACGCCTGCGCGGCGCAGATCGGCGGCCTGGGGATGGCTCCCGGCGCCAACATGTCGAACGAGATCGCCTTCTTCGAGGCGACGCACGGCACCGCGCCGAAATACGCCGGTCAGGACAAGGTCAACCCGGGATCGCTGATCCTCTCGGGCGTCATGATGCTGCGCCGTCTCGGCTGGAACGAGGCCGCGGATCGTGTCGAGCAGGGTCTCGACCGCACGATCGACCAGAAGACCGTGACCTATGACCTGGCGCGCCAGATGGACGGGGCCAACGAGGTCAAGTGCTCGGCTTTCGCAGCCGCGATCATCGAGAACTTATAGCGGCCCAGATCTTCCGGCCGTCGCCCTTTGAAGCGTCGTTGCTGCGCGCGTGAGCGAGCCGCTCGACGAAACCGGACTCGAGATCGAGACCGAGCAAACGCTCGCCCAGCTCGATGGCGCGCGCCGCGTAGCTCAGCACCTGGAGCGTTTCGATCCGTGCCAGGTCCTCGAAGAACCAGGCACAGCTGGTTTCCGTCTGCAACAGCCGTAGCTGGAGCTCGAACAGCTCGCGGATCTCGGAGCGCTCGTAGGGCGACGGTTCCACGCACGCGTGCCGTGCCAGGAAGCGTTCGAAACGCGCCTCGGACGGATCCAGCAACACCGTGATCCAGTCGTCGCGTGCGGCCCACGGGTCGTCGAGCCACTGCGACGCGCGCTCGTGCCAGGCCTCGCCGGTCGCGTCGCGCAGCCCGTCGATCGCGTCACGCAACGGTCCGCGCCAGTGTTGCTCGACCCCGGCAGCGGCCGCGCAGCCGCAGTGGCGCCGCCACCGGCCGAGCTCGTGGCCGCAGCTCCAGGAGCTGTTCTCGACGATGCGCGCCTCGCACGACGGGGGATGCCGCTCGAGGTACTCGCCGTAGCAGGTCAGGCGGAGCGACGGGTCCTCCTCGATCGACGTCAACGTGCGGGCCAGCGTGCTCGCGCCGTCACGGTGGTGATGCCCGTAGGTTTCGCCGTCGGTCGCGATGTGGACGAGCTGAGCGCCCGGTCCGGCGTCGAACGACTCCCGTAACCGGTCCGCGAACGCGTTCGGGTCGTCGAGCAGCCCGTCGAACGCGACGGCCGCGGACAGCGGGCCGACATAGAAGAACACCGCGATCCTGCGACCGGAGGGGAGCGCGACCCAGTAGGGTTGACGCGGATCGAGCGTCTCCGGGCTCGTGGGCTCCCACTCGCCGCCGGGAGATCGCAGCGCCTGCGCCTGGTGCGGGGCGAGGATCGTGAACGAGACGCCGTGAAGGCTCAGCGTCTCGAGCGTCGGCGTATCGACGGCGGTCTCGGGCAACCAGAGTCCCTCCGCCTGGCGGCCGAAGCGGAAGGCGAACTCGCGCAGACCCCAGAGGACCTGGGTGCGCCGATCCCGGGGTGCGCACAGCGGTAGGATCGGATGCCCCCACGCCTGCGCGATGGCCGGTCCGTGACCGCCGAAACGCAGCCGCGCCGCACGGTCGGCGGAGATCACACCGCGCAGCAGCTCCGGCCGCTCCAGCTCGAACCAGTGCAGCAGCGTCGGACCGAAGTTGAAGCTGATGCGCTCGTAGTTCGGTTCGTTCGGTACGTAGCACTCCTCGGCGATGCGTTCGTTCCAGTCGTGGAACGGAGCCGCCGAGGCCTGCGCGGGGACACGACCGGTCCAGGGGTTCTCGCGCGGGGGTTGGTAGAAGTGCCCGTGGATGCATACGTAGCGCATGGTCGGTACCGAATCAGGTCGCTGCGTCGTCTTCGGTCGGCGTTTCCGCGTCGTGCTCCGCGGCGGCATCCTCCTCGGCCGCCGACTCGAGTCTCAGCACGAGGATCGCGAGCGGCGGCAACGTCAGGCAGATCGACTGGTCCATGTCGTGACAGCGGATCGCGGCCGAGAGCAGCGGCTCGGCATTGGCGAGCCCGCTCCCGCCGTACGGTTCGGCGTCGCTGTTCAGCAGCTCGGCCCACGTCCCGCCCGCCGGGACGCCCAACCGGTAGTCCCGGCGCACCACCGGGGTGAAGTTGCACACGAACACCAGCCGGTCGCCGCTCTCTCCGATGCGCACGAAGCTCACGACGCTCTGCTCGGCGTCGTGGCAGTCGATCCAGCGGAAGCTGCGCGCGTCGAAGTCGTCGTGGAGCGCGGGCTCATCGCGGTAAAGCTCGTTCAACCGCGTGATCCAGGACCGGATCCCGGCATGGAAGCGGTGCTCGGTCAACGACCAGTCCAGCCCGGTCTCGTGATTCCACTCGGTCCACGGCGCCAGCTCGCTCCCCATGAAGAGGAGCTTTTTGCCCGGCAGCCCGTACATGTACCCGAACAGCGCCCGCAGGTTGGCGAACTTCTGCCACTCGTCGCCGGCCATCTTGGCCAGCAGCGAGCCCTTGCCGTGGACGACCTCGTCGTGAGAGAGCGGCAACACGAACCGCTCCGTCCAGGCGTAGGCCATGCGGAACGTCAGGGCGTTGTGGTGGAACCGGCGGTGGATCGGGTCGAGCTTGAAGTAACCCAGCGTGTCGTGCATCCAGCCGAGATCCCACTTCATGTCGAAGCCCAGCCCACCGATGTAAGTCGGCCGCGAGACCATCGGCCACGCCGTCGATTCCTCGGCGATCATCGCGACGCCGGGGTGCAGCTCGTGGACCGCGTCGTTGAGCTGGCGCAGGAACCCGATCGCCTCGATATTCTCGCGTCCGCCGTACTCGTTGGGGATCCACTCCCCGTCCGCACGCGAGTAGTCGCGGTACAGCATCGATGCGACGGCGTCGACGCGAACCGCGTCGACGTGAAACCGCTCGATCCAGTAGACCGCGCTCGAGATCAGGAAACTGCGCACCTCGGGACGGCCGTAGTTGAAGATGTGGCTCTTCCAGTCGGGGTGAAATCCCAGCTTCGGATCGGCGTGCTCGAAGAGGTGCGTGCCGTCGAACAGGAACAGCCCGTGCTCGTCGCCCGGAAAGTGCGAGGGGACCCAGTCGAGCACGACCCCGATCCCGGCGCGATGCAACCGGTCGATCAGGTACATCAGGTCCTCGGGGCGGCCGTAGCGCGACGTCGGCGCGAAGTAGCCGGTGCACTGGTAGCCCCACGATCCGTAGAACGGATGCTCCATCGGCGGCATCAGCTCGACGTGCGTGAAGCCCATCGATTCGACGTGGTCCACCAGCGCGTCCGCCAGCTCTCGGTAGCCGAGCGGCTCTCCGTCGTTTCGTTTCCACGAGCCCAGGTGCAGCTCGTAGATCGCCAGCGGGCGGTCCGCCGCCTGGCGCGCGGCCCGGTCGCCAACCCAGTCGGCGTCGCCCCAGGCGTAGTCCTCCTGCCAGACGACGGAGGCGGTCCGCGGAGGGATCTCCGTCGCCCGCGCCAGCGGGTCGGCCTTGTCCACGACCGGGCCGCCGAGCTTGGACACGAGATGGAACTTGTACAGCGCGCCCACCTTCGCGTCGGGGACGCTGCCGTGCCAGATGCCGCTGTCCTCCAGGGACTCCAGGGGATCGGCTTGCGGATCCCAGTCGTTGAAGTCGCCGACCACCGAGACGGTCTTTGCCGCGGGCGCCCAGACGGAGAAACGGACTCCCTTTTTAGCGGAGTCTCCGCCGCTGTGGGCCCCCAGGATCTCCCACAGGCGATAGTGGGTCCCTTCGCGAAACAGATAGACGTCGTCGTCGCTGATGCGCCGGTCCTTGCGGTTGGCCTCGCTCGATCGGCGCGTCGACGCTTTCTTCCTCGTCATGGGCTCCGGGAAGCGGAAAGGGGGGACAGGCTCCGCCGCTGCCATCCTAGCAAAGCGAATCTGGAGAACCCCGCGATCGACTGGTAAGATCGGCCGCCCGCGGCGGGCCGGGAATAGATTTGCCAAGCCGTTGTTGGCGTGGGCTCGGCGGGGGACGGCGATTGCGGGATGCCTGAGATCACGATCTACACCAAGCCGTGGTGCGGCTACTGCTGGCGCGCGAAGAAGATGCTCGACGCCCGGGGCGTGGCCTACAACGAGCTGGATGTCAGCGAGGATCCGCGCGTCGAGGCGGAGATGATCACGCGATCGGGGCGCACGACGGCGCCGCAGATCTTCATCGGCGACGAGCATATCGGCGATTCGGACCGGCTCAAGCAGCTCGAGCGCGAGGGCCGGTTGGACACGATCCTGGCGGCGGCCCGCCGGGCGGACGAGGGATAACGATGGAACAGGTGGTGATCCTGGGCTCCGGCCCGGCCGGTCTGACGGCGGCGATCTACTGCGCGAGGGCCAACCTCGCGCCGGTGGTCGTCGAGGGGCTCCAAGCGGGCGGCCAGCTCATCAACACGACCGATGTCGAGAACTACCCCGGGTTCCCGGAGGGGATCATGGGACCCGACCTGATGGAGAAGTTCAAGCAGCAGGCGGAGCGTTTCGGCGCCAAGTTCGTTCCCGGCGACGCCACGAGCGTGCAGCTCACGGACAAGCCGCTGACCGTCTCGACGGACGAAACGACGATCGAGACCCGCGCGGTGATCATCGCCACGGGCGCTTCGCCGCTGGAGCTGGATATCCCGGGGGAGAAGGAATACGCGGGCCGCGGCGTCTCGTACTGCGCGACATGCGACGGGTTCTTCTTCCGCGACCAGGAGATCGTCGTCGTCGGCGGTGGCGACACGGCCATGGAAGAGGCCATCTTCCTGACGCGCTTCGGTAAACGCGTGAGCGTGATCCACCGCCGTGACGAGCTGCGCGCGTCGAAGATCATGGCGGATCGGGCGCTGGCCAACGACAAGATCGAGTTCGTCTGGGACAGCGTCGTCGAGGAGGTCCTCGGCGAGAAGGGGGTGACGGGGGTGCGCCTGCGCAACTTGAAGACCGACGAGGTGACCGACCTCCCCGTGCGGGGACTCTTCGTCGCCATCGGGCACAAGCCCAACACGGACCTCTTCAAGCCC
>JBFFZZ010000171.1:0-6669 GCA_041568335.1 Candidatus Polarisedimenticolaceae bacterium | reverse complement strand
CGTGCAGGAGATGGTGCTGACCGGGGTCACCGGATGTCCGCCGCGGCCCGAGCTCGCCAAGACCGCGCTCGGCGCCGATGGGGCCGTCGCCTGGAGCTATCTCGTCGACCCGGTCGTTGCGGTGCGTCGACTCGCCGTTGAGGGGTTCGAGCCCGTTGCGCTCGAGACGACGCCGCAGGCGGTCCCGCTGGATCGCTTCGAGTGGCCGGACAGGGTAGCCTTGGTGGTGGGAAACGAGGTCGCGGGTGTCGGGGCTCCGGTGCTGGACGCCTGCGGCCGGCATTTGTCGTTGCCGATGCTCGGCGTCAAGGATTCGCTGAACGTCGCCGTGGCGTTCGGGATCGCCGCCTTCGCGGCGGCACGGTCGTTACGGCGTCGAAACGAGGAGGCACGCTGACGATGCGACGAACGGCACGGGTCGTGGCGTTGTTCGGGATCGGGCTGGCGTTCGCCTCAGCGGTTCGCGGCCCGCTCGCGCAGGACGACGCGGCCGCAGGCTCGATCGAGCTCCCGATCAGCTTCGACAAGATCTGGTTCCGGCCCGGCGACTCCGGGCTCGGTGGCGGCAAGCAATCCGGGGTCCTGACCGTGTCCGAGCAGGGGTTGGAATTCGCGGCCAAGAAACAGTCACACGTGCTCTCCTGGTCGCGGGTCGAGATGATCTCGTACGGGGCGATGTCCGGCGACACCGACACGAAGTGGGTCGTCCTGGCGTTGAACCCGGTTGCCGGGCAGTGGAGTTACATCGGTTATCGCGACGGCCAGAAGATGGGCTTCGGAACGGGAACACCCCGAATCTTCGAGGCCATCGTCGAGGGATCGCGGCACGCCGGTGCGGGTCCATTCGCCGTGCCGAGCGGCTTCTCCGCCTACATCACACCGGGACTACAGTTCACCCTCGCCTTGCCCGACGATTGGCACGCGTCGGTCGTCGCCTCGACCCTGGTCGACGGCCGCCCGCTCTGGGGGACGACGATCTTCTCGCCGCTCGACCTCGCGGCCGCCCGCAAGGACCCCGCGGAGGCGGAGCGGTTGATGGACCGGCTCGACGCCGGGACCGAGCGTGCCGTCTTCCTCGACCGTTTCGAGGCGGGCGGCGGGTTTTCCTGCCGGCGTCTCGGCAAGGGCGGGCGGCGCCGGTTGGTTGAAAAGATCAACGCCGCCTTGCGACCCCTGCAACTGGCATCCGAGCTGGAGTGGACCCCACGGCCGCACCGTTATTGCACGGCGTGGAACGCGAACGGCCGGGCCGTGCGCAAGGATACGGAGATCGACCTGTCCTTCTACGCGATCTCGGACGGCTTGACCGCCTATCTCTTTACGACACGCCGCCCGGCGGGCGGCGAGGTGGAGACGCAATTCGAACCCGTCTCCCGCTCGCTGCGGACCGCCGTCGCGCGCTGACGAGGACCACCGATGGCCTGGATCGACCTGACCGGACCCGAGCAAGCAACCGGGCTGCTCAAGCAGCTCTACGACGCCGCGCTCAAACGCGCGGGGCGCGTCTACAACATCATCCGCCTGCAGAGCCGACGGCCCAAGGTCTTGCGCGCGTCGACACAGCTGTACATGGAGGTCATGCACTCCGCGGACAGCCCGCTCAGCCGCGCGCAGCGCGAGATGATCGCCACGGTGGTCTCACGAACCAACGGCTGCTTTTACTGAACGACGGCACACGCCGAGGATCTCCGGGCCGAGATCCACGACCGTAGCGACACCCACGATTGGGTCGCCAGGATCAAGACGGACTACACCACGGCGGAGCTGACGCCGGCCGATCGGGCGATGCTCGACTACTGCGTCAAGCTGACGACCCACCCGGCCGCGATGCGCGAGAGCGACGTACGGCGGCTGCGTGACCACGGCTTCGACGACACCGCGATCAGCGACATCGCGCAAACCGCCGCGCTGTTCAACTACTACGACCGGTTGGCCGACGGGCTGGGGATCGATCCCGAACCGGAGTGGGATCCCCCCGACTGGTAGCGGCGCCGACGTGGTGCGCAGAATCCGCGCTTACGGGGAGGCCCTGTCCGGCGTTGACGAGGATCGTGCCGGCTCGTCTTCCGGGATGAGCGCAGCGCGGATCAGCGGGATCGGCAAGCCCATCCTCAGAACCGTGTCGTGGAACTCGCGGATCGAGAAGGACTCACCGCGTGATTCCAGGTAGGCGCGGTAGTCCTCGCGCAACCGCAGGATCTCCATCCGTCCCAGCGCGTAGTACAGGAAAGTCGGGTTGTAGGTTCCCCGCTGGGTCTCGCGGAGCGCGGGGAACTGCGCGAAGTAGGCGATATCGGCAAACTCGATCGCCGCCTCCAGGATCGACTGGCCGGAGACGTGCATGGCCATACCCACGTGCCAGCGGGCGTGGCGTTGCAGCGCGCGCCGGAGCTGTCCCAGCCGTGCGCCCGGGATCCCCTCGCCAAAACCCTCGTCGATCATCATCTGTTCGGTGTAGTGCGCCCACCCCTCGATGAGCGAGGCAGGCATGAACACCTTGCGCAGATCGGTCGGGACCTGTTGGCGGTAGAGCAGTTGCACGAAGTGGCCCGGCATGACCTCGTGGATCGAAACCCCGAGCAGGCCGGGGTAGTTGAAATAGGTCAGGTGCTCCGCCTGTTGCCGTTGGCTCCACTCGGGATCGACCAGCGTGATGTTGTAGTAGGCGGTGGTCGCGTTCGATTCGAACGGTCCCGGGGTCGACATCGAGGCGAATCCGCTGCGCGCGAACTCGGGAGTCGGGCGAATCACCGGCAACTCGTCGGAGGGAAGCGTGACGAGCTCACGCTCGAGGATGAACTCCCGCGCTTCCTCGACGTAGCGCGATGCCGTCTCGATCAAATCGTCGGATGCGGGGTAGCGGCCCGTGATCCGCGCCATCACGTCGGCCGCTTCGGCACCGGGGTCGACCCGCTCGGCCTCGCGTTCGACCCAATCCCGGTAATCCTCGATCGCTTCCTCGTTCATCCGCCGCAGGGTCTCGAGGTCGATGTCGAAGTGTTCTTCGTAGAGCAACTTGCGCCGGAACAGCTCCGGCCCGAGACGGAACTCGCCCTGGGCTCGAGGTCCCAGGTCGTCGCGAAGCCACGTTTCGAAGCGCCGGACCTCCTCGATCGCCCTCTCGAGGTCCCCCGTCAAACCCACCACCGTGTCGTCCGGCAACCTGCCGAGGCCCTGGAGCCGCAACGTTTCGGGGACGTCGTTCTGAAGGAAGCTCGCCGTCCCGGCGACGTTCCTGACGGCCAGATCGACCCAGACCCGTGGTACGTCGGTGAGGTTCTGCCGCGCCGCCGCGAGCAACGTGGGAACCTGAGCGAGCCGTCCGCGCAACGCGGTGACCCGCACGTCCAGCGGCGCGAACTCGCGGTCGATCAGCGTGGCCACACCACGCGCCGCGAGGCTGTTGTAATGATTCGGATTCCGCCGCCACGCGGAGACTTCCTCCAGCTCGAGCAGCGCCGCGCGGATCCCGTACTCCAGGACCCGGTGGTCGAAGTGCGCGTCGCCTCGAAGGTGCTCTCGCGGGATCTCCTCGAGCCGGATGAGCCAGCCACGCCAATCGACGACCTTTGCGTCGATCGCCCGGCGAGACAGGTCCGGCAACCGATCGTCCCAATCGTGGACACCGAGCTCGGTCGCACGCACGGGGTCAAGCGCCAGGTACCAGGGGAGAAACTCTTGCTCGAGTTCTTCGAAGCGCTGCTGATCCGGATGAACCGCCACGCCGACCCCGTTACACGCGGCGGTCACGACGCAGGCGAAACCGAGGGCGAGGAAACGGAGTGTGACCTGGCTGCGATCCATCGAGTCTTCCACGCTAGCACGCCGAACGGTCTCCGTGGCGAGTAGAATCACCCGTTGATGTCCGGTTCGCGTTCCATAGTGATCGCCGGCGGCGGGGTGTTCGGGCTCACCGCCGCGATCGAGTTTCGCTCCCGCGGGTGGGGCGTGACCCTGTGCGACCCCGGACAGTTGCCGCACCCGGACGCGTCGTCGACCGACATCAGCAAGGCCATCCGCATGGACTACGGCGCGGATGTCCTCTACACCGAGATGGCGGAGGCCAGCATCGAAGGCTGGTGCCGCTGGAACGCGGAGTGGGACGCGCCGCTGTATCACCCGGACGGCTTCCTGATGATGACGCGCGCACCGATGCAAGCGGGGAGTTTCGAGCACGATGGATTCCACCTGTTGCGCGACCGGGGACAGCCGGTAGAACGGATCGACCGTGAGGCCTTGGCCGAGAGGTTCCCCGCGTGGCGCCCCGACGAGTACGTCGACGGTTATTACAACAACAACGGCGGGTGGGCCGAGAGCGGCCGCGCGGTCGAGCAGCTCGTCCGCGAAGCCGAGCGGCGCCGGGTGTTCCTCCACGAGGGCGTGGGGTTTGCGGCGCTTCTCGAGGAACGCGGCAAGGTCTGCGGCATCGAGCTGGCCGACGGGGACCGCATCCGGGCGGATCGCGTCCTGGTAACCGCGGGCGCGTGGACCCCGACGCTGCTGCCCTGGTTGGCCGACCGGCTGTGGACGGTCGGGCAACCGGTGCTCCACTTCCGCCCCGACGATCCGGCGCTGTTCGACGGTTCTCGGTTTCCCGTTTGGGGTGCCGATATCTCCAAAAGCGGGTGGTACGGCTTCCCGTTGTCGCCGGGTGGGGTGGTCAAGGTCGGCCACCACGGGGCGGGGAATCCGATGCACCCGGACGATCCGCGCCGACTCCCCGAAGGACACGTCGAGCGTTGCCGTGAGTTCCTCATGGGGACGTTCCCGTCGCTGGCCGGCGCGCCGCTCGTCGGAAGCCGCGTCTGTCTCTACTGCGACGTGTATGACGGCAACTTCTTCATCGATGCGGACCCGGACCGGCCGGGCCTGATCGTCGCCGCGGGCGGCAGCGGCCACGGCTTCAAGTTCGCACCGGTCCTTGGAGGGCTCATCGCCGACATCGTCGAGGGGGTCGACAACCCGTGGGCGGCCAGATTCGCTTGGCGGTCGCTGGGGGTTCGCAGCGCCGAGCAGGCGCGCTTTCTCCCCGAAAAGGCCTGACCGGGTCGCGGAATCCCGCCAGGGCGGCCCGACTGGCATCTTCTTTCTTGTGGCCAAATATTCCCCTGCGTGGACCCGAGATCCACGGGAGACCGGCTTCCCCGGAGTCCCTAGTGACGGTTGAGACAAAACGCGTCGGCCGCGAAGGCAATCGGCGCATCCTCGTCGTCGACGACGTGGCGACGAACCTGCGGCTCGTCGAGGGGCACCTGTGTCGCGAGGGGTATCAGGTGCAGTTCGCGAGCAGCGGCGAGGAAGCCCTCGAGGCCGTCGCGGCGGAGGAGCCCGATCTGATCCTGCTCGACGTGATCATGCCGGGTCTCGACGGTTTCCAGACCTGCCGCCGCATCCGCGCCGATGTCACGACGCGTCACATCCCGGTCATCCTGCTGACGTCGTTGACCGACCTCGACCACAAGGCGCAGGGACAGCAGGCCGGCGCCGACGACTTCGTGACCAAGCCGTTCGATCGCAACGAGTTGTTGATCCGGGTTCGCTCGATGCTACGGATCAAGGCACTGCACGATCGGCTCAAGCAGAAGATCGGCGAGCTCGAAAGCGCGAAGATCCGTCTGCGGCGGTTGGCCGATACCGATCCACTGACGTCGTTGTACAACAAGCGCTATCTCACGGAAGGGCTGCGTATCGAAGCTGCGCGCGCCGACCGCTATCACAACGAGCTGTCCTTGATCATGATCGACGTCGATCACTTCAAGACGATCAACGACGAGTTCGGCCACCTGACCGGCGACGTCGTGCTGCAGCAGATGGCCACGTTGTTCGTCAACGGCGTGCGGTCGATCGACGTCGCGCATCGCTACGGCGGCGAGGAGTTCGCCATCGTGTTGCCGGAAACTCCCGCCGCAGGAGCGGCGCTCGTCGCCGAGAGATTGCGCGGGCAGGTGCGGCGCCACCGCTTCCTCAATGCCGATGGGGAGCCGCTGGCACCGATGACGATCAGCCTCGGAGTGGCCAGTCGCGGACCCGACGTCAACGACGCCGAGACGCTGATCAAACTCGCCGACAGTCGTCTCTACGAGGCGAAGCAGCGCGGGCGCGACTGTGTCGTGACGGAATCCAACGTTACGGAACCGGTTGCGGGCTGACCTTTGCTACACTCCAGCCCCCGGCGAGCCCGGGCTGGAGACCCGATGATCCCCCTCGAGGACTTCTTCCGTAAACCGGACAAGATCGCCCTGCGGCTGTCCCCGGACGGCAAATCCCTGGCCTGGTTGGAGCCCTGGGAGCGGCGACTCAACCTGACCATCCGCGACCTGGCGGACGCTACGACGCGCCGTGTTACGGCCGCGCGCGAGCGCGACCTGGGCGGTTACGTCTGGGTCAGCAACGACCGGCTCGTCTATGTCCAGGACAGCGGCGGCGACGAGAACTACCGTTTGTTCGCGGTCGGCCGGGACGGCTCCAACCCCATCGATCTGACGCCGTTCGACGGCGTGAAGTGCGATATCGTCGACGACCTGGAGCAGGACGACGACCACATCCTGTTTCAGATGAACAGGCGCGATCCACAGGTATTCGACGTCTACCGGCTCAACGTCCACGACGGGTCGATGACGTTGGTCGGCGAGAACCCGGGCAACATCCAGACGTGGTTCACCGATCACG
>JBFFZZ010000170.1:0-6686 GCA_041568335.1 Candidatus Polarisedimenticolaceae bacterium | reverse complement strand
CGAGAAACCGACCACGACCAGCCGGCAATCGGGGACCAGCCCGCGGAGCCAGGCGGCCGCGGCGGCCATGTCGTCGACCTCGCCGCGGCCCTCGTCGAACGAGCCCTCGCTCTCCTCGACACCGCGGAAGTTGAAGCGCATCGTCGCCCAGCCCGCGCTGTTCAGCTCGCGATCGCTGTGAAAGATGACCGAGTTGTGCATCGTCCCGCCGTGCTGGGGGTGCGGGTGGGCGATCACCACCGCACCCTTCGGGGATGCGGCCATCCGCAGGCTCGCCTCGAGCTTACCGACGGGGCCCGCGATCCACAGTTTCCTCGAGTCACCCATGCACGCGCACTATTGGCAACCGGCGCGGACGTGTCAAATCGGCGTTGCCGATCGAGAACTCATCGGGCCGCGTTGTCGCGTCCACACAGGCGGTCGAGGGTGCACAATCACCTTCTTGATTCGACGCATCGCCGGCACACTCTGGCTGGCCGCCTGGGTCGCCATCCTCGCACTGCTCCTCGACTTATGGTCCGATCTCGGCGGGCTCGTCGACGAGCGCGTGCGCTGGTGGGCCCGGCTCGGCATCGGCGCGGGCCCCGTTCTCGGTTACACGGCGGGCGTCCGGGCGCGCGGGCTCGCCTGCTGGGGCAGCGGTCGCTCGCATGCCTCGCTGCTGCGTCTCTACTGGCTGCCGGTGGCCCTCGCCGCCGCCGCGGCGATGCTGTTCATGACCGTTGCCGAGCGGCACGACGAAACGCGCGCGACGTTCGGATTCCTGTGCGGCTACTGGGCCGGTTTCGATGCGGCGATCGCCGCCTGGCCGCTGGCCTGCGGCCGGCCCTACCGCTTCGCACGTGAGATCCCGCCCGAGGCGTCGCTAGAAGAAGACGGTCGAGACCGGTCGTGGTGGATCTAGCGCGGCGAGACGGCCAACCGAAGAGCCTTGCGGGTCGCACCGGAGACCGGATGCTCGTCGAGCCGGTCCAGGGTCACCCACGAGAGGCTGTCGGAGCTCGCAATCCGGCCGCGCCGCAACGTGCCGGCGTGCACCTCGAGCTTCAGGCGGCGGTGCAGGATGCCGTGTGTCGCATGCCCCAGGCAGGCGCCCATCGCGACACGCACCCGATGACGTTTTCCCAGCCGGTCCGCCAAGGCCTCGCCCGCGAAACCGCCACGATCCAACTCGACGGCGGGTAGATCCCAGCGTCCGCGAAACGGGTTCGCCTCGTCGGGTCGCTCGAGCAGCACCTTGCCGCCGCGCCGGATCACGGCGACGCCGACCCGGACCGAGACCGATTTTCTTCTCGGCGTCGATGCGGGCAGGTCCTCGATCTCACGGTGCGTGCGGGCGTGACAAGCGGAGCGCACCGGGCAAGCGGTGCAGGCGGGATCGCGTGGATGACAGACCGTCGCGCCGAGCTCCATCAACGCCTGGTTGAGATCGCCGGGTGCGGAACCGCGAACGAGCTCGGCGGCGAGCTCCCAGAGTCGTCGTTCCTCCTCCGCCTTGCCGAGCCTTGCTCCATCCACACCGAACCAGCGCGCCAGCACGCGCCGCACGTTGCCGTCGAGGATCGGTTCCGGCCGGTCGAAGGCGATGCTCGCGATCGCGCCGGCGGTGTACCGTCCGATCCCGGGAAGCTCTCGCAGCGTCGCGGCGTCGGCGGGGATCTTCCCACCCTGCTTTTGCACGAGCTCCCGCGCCGCGCGATGCAGCGCACGCGCGCGACGGTAGTAACCGAGACCGCTCCACCGCGCGAGCACGTCGTCCTCGCTCGCCGCGGCAAGCGTCGCGACATCCGGAAACCGCTGCAGGAACGCCTCGTAGTAGGGGAGCACCGTCGCGACCTGGGTCTGCTGAAGCATGATCTCGGAGACCCAGATCGCGTACGGGTCGTTCGAATCCCGCCACGGCAGAGCGCGCCGATTCGCGCGGTACCATCGCAGCAGCGACCCGCGTTGCCGGCGCACGTCAGTCGCCGGCATCCTGGACCGGCCGCATCGATTCGATCCGCAACCGCTCGACCGGACGGCCGTTGAGCACGTGCTCGTGGAACAGCTCGTCGCAGTCCTCGACGGTGACCCCGCCGTACCAGACGGCCTCGGGGTAGACGACCACGGTGACCCCGTGCTCGCACTGGTCCAGGCAACCCGCCTTGTTGATGCGCATGCGGCCGCGCAACCCCGCCTCGAAGGCCAGCCGCTTCAGCCGGGTGCGCACCGCCACCGCGTTCTTGGAGGCGCAACAGCCTTTGGGGTTGTCCGGATCCCGGACGTTCTCGCAGACGAAGACGTGGCGCTCGAGCGGAGGCATGGGCGGGATTATACGGACTGGTGCTAGCATACGTGGCTCATTTCGGAGGGAGAGCACGCGATGCCAGCCACGACCCTGGAACGAGTCCAACAACGCGAGGCGAAGATCAAGGAAGCGATCGCCGGTCTCGGCGAGGCCCCCGATGTCGCGAAGTCGCGCGAGCTGGGCAAGCAGCTGCGTCGTATCCAGCGCAAGCGCCGCGCCTTGTCGGTCCAGGCCGAGCGTGTGGCCAAGCTGGCCGAGAAGGCTGCCGCGGCCAAGGCCGCCCCGGCGCCGACCGAGCCGGCCCCGGCACCTGCCGCCGAGGAAGCTCCCGCGGAAGTTCCGGCCGAGGCCGCCCCCGCCGAGGAGGCCAAGGCCGAGGAAGCGCCTGCCGAAGAAGCACCGGCCGAAGCGGTCGCCGAAGAGAAACCCGCCGAAGAGAAACCCGCCGAGTAGGCTTCCAACGTGCCCCGTTGGAGCCGTCGTGACGCCGAGCGTATCCAGCGCTGCGGCATCTTCTCGCTCGATCGCGTCCACTTCGAGCCACCCGAAGGCGGCGAGCCGCGCCCGTTCCACGTGCTCGACATGCCGGAGTGGATCAACGTGATCGCCTTGACCGACGAGCTGCAGATCCCGATGGTGCGGCAGTACCGCTTCGGGACCGAATCGTTGACGCTCGAGATCCCCGGCGGCATGTGCGATCCGGGGGAAAAGCCGTTCGACACGGCAAGGCGTGAGCTGAAAGAAGAAACGGGCTACGAATCCGACGACTGGAGCCCGCTCGGTTGGGTGCACCCCAACCCGTCGATCCAGAACAACCGCTGTCACACGTTCCTGGCACGCGGCGCGAAGAAGACTTCCGAGCCCCAGCTCGATCCCAACGAGCGTATCGAACAGGTGCTGGTACGGCTCGACGACGTCGAGCGGATGATCGCCGACGGCGAGATCAGCCACGCCTTGGTCATCGCGGCATTCAAGCTCTACGGGCAGGCGTCCGGCTAGACCAGCTCGGTCTTCCGTCGCTGCAGCACGCGTGACAGGATCCAATCGACCAGCCGCGGCGAGATCTTGTCCACGACCGCCATGAAGTTGCCCTCGAACGAGAGCAGCATCTCGGGCCGCCTCGACCCGGCCATGGAGAGGATCGCGCGGGCGACCTTGATCGTCGGGTGGCGCTTCGGCCGCTTCGGCTTGCGCTCCAGCCCGACACGCTGCGTGCGGTCCTGGAACTCGCTGACCGTCGAGGAGGGGTAGATCGTGCCGAGCGTGACGCCGGTGCCGACGAGCTCCACGCGCAGCACGTCGGCGAGCCCGTCCAGCGCGAACTTGCTGGCGGAGTAGGCGGCGTAGTGCGGGATCCCGCGCTTGCCGACCACCGACGAGATCAGCAGGACGCGTCCGCTGCCGCGCTCGATCATCCCCGGGACGAACGGTCTCACCGTGCGGACGACGCCGAAGACGTTGGTCTCGAAAAGCTCGCGCCAGGCCTCCTCGCTGGTATCGACGAAATGCGCGTCGTGGCCGATCCCCGCGTTGGCGATCACGATGTCCGGGAGCCCGACCTCGCCGACGATCCGGGTGACCATCGACGCCATCGAGCCGGCATCCGCCACGTCGGCGACGATCGGCACGAACTTGCCGGCGCCGATCTCGTCGCGGACCGCGTCCAGCCGCTCGCGGTTGCGCCCGGTGCCGATCACGCGCGCGCCCTCGCGCACGAACTCCTGCGCGGTGACCTTGCCGATCCCCGCCGATGCACCGGTGATCAGCACGAGTTTGTCTTGGAAGCGCCCCATCGTGTGCTCGCCGCGCGATTATGGCACGCCAGGTACGGCTCGCCTTGCAATCGCGCAACAAGCCTGGGTGCCCGACGTCGAGGTTCGCGGCACGCAGCACGGTTTCGACGTATATGAGGACTTCGGGAACCGATTCGGGGGGGTACCGGATCGAGGTCGACGTGAGAATCATCCGCCTGCTCGCCGTCTGCGTGGCGCTGCTCGTTTGTCCGCCGGGGATGGCCCAGGAAGCCGTGCCCGTCCAGGCCGGGAGCTCGATGAGCTACCTGGCGAACGGTGTCGATCCGGGACTCGGCGAGACCTGGACGCAGGCCGGTTTCGACGATTCTCTCTGGACACCGGGAACGTACGGAATCGGGTACGAGTCGGGTAGCGGCGCCGAGGGCTTGCTCCAGACCGTCGTCCCGTCGGGGTCGCGATCGGTCTACACTCGCACGGTCTTCGACATCAGCGACATCAACGACGTTCAGGCGTTGATCTTCGGCGCGGATTACGACGACGGCTACGCCGTCTGGATCAACGGCGTCGAGGTCTTCCGTTCCGCCGAGCTGCCCGCCGGCCCGCTCGATTGGGACTCCGCCCCGATCAATCACGAGTCCAGCAACGCCCAGCTTCCCGTTTACACCTACCAGGACGTCTCGGCCAGCGGCATCCCCGCGCTGGTCAACGGGCAGAACGTCCTCGCCGTCGGCATCTGGAACGTCACCGCCGTATCGTCCGATCTCGTCCTCGTCCCGCAGCTGATCGTCAACCCGGCCGACTCGCTCGTCCGCGGTCCCTACCTGCAGACGGGCAGCGACGACGCGGTGACGCTGCGCTGGCGCACCGACACGCCGACCGACAGCCGCGTCGCCTATGGCCTGGCGCCGGACCTGTTGACCCTGTCCGTCGACGAGCTGACCGTCTCGACGGAGCACGAGATCGCGCTCACCGGGCTGGCCGCGGACCAGACCTACTACTACGCCATCGGGGACACGACGGATCTGCTCGTCGGCGCCGACGATCGCCACTTCTTCGTCACCGCACCTTCGCCGGGCAGCCCCAAGCCGACCCGGGTCTGGGTGCTCGGCGATTCCGGCACGGCCGATCAGAACGCCCGCAACGTACGCGACGCCTACTACGTCTTCACCGCCAACCAACACACCGACCTGTGGCTGATGCTCGGCGACAACGCCTACAACGACGGGACCGATGCCGAATACCAGGCGGCGTTGTTCGACATCTACCCGGACATGCTGCGCAAGTCGGTGCTGTGGCCCACGCTCGGCAACCACGACGGGATCAGCGCCGACTCGGCCACGCAGACGGGTCCCTATTACGACATCTTCACGTTGCCGACGGCCGGGGAAGCCGGCGGTCTCGGCTCCGGAACCGAGGCCTATTACTCGTTCGACTACGGCAACATCCACTTCGTCGTGCTCGAATCGTTCGAGACCGACCGCAGCGTCGGCGGCGCGATGCTGACCTGGCTGGCCGCCGATCTGGCGGCCAACACGCGTGACTGGACGATCGCCTACTGGCACCACCCGCCCTACACCAAGGGCTCGCACGACTCGGATATCGAAACCCCGCTGATCGACATGCGCCAGAACGCGCTGCCGATCCTGGAGTCCAACGGGGTCGATCTGGTGCTCAGCGGCCACAGCCACAGCTACGAGCGCTCGTTCCTGATCGACGGGCACTACGGCGATTCGACGACCTTCGTGCCGGGCATGCAGATCGACGCGGGAGACGGCGATCCTGCCGGCAACGGTGCTTACAACAAGCCCGGACCGGGCCCCGTCCCCCACCAGGGCGCGGTCTACGTCGTCGCCGGCAACGCCGGCAAGATCAGCGGCGGCACGCTGAACCATCCGGCCATGTTCGTCAGCTGGAACATGCTGGGCTCGGTGGTGCTGGACTTCGACAACGACCGGCTCGACGCCACCTTCCTCGATTCCGGCGGGGCGATCCTGGATCAGTTCACGATCCTCAAGAGCTTCTGCGACGATCCCGACTTCGACGGGATCTGCACGCCGGACGACAACTGCCCGAACGACCCCAACCCGCTGCAGCAGGACGCGGACGGCGACGGGCTCGGGGACGCCTGCGACACCTGTCCCGACGATCCGGACAACGACATCGACAACGACGGCGTCTGCGGGGACGTGGACAACTGCCCGAACGACCCGAATCCGCTGCAGCAAGATGCCGATGGAGACGGCCTCGGGGACGTCTGCGACACCTGCCCCAACGATCCCGACAACGACATCGACAACGACGGTGTCTGCGGGGACGTGGACAACTGCCCGATCGTGCCGAACCCCGGCCAGGACGACGAGGACCTGGACGGCGTGGGGGACGAGTGCGACCTCTGTCCGGACGATCCGCTCAACGACATCGACGGTGACGGGATTTGCGGGGACGAGGACAACTGTCCCGACGTCCCGAACCCCGGCCAGGAGGACAGTGACGGAGACGGCCGCGGCGACGCCTGCGATCCCTGCCCGCTGGATGTCGGCGACCAGGACAGCGACGGGGACGGCGTGCCGGATGCTTGCGACTGCGCCGATCAATCTCCGGGTGTCGCTTTTCCTCCGGCGCAGATCGGGCCGACGCTGATCCTG
>JBFFZZ010000169.1:0-6693 GCA_041568335.1 Candidatus Polarisedimenticolaceae bacterium | reverse complement strand
CTCGAAGCCGCGCTTGCGCGCCATCCGCTCGACGAGGAAGAGGCCCGTGCTTCCCGTGTCCAGCATCAGCTTGACGGGTTTGTCCTTCGGACCGATGTGCGCCTCCACGACGTAGCCGAGCTTGCGCCCCTGATCGTCCCAGACGAGACGGAGCGGAAGAACGACGCGTTCCGGCGTCGCCCGGGGAACCCAGACCTCCCGATCGCCGAGGGCGCGTTGAAGTCGGAGGGTCCCACGGGCGGCCTCCAGGCGATCGTCGGCTCCCTTCGGATGCGCGGCGACGAAGCGCTCGAGCAGCTCGATCGACCGATCGCGATCGGCGACGGATTCCGCCGCCCAGAACTGCACGACGGGGTCGTCCGCCCCGTTCCGCAAGGCCCTCCGGGCGAGCTCGGCCGCTTCTCCGTGGCGGCCCCTGGCGCCGCGCAGTCGCGCGAGCGCGATCAACCCTCGAGGGGGCGCATCCGGGTCGTCTTCGAGCCGGCCGAGCGTGACCTCGGCCTCCGCCAGCCGCCCGGCGCGCAACAAGGCGGCGCCGTGCGCGGCGCGCACGTGGAGGCTGGCGGCGAATTCGGCGTGTCGCTCGGTCGCGCGTTCGAGCGCGGCCTCGAATCGGTCCAACGCGAGCAACGCCTCGATCTCGCCGGCGGCGGCGCGATCGTCGCCAGGCGTCTCCCGGATCCGCTCGCGGTACAGCTCCAGCGCCCGCTCGGCATCGCCGGAGAACAACGCTTCCAAGGCCGTATCGGCGGCACACGGGAACGCGGCGATCGCCCACGCGAGGAGCACCGCGATCGGCAGCCGATGGCGGGCCCGTCTCACGGCGTCGATCCGGAAAAGGCGAGGAACAGCCAGGAGACGAGCACCAGCGCCGCGGCGACCGAGTAACCGACGACCAGCCGGGACCGGGTCGCACGCATCTTCCGGACCAGGTCGTGCGCGGAGGCGAAACTGCGCAGATCGTCGCGACCCGCCGCCGCCGTCAGTTGCGTGACGAACCGATCCCCGTCGACGAGCAACGCCGGGATCCTCCAGGCCTTGTTGAAGCGATCGATCAGCACCATCGCCGGAAGCCACTCTCGCGGCTTGACGAACGGCGTATCGTAGCCCAGCGAGACGATCAACTCGTAGGGCAATTCTCGCTCGTACTTGCCGACACGCAGGTGCAAGGCCTCGTCGAGCAGCGAGAGCTCCACGCGGACCATGCCGCCCGCGCGAACGATCATCAGCGCGACCGCCGCCCCGACGAGGATCACGAAGGTGCGGGAATGCGACCAACCCGACCCTGCAACGCCCGCGTAGATCCGCATCGACAGGATCATCGCGCTGACGAGGACGGCCGCCGCGAGGGTTCTCGGCAACCAGCGGGCGGCGGCGGAGCAACGGAAGACGGGTGGGTCGGTCATGCGGTCTCCACGTCCTCGAGGATCACGACGGGCCGGAACCCGACGGCATCGGCGGCCACGAAGTGGAAACGAATCCCGTCTCGCTCGCCGTCGATCGCGAGCGCGTGGTCGTCGCCATGGAGGTGCCCGTAGACGCAAACCGAGATGCCGGCGGCACGCAGCCGCGTCACGACCTCGGTGGGCTCGCGCCCGGCGAGCCAGGGCGGGTAGTGCAACATCGCCAGACGCGCGCGGCCGGCGCCGAACCGTTCGGCGTCGCGGATCGAGAGATCGAGGCGCTGGAGCTCCCGCGCGAACACCCTGCGGTCATCGTCCCCCGCCAGCGGGTCGTCGGGACTCAGCCAGCCGCGCGATCCGAGCACCACCCAGGCACCGATCTGCGCGGCGCTGTTGTGCAGGATCTCGCAACCGTCGGGCAGGGCGCTCCGGACCTTCGAGCGGCTTCCCCACCAGCTGTCGTGGTTGCCGCGAAGCAGCAGCTTGCGGCCCGGCCGCTCGCCGATCCAGGCCAGATCGCAGGCGGCCTGCGCCAGGTCCCGGGCCCAGGAAAGGTCGCCGGGTAGGAGGACCCAATCGTCGGGCTCGACGCCGGCGTCCCAGTTCCGTGCCATCCGCTCGGTGTGGTTGACCCACAACTCGCCGAAACGATCCATCGGTTTGTCGCCCGTGCCGGAGAGGTGCAGGTCGGCGAGCGCCAGGAGCCTTCCCATACGAGCGATTGTACGTCAGCGTCGGTAAGATAACCGGGGTGGAGGCGAGCATGAGATGCATCTGGACCGCGCTGGTTGTGGGCGCGGTGCTGTTACCGCAGATCCGGGCGGAAGAGCGCGAGGTCTTCAGCGGCGCCGCCCTGCTGTACACCTACCCCGAGATCACGATCGTCTACCCCGCGGGCCCGGGTGAGGAGCGGGAGGTCAACCGCATCTCCGCCGAGCGTCGCGCGGACTACCTGACCGGCCGCCACCGCACGATCACTCGTGTCCTTGCCGACGTGGACATGACCGACGAGGACCGCAAGGCCCACCTGCTCCTGCTCGGCTGGAACAACGCGCTGCTACGCGAGACCGGAGTCGTCGAGCTGACCGACCGGGGCTGGCGCTTCGAGGGCATCGAGCGAGGCTACGAGCACGATCTGCTGTTTGGCTGGATCTCGCCCTTTTCGGAAGATCACGAGCTGTTCTTCTGGTCGAGGATCAATCCGGAGCTGGATCGTTACCTCGTGCTCCCCTTCTTCGGTTCGGACTGGATCGTCTACGACCGGTACACGGTCGAGCAGTACGGGCGCTTCCGGACCGAGACGATGGAATGGCCGCCGCGGCGCGACACTCGTGTCGAGGTCGACAACCGCGGCGCCCGGCCGTGGTCGAACCACAAGGGCGAATCGGAGCACTACGTCCTGCACGACTTCTCGCTCGGTTTGACCGAGGCGGAGATCGAAGCCGTGCTGCAGGCTCGTGAAAGCGCCTGGGCAGCGAGCGTGGCCGCGTTGGGGAAGGCTCCAGAGAACCCCGTGAAGATCAAGCTCTACGTGTACGAGGACAGCGTGTCGAAGCAAACGCTCTGCGACGTGCACGACGCGCGCCATCACCTCCCGCAGCGGGCGGAGCTGCACACGACGCGGGCGATCGCCTTGGACCCCGGCCTGCACGAGGACATCCACGTCATCGCCCGCCAGCTTTACGGCCCGGGCTACCTGACCCTGCTCGTCGAGGGCCTCGCGGTCTGGGCCGAGCAGCAACAGGGGACGAACGAGCTCCCCGTCTATGCGGCCATGTTGTCCGAGGGCGGCGAGCTTCCCGGTCTGGGCGACCTGCTGAACGAAGAACGGATGCGGGTGTTGAACAAAAGCCGCCTCGGGTTCCCGATCGCGGGCCTCTTCGTGGCCTGGCTCCTCGGCGACCTGGGGCCGGACGCGATCGAACGGGTTTATGGCCAGTACGACAGCGACCCGGTGAAGTTCGCCACGGCGCTGGACCTCTCCGTCGAAGAGATCGAGACGCGTTTCGCGGCTTTTGTCCGCCGCCAAGCGGCGAAGGGCGATACGCAAGCGCAGTTTCGGGAGGCCACGGCGCGGGCACAGCATTTCGGCGGACTGGGCGATTACGAGCGGGCGGTCCCCGCCCTCGAGCGAGCGCTCGAGCTGCGCCCCGACCATCTGTTCACGCGCTACGGGCTTGCGGTGGCGCGGCTCAAATTGGAGCAGCTGGAGGCAGCCGAGGCCGAGCTGACCCGGATCCTCGAGATCCACCGGGAAGAGCCGAGCGATCAGATGGCTCTGCTGGCCTGGTACCAGCTCGGCGAGCTCTACGCGAAAAAGGGGCTAACGGACAAGGCTAAAGAGGCCTACGGGCAGGTGCTCGCGTTACCGGACTATCGTGGAATGCATGGCCGCGCGCGCGAAGCCCGCGACGAATTAGGTGAGAATCCGTAGCTTTTGGGGACCGGGGCTAGCGCAGGCGCATCATCACCTTGAGCAGGAGACTCAGGATCCCGGAGGCGGTCAGGATTGCGGTCGCGAGACTCAGCGCGACGGTTGCCAAGAGAATCAAGATTTGCATCACCAACCCCGGCTTCCCGTAAAAGCCTCGCTCCGTGCATCCCCCCCGAGGACGATCGAAGCATACCAACAAGCTGTCATCACAACAAGCCCCATGGAAGAATTAGCATAGCCGAGGCTCACTCGGTAATATTGTCGTGAAACTACCTGCGGTCAAGCCGATTCGGCCACTCCCACAAGTGGGTTTTGGCCGAGTTCGGCAATCCGGAGAGTCGCTACTTCAAGCTCCAGTCCCCGATATCGCCTAGCTCCCTACGCAAGAAAGCTGAGAGCCTCTTCATCAGACGGGCCTCGGCCTGCCGGACGGCCTCACGCGAGGTCCCGAACCGGTCTCCGAGGGCCTGCAGACTCAGCGGGCTATCGCTGACGATCCGCTCGTCAAGCAGTGCCAGCTCACGCTCGGTCAGGTCCTCGCGGAAGATGCCCAGCAGCGTTTCCATCCTGTCCTGGAGCTCGCGCCGGGCGACATCCTCCTCGACCGTCGACTCTTTCGCCTCGGGCAGGGCGTCCCCGTGGCTGCGCTCCTCGTCGTCGCGCCCCGACACCGGCGCGTCGAGAGAGACGTCTCTCGAGCTGAGCGCCGCCTGGACGTCGATCACGTCGCGCTCCGAGACACCGAAATGCTCCGCCAGCAGCTTGGGGCCGACGTCGAATCCCATGGATTCGAGCTTCTGCTTCTCCTGGTGGAGGTTGCGCAGCAGTTTCCGCCGTGCGTTCGTCGTCCCGACGCGGACAAGCCGGACGTTGTCGAGCAGGAACTTGACCATATACGCGCGGATCCACCAGGCGGCGTAGGTCGGGAGCCGCGCGCCGACGTCGGGGCTGAAGCGATCGATCGCGGCGAGCAAGCCGACATTCCCCTCCTGGACGAGATCGAGCAGGTTCTTGGCCGCCCGCCGGAACGAGAAGGCGATCCTCACGACCAGCATCAGATTGGCCGTCACGAGCCGGAACAGCGCGTCTCGATCCCCGGTCTCGCGGTAAAGCCGTGCCAGTCGCTGCTCCTCCTCGCGACTCAGCGGCGGGTACTTCCTGATCTCCGCCATGTAGAGCCGGAACGGATCGGTGGTCCGCAGGGCCCGCGACTCGGCCTTGGCAAGCGACCCCTTGGTCGCGTCGTCGGTGTCGACATCGATGACCGTCGGCGCATCGTCCGCTTCGAGCGGATCGGCGAGCACCTCGGGATCGAGCTCGGCATCCTTGGGATCCATACTGAAAAGGGTATCAGCCGCGAAAACCGCGGACCCGGGGCGATGGAATCAACCCCCGCGCTGCCCCAGGTACTTCCACGGGTTGACACGGCGGCCGTCGTAGAAGATCTCGTAATGCAGGTGATCGCCCGTGGATCGACCGGTCGACCCCATCTTGCCGATCAGATCGCCCCGCTGGACCTTCTGACCCGGTTTGACGAGGATCTCGCTCAGGTGCGCGAAGCGGGTCACGTAGCCGCGCCCGTGGGAGATGTCGACCGTCTTGCCCAGGTCGGCGATCCGCACGGCACGGGAAACGACGCCGTCGGCGGTCGCGTGGATCGGCGTCCCGCGATGGTTCACGATGTCGATCCCGCGGTGGAACCTGCGCTTGTTGGAAAACGGGTCCTTACGCCAGCCGAAGCCATGGGAGAACCAGCCTTGCGCCGGCATGATCGACGGCGTGGACGACAACAGCGATTCGCGTACGCGGAACGCGTCGTCGAGCTGGTCCAGCGACTCGCGAACACCGGCCGCTCGATCCGACAAGGTGTCCAGCTCGCTCAGCAGCGGCGAGCGGCCGACCAGCGGGGTACCCCCGGCGCCGCCGGCCGGGATCGATTGCACTTCCATGCCGAGCTCGCCGGCCAGCTCCTCGGTGGTACTCTCGATCCCGCTGAGCCGGCGCTGGATCTCGTCCACCGAAGATTCGAACCGGGCCGTTTGCCCGCGCAACAGTTCGTTCTCGTGCGCCAGGTGCTCGATGGTCGTCCTTTGCGTCTGGACCCGCATCCACAGGTGCGGTGCGATCATCCCGGCGGAGAACAACGCTCCGGCGGCGATGGCGGCGAAGACGACGAAACGGCGGCTGAGGTGGAGCTTGCGGAAGCGGTGCTTGCTCTCCGGCAGGATCAGCAGGGTATAGCGACTGGCTGTCTTCGGCGAGCGCTTGCGCGGCAGCCGAAAACGGATGCGTGCCATGACGTTGTCCTCGCGGCTCGATCGGCTAAGACCGGCTCGATCCCTCAACCCCTACCGAGGAAAACCTAACACCCGCCAAAGTACGGGTCAAACCGGCTCATTTCCACTGGAACCAGGCCCAAACCGGTAATATCCTGCCGTTCGGCCGGCTTTTCCGGGCCGCAGAGGGAGACGCTCGATGGACGCCAACCGTCGCGCCGCGGGGCGCTCGATCATGGTCGGACTCCCCTCCCCGGAGCTGGATGACGGGACCGCCCGACGCCTTCGCGACCTCGGCGCCGGCGGCGTCATCCTGTTCGGCCGCAATCTCGTCGAACCGGCCCAGACCGCCGAGCTCTTGCGGCAGGTCACCGCGACGCTGCCGGACCGCCCGTTGCTCGCCGTCGACCAGGAGGGCGGCAAGGTGTCGCGGCTCGAACCCTGGATCGGTCCGACCCCGACCGCGGTGCAATTGCACGGGATGGGAGTCGAGGCGATCACGCGGTTCGGGATCCTCACCGGTGAGGCGCTCGCGGGGCTCGGTTTCAACCTCGACTTTGCACCGGTCGTGGACCTCTGT
>JBFFZZ010000168.1:0-6804 GCA_041568335.1 Candidatus Polarisedimenticolaceae bacterium | reverse complement strand
CCCTGCGAAACGTGCCTGCGTTATTCGCGCGGCTACCTGCGGCATCTCTATACGACCGGCGAGATCCTCGCGTCGCGGCTGAACACGCTGCACAACCTGACGTACTACCTGCGGTTGATGGATCGGATCCGGGCCGCCATCGAGGCCGGTGTGTATGCCGAGTTCAGGTCGGTGTTCCTCGCCGGGCCGGAGGCCGAGCAGTGAGCCTGAGACGCGTGGCCTTCATCGGCGACGTCCATCTGGACCTCGACGATGCGGATGTCGGGCCGTTCACCCGGACCCTTCGGCGGCTCTCCGAGAGCTGCGATGCCCTGGTTCTGATGGGCGACCTTTTCAATCTCTGGATCGGGCACCCCAAGCTCCAGCAGGACCATCAGCGGAAGGTCGCCGAGACGTTGCGCGCGATTCGTGGTCGCGGCGTCGCCGTGCATTACATCGAGGGCAATCGCGACTTCCGCGTCGCGAGGATTTACGCCGGTGACCTGTTCGACAGGGCGGGGGACGACGGCATGGAGTTCCGCGTGGGCGGTCGCTCGATCTGGGCGATCCACGGGGACCTCGCCAATCGAGCCGATCGCCGTTACCGGACGTGGCGCGGCCTCAGCCGCTCGGGCGCATTCTGGTTCTGCTTCAACCTGATTCCCCTCGGGCTGCGCCTCGCCGCCGCGAACCGGCTCGAGGGTTGGATGCGCACCACCAACATCCAGCAAAAGTCCGCCTTTCCCCGCGAGATGGTCGACGACTACGCCTCCGATTTCGCGGCGAACGGCCACGACGCGATCGTGCTCGGACACTTCCATGTCGAAGAGTACTGGACACTCGACGGCGGGGCCGGTGTGTACGTGCTTCCCCTTTGGAAGGACGGGCGGCGAGTGCTGGTCGCGGACGAGGATGGGTTGAGATTCGAGGAGGGTTAGGCTTTACGAGTGCTTCCGCACCTGCTTTTGACGAGATGCGGGACTTCGAATCATGAACTTCCGATCCAGCGGCTGAAACCGGTCCGCCGCCTCCAACAGAGACTTGGCCGTGTTTCGCGGGAACGCGATGACCTCGACACGCGGGCCGATCCGTTTGACCCGTTTCACGAGTGACGTGAAGTCGCCGTCGCCGGAAACCAGGACGACGACGTCGAGGTTCGACGCCGCGTCGAGGATGTCGAGCGCCAGTTCCATGTCCCAGTCGCCCTTGGAGGAGCCGTCGGCGCGCACACGCAGCGACTTGCGGCGCACCTCGATCGCCTTCTGCTGGAGCCGCGCGATGAACCCGGACTGGTCGATCTCCTTGGACTCGACGACGTAGGCCGTGCACTGGATCAGCCGCCGCCCGACAATGGCCGACTCCATCAGGGCGTCGAAGTCCAGCTTTCCCTTCAGCTTTCGAGCGCCGTAATAGACGTTCTGCACGTCGATGAAGACGCCGACCCGCTTGTCGGCCTCTTTGACGCGTGGCTTGCGCTCCTTGGCCGGTTTCTTATTGACCACGGCACCGAGCTCCTCGAGCCGTTTCAGCAGCTCGGCCCGGTCGCGTTTGTATTCCCGGCGCAGCGCGGTGGAGTCTTTTTGAACGGCCTTCAGAGCCTCGGTCAGCTCCTCGAACGACTTGGCAGACGGGCCGCGCGCCGGGGCGGGCGTGGTCTTGGCCTTCTCGACCACGTGCATGAGCTTGCGTTGGCCCGTCGAGAGCCGCTTGATCGCCCGTTCCAAGGGCTCGATCAGTTGGGCCGAGGTCGCGTCGGCCGGTTTCTGCGCGCGTACCCGGTCGAGCGCGCGTTTCGCGTCGTCGAGCTCACGGCGGACCCGCTCGGCCAGCATGCGCGTTTCCGCCAGCTCGCCCTTGCGGAGGATCAGATCCCGCTTGACCCGTTTCTCGCTTTCGCGGCTTCGTGCCAGCTGGGTCTCGAGATGTTGTTGTTTTTTTTCCAGCGACGTGACGCGCCGCTTGAGCCGTTGTTCGGCGCGGCTGGTGACCGGCTTCGGTGCCGCGGAGGCCCCGTTTCGCACCATGTGTTGAAGGTGCTGCCAGGCGAGGTTCCCGAAGCCGTCCTCGCCGTCGTCGCCGGAAGCCAGGAACCACAGATGGCGGCCGAGGTTACCCCGCGTGCGCAAGAACTCCTCGTCACTCAGACGGCGCGCCTTGTCCTCGCCGGACAGTCCGTTCCAGCGGCGCCGCTCCGCGCGGGTCTCCTTGTCCAGCGCGCGCTGGATTGCTTCCCGGGCCGCTTCTTCCTTCCGCGAGTGCTCGACCAGGTCGGCGAGCAGCCGGTCGCGTTTCACCGAGCGGATGCGCACGCCGGGGTATTTGAGGCCGCACGCGGTCGCCAGCCGCGCCAGTCGCGGCTTGTCCATCAGGTCGTCGAGAACGCGGGCGAGGCCGTCGCCACCCAGGCGTTCCATGATCTCGCCGGCTGCCGCCACCGCGGGATTCTCCGCTAAGTCGCTGTGAAGAAAAGGTTTCTAGACTAACGGACGTATTGTAGCACTGCCCGGCGCTACGGGTCCTTGAGCTCGATCAGGCCGTTCTCGCGAAGGCGTTTGAGCGTCCGCAGGGCGTCGGACTCCCGCATCGGGGCGATCTGGATGATCGATTTGATGTCCCACGTCCCGTCGATGCGGCTGAGCATGAAGAACTCGCTCGGGGACAGATCTTCCGCCTCCAACGTGTCCATCTCTCTCGTCAGAGCGAGCACCTTGCTCGGCGGAAGGAAGTGACGGTAAGCCTTCTCGACGAAGGCGGCCTCGGCCTCCGCGGTGAGCCGGCGCAGCGACTCCTCGCCGGGGTGCTCGCGGTAGACGCGATCGAGGATCACGAGCGCCCGCTCGTACTCCGTCTTCGCCATCAGTCTGCGCGCCTTTTCGAGGCTCTGCTCGAGCGAGTATGCCTCGGAGTCCTCCAGGGGGACGATGCCCCTTTCGCCGCGCTGCTCGGCGTCCGGCTCGGCGACTTCGACTCCGGTCTCCTCCAGCGGTGCCGCTTCCACTTCGGCGGGTTCTTGCGCGGGGAGATCCATCTCCGGGTTGAAGTCCGAAAGGAGGTCTTCGACTTCTTCCTCTTCGGTCAACGCGGGGGGCGCGGGTTCGGCGGCCGGAGGTTCGGTAGCGGTGGCAGGCGCGGAAGCCCCAGCGGGCTCCGCCGCAGCCGGTTCCACCGCGACGGCCACGGGCTGCGGGACGGGCGGGCCGGTCGTGACCTCCTTGACCTTGGCGATGCGGACCAGCGACGAACGGTGAAGCTCGTAGAGGAACTTCGTGACGACGTATTCCGATCCGTGCACCTGGAGCAGGACCTCGGCAACGGTTCGCTCGGCATCGATCAGGTCCCATAGCGCCCGGCCCATGCGGTTCGCGAGCACGGCGTCGGGTGGGTTCCTGCCGGTTTTCTCGAGCACGATCCCGGGGTCGTTGAAGACCTCGCGGATCTGCCGCATCTCGTCGTATCGCTTGAGCCCGCGGAGCAACACGTCCTCGACCCGCAGGCTGACGGGGACCGCTTGCGCGGGGTTCTTGTCGGCCTCCTCGAAACGGAACACGGCGTCGTCCCAGTCGAACAGGCTGTGCACCGTTTCCTCGGCCTGGGCTTCGAGGTGCATCGCGAGCTGTTCCGCGGTCAGCGCTCCCAGCTCGACCAGGAGCGAGCCCAGATGCTGGCCGCTGAGCTCCTGGAGCTGCAGCGCCTCGCGAAGCTGATCCTCGGTGATCTGTCCGCGGTTGAGGAGGTACTGACCGATCCGTTGAGCCGGATCGTCGGACGAGCAGCCGACGACACGGCCCTCGTGGAAATGGATCGATTTGCTCACACGATCCCGCTCGACACGCAGCGATCCCGTGACCCGGGCGTTGCCGAGCCATTGCAGCAGGTCCGGCAACGGCATCGATGTGAGGGTTCCGTATAAAGGCATTGGATTCCTCGGATCAAATCTAGGCCGCGCCACGAGCCGGGCAACCCGGGCAGCCCCAAAAACCCCCCGATATGGCGATTCGGCGTCCGCGAACCTATGCTTTGAGGGAAACCGGGCGAAATCCGTCCAGGAGGCTCGACATGTTGACCTATCGGGTGCCGCAGCGGAAGGTCCAGGTCGTGGTCCATCTGACCCGGGGCGAGCCGCAGATCGGGAACATGTTCGTGCCTTCCGAGGGGCCCGGTGGGGCGCCGATGCGGCTCTCCGACCGGCTCGCCGACTCGGGGGACCGGTTCCTCGCGCTGGTGCAGGAGGATGGCTCACGGCTGATCTCGCGAGAGCGGATCGTCCGCGTCGAGTTCCTCGACGAGGAGTACGCCGGGCTCGAGCGCGACCCCGGGGCCGGGAACCCGGTCTTCGTGACCTGCAGGCTCAGCGACGGGGCTCTCGTCGAGGGCACGATCTCCTACGCGATGCCACCGGGGCGCGAGCGCCTGATCGACTACCTCAACAACTGCAACGGCTTCATCCCGATCCGAGCCGGGCGACTCCTCTCGTTGATCAACGTGCACCAGGTGGTCGAGTGGGCCACCCGCTGATCTCACTCGTGCCGCCACTCGGCAGGACGCTTTTCCAGGAAAGCTCGTAAGCCCTCGTGGGCATCCGCGGTCTGCATCAGCTCGTCCAGGTAGAGCCGGCGCACCGCCCCGTGCGCGGCGTCGATCGCCAATCCGCGCGCGAGACGCACCGCCTTCTTGGCCTGGCGCAGCGCTTTGCCGGAATGGGCCAGCAGTGTGGCGCACAGCGCATCCACCCCGGTCGCCAGCTCCCCGTCGGGTAAAACGCGGTTGATCAGCCCGATCCGGAACGCCCGATTTGCCGTGATCGTGTCGCCGCCGAGCAGGAGCTCCAGCGCTTGGCGCTCACCGATCAGGCGCGGAAGCAGGACCGAGGCGGGCGGCGCGAACAGCCCGAGCTTGATCTCCGGCTGGCCAAAGGTCGCTCCCTCGGCGGCATAGCACAGATCCAGCGCGGCGATCAGCTCGCAACCGCCACCCAGACAGGCGCCGTGGACGCTCCCCACGGTCGGTTGCTCGACGGCCTCGATCGTCCCGAAGAGGCGCTCGAGCTCACGCATCATCGTGTGCACCTTGTCGCCCTGGTGATCCCCGATGTCGACGCCCGCGCTGAAGGCCTTGCCGCCGGCGTCGAGGAGGATCACCCGCACCTCGGGATCGGCCGCGGCGTCGGCGAACGCGTCTGCGAGCCCACCGAGCCCGGCGTTGGTGAGGATGTTCAGCGGGGGATGATCCAGCGTGATTCGCGCGCACCCGTCCCGTTTGGACAACCGGACCGGATCGCTCATGCTCCGTCGACTCGCTCCACCAGCATCGCGCCGCCCATCCCCCCGGACACGCACAACGTGGCCAGTCCGCGGCGAACCTCCCGCCGCTGCATCTCGTGCAGCAGCGTCACGAGGATGCGCGCGCCACTGCACCCGATCGGGTGACCCAACGCGATGGCGCCCCCGTTGACGTTGAGGTGCTCGGGGTCGAATCCGAGCTCGCGGTCGACCGCGAGGACCTGGGCGGCGAAGGCCTCGTTGAGCTCGACCAGGTCGATGTCATCGAGCGACATACGCGTACTCTCCAGCAGGTTGCGCACGGCCGGCACCGGGCCGATACCCATGACCTCGGGACGTACGCCCTCGACGCTCGAGCTGACCCACCGAGCCAGCGGCGTGACGCCCAGCTTGTCCGCGGTCTTGCCGGAAAGCACGAGCATCGTGGCGGCGCCATCGGTGATTCCACTCGAGTTCCCCGCGGTCACCGTCCCGCTCTCACGATCGAAGACCGGCGGCAGACGGGATAGGCTCTCGGCCGTGACAGCGTCGCGTGGGTGTTCGTCCCGCACCACCATGACCGTTTCCTTCCGCCGGGTCACCTCGATCGGCACGACTTCCCGTTCGAAGCGGCCGTCCCGCCAGGCGGCTTCCGCGCGCTGTTGGGTGCGCGCGGCGTAAGCGTCCTGCTCGTCACGGGTGATCTCGTATTGCCTGGCCAGGGTCTCCGCCGTTTGCCCCATGACCTGGTCGGCGATCGGATCGAGGAAGCCGTCGCGGACCATCGCGTCGACCGCATCGCGATGCCCCATGCGCCAGCCCCACCGGGCGTCGAGCAGGTAAGGCACGCGGCTCATCGACTCCATCCCTCCGGCGAGCACGACATGCGCCTCGCCGACGATGATCGCCCGCACGGCGGCCATCACCGCTTGCATCCCGGACAGACAGGCCTGGTTGATCGTGAACGCGGGTCGCTCCACCGGCAAGCCCGTGCCGAGCGCGACCTGCCGCGCCGGGTTGGGACCGCACCCGGCCTGCCGCGCATGCCCGACGATCGTCTGGTCGACCTGATCGGCCGCGATCCCGCTGCGCTCGAGGGTTGCGCGCGCTGCGTGAACCGCGAGCTCGACCGCCGTCACACCGGCGAGCTGACCGCCGAACTTGCCGATCGGTGTGCGGACGGGGGCAGCTAGAACGACTTCGGTGGCCATGTTGTCGGAGCTCCCAAGGTTTCACGGTGAGAGGGCCTTGGGTTATAGCACGTCGCCCCGAGCACGGTAGGTCTTGTCAGGTTTGACAGACCCGCGCCCGTGGCGAACAATGGGTCGCGGCGATGACCCCCCCGAAGAGACTCGTCTACCTGTCGTTGCTGCCGGTCTTTTTGGGGCTGGCGGTGCCCGCCGTGGCGGAGGAGCCGTCACCGGCGCTCGGCCTGTGGTGGTCGGCGCCGGGCGCGCCGCCGGCCGGATCGATCCCCTCATCCAGCTACGCGCGTGTCGAGGTCACGTTCGGCGCCACACCGGACTGGGATGCGTACGAATCCGTGCTCGGGCGGCTGCAGGCCGGG
>JBFFZZ010000167.1:0-6835 GCA_041568335.1 Candidatus Polarisedimenticolaceae bacterium | reverse complement strand
CCGCTTTTTCGAGGTTTTTCAGGCTTGTAGAAGCGGGAGAGAGAACGATGCGTCGTTGGATCGTCGGTGCGTGGATCTTGATGCTGAGCGTTTCCGGCGTGCCGGGCGCCGATCGGACCGAGGGCAAGATGTTCGCCACCCGGTCGGTCGTCTACGGCCAGAACGGGATGGTCGCCGCGGCGCATCCGACGGCGGTACAGATCGGCGTGGACATCCTCGAGGCCGGCGGCAACGCGGTCGACGCCGCGATCGCGGTCAACGCGGCACTCGGGTTCCTCGAACCCACGGCCAACGGCATCGGCGGCGACCTCTACGCGATCGTCTGGGACGAGAAGACGCAGAAGCTCTACGGCCTGAACGGCTCGGGGCGCGCGCCCCTGGCCCTGACGGCCGACAAGGTCGAGCCGACCGAGCGCGGCTGGATCCCGCTCTACAGCCCCTACTCCTGGACCGTCCCGGGCACGGTGGACGGCTGGTTCACGCTACACGGCAAGCTCGGGCGGATGCCCATGAAAGACGTTCTGGGGCCGGCGATCCGTGCCGCCGAGGAGGGCCGTCCCGTCCCGCAGGTCATCGCCGCCGCGTGGAACCGCTCCGCGCGCATCTTCGGCGACAAACCGGGGTTCGCGGCGACCTTCCTGCCGGCCGGCAAGGCGCCACGGGAAGGCGAGATCTTCCGCAACCCGGACCTGGCCAAGAGCCTGAGGCTGATCGCGGACCGGGGCCGCGACGCGTACTACGAGGGCGCCATCGCCGAGGCGTTCGTCGCGTTCTCCGAGGCCCACGGCGGCTTCTTCACGATGGAGGACTTCCGCAACCACCGCTCGGACTGGATCGAGCCGGTCGGGACGGACTACCGCGGCGTGACGCTCTACGAGCTTCCACCCAACGGCCAGGGCATCGCGGCGCTCACGATGCTCAACATCCTCGAGGGCTACGACCTCACCGCGATGGGCCGCGACTCCGCCGACTTCTGGCACGTGATGGTCGAGGCCAAGAAGCTCGCTTTCGAGGACCGCGCGAGGTTCTACGCCGATCTCGACTTCATGGGTGTGCCGGTCGAGGGGTTGATCTCGAAGGAGTACGGCCGCGAACGCGCCAAGCTGATCGACATGAGCCGCGCACAGCGGCGCATCACGGTGGGGAACCCGGGGCTCTACCACGGCGATACGACCTACCTGACCGTGGCCGACAAGGACGGCAACATGGTCTCGCTGATCCAGAGCAACTACACCGGTTTCGGCTCGGGCTACGTGCTGGAGGGCTGGGGCTTCGGGATCCAGGACCGCGGCGGGTTGTTCAGCCTCGATCCGGACAGCCCGAACTACCTCGAGCCGGGCAAGCGCCCGTTCCACACGATCATCCCGGCGTTCGCGATGAAGGACGGCAAGCCGTGGCTCTCGTTCGGGGTGATGGGCGGCGACATGCAGCCGCAGGGCCACGTGCAGATCCTCGTCAACATGGTCGACTTCGGCATGAACCTGCAGGAAGCGGGCGATGCCGCGCGGTACTATCACGCCGGCTCGTCGGACCCGCGCGGCTCGACGATGACCGACGGCGGGATCCTGTACCTCGAATCGGGCGTACCGGACGAGGTGCGCCGCGAGCTGACTCGTCGCGGCCACCGGCTGGGCACGATCACCGGTCCCTACGGCGGCTACCAGGCGGTGCTGCGCAACCACGCGACCGGCGTCTATGCCGGTGCTACCGAATCGCGCAAGGACGGCTGCGCGCTGGGTTACTGAAGGCGGCGATTCCCGTTGAGCGAGAAATCCGATGCGCCCGTTCCCTTGTTCTCCTCGGACCGGGAGCGGCGTCTGTGGGGCTGGACGCTTGCCGTCCTCGCGGCGATCTACTCGACGCTCGGGCTGGCCAGCACGCTCGCCGGGATGCTCCGGGACGCCGGGCTGCTGAATGCCGGGGTCTTCGTGCTCGCCTGCCTGATGGTCCTGGCGGCTGCCGTGACGCAGGGGTTGAAGAAGAAACCCGGACGCGCCGAGATCCTCGTCGCGCTGGGCGTCTCGGCGGCTTACCTGCTGGTCTTCGTCCGGATGACGAGTCCCGTGGAACGCTCGCACCTCGTCGAGTACGGTGTCGTGGCCGTGTTCGTTTACGAGGCGCTCCGCGAGCGTGCGGGCAACGGTCGCCGCGTTCCCGTCCCCGCCCTGCTCGCCGTGGTGGCGACGTCGCTGGTCGGTGCGGTCGACGAGCTTCTCCAGCTGCTGCTGCCCAGCCGCGTGTTCGATCCCGTCGACATCCTGTTCAACGTCGTGGCCGCCGTGATGGCGGTCTCGGCGAGCGTCGCGCTGGCCTGGGCGCGGCGGCGGGCGACGCGTTAGCTCAGCGCTCGGGATCCAGCTCGATCAGCACGATGTCGGAGTTCTCGCGCAGCCGATCGAAGACGATGTGCTTGCCGTCGGGCGTGATGTCGAACGTGCGCATGGTGTCGAGCCGGCTGAACCGGGACAACACGCGGAGCTCCAGAGTGTCCAAGTCGAGCCGGACGAAGTCCTGGGCGGGATGCATGCCCTGCATGACGATCAGGGCCGAACCGTCGGGCAAGAAGCGGTATCGCTCCCCTCCGCGCCAGACCTCGATCTCGGGCAACTCGATTCCGTTGCCCGTCGGGTCGACCGCCTGCAGCGGTGAGATCGGCCCCACCTGCTCGCCCGCGTAGACGATCATGGTTCCGTCGGGCGACCACTCCGGGTTGAGTGCCTCGCCATCGACGATGCGCTGCGGTTCTCCACCGTCGACCGGGATCTTGTAGAGCCCCTGGACATCATCGACGCTACCGCCGGTGACGATCCATCGACCGTCGGGGGACCATGCCGCCGCGCCGCGCGCGTCGACACGATCCGTCAACCGTCGACGTTGCGCACCGTCCGCGCTCACGAGGTGCAGGTGCCAGCCCTGCTCACGCCGCAGCAGCAGGATCAGCCACTCTCCATCCGGGGAAACGGCCGGTGGCTCGAGCAGCGCCGTCTCGGCTCCGCGCCAGACCTCGGTGATCTCGCCGTCGCGCAGTCGATGAAGCCCGTCGCCACCGCCGAGCGAGGAGAGGAAAAACAACGACGAACCGCTGAAGCGTGGAGCCAGGGCGCGTAGCCCGGTCGTTCCCTTGAACGACTCCGTGTCGCTGTCGGTCGCCGGGCGATCGAGGATCGGCACGCGCCACAGCTCGGTCTGCGGATCCTCGACCGTGGCCACCAGCCGACGGCGGTCGGCCGCGGTCGCGATCGAGCTGTACCGCTCGACCCCGATCGAGACGCGCCGGGTCACGTTGGTCTCTACGTCGACGGCCCAGATCCACGGCCCGGCACCGTCCGACTCGCGCGCGGTGAACAGCACCGTACGCTCGTCGAGGGGCGTGGGGTAGCTGACGAACAGCTTGCGTTCCGTCAGCTGCTCCAGGTCCCGGCCGTCCGGACGCACGCGCCAGAGGTCCATCTCACCGGTCGCCGGACGTCCTCGCGAAAGGTAGATCCACTGGCCATCCACCGACCACCTGGGAAAGTGCTGGTGCGTTCCGGCGTCCGGGGCGAGGACGGTGCGCGGGTTCGATCCATCGCTGTCGGCGACGAAGAGAGGGTCTCCAGGGGTTCGGTGGTGAAAAACGATACGCGATCCGTCCGGCGACCAGTCCACGTTCACCGCGTCCTCGTCGAGGAAATTGCGCGGCTGCCCGCCAAGAAGCGGGATGGTCTTCATTCGTCGGCTTCCGCCTCCGCCGCCGAGCCAAATCTCGGTACCTTCGGCGTTGAACCCGACGCGCCGGATCTCACGAACGTAGTTGACCTCACTCCCGTGTCGAGTGAGGTTGATGAACTTGGTCGTGCCGATCTGGTTGACGTAGACATCGTGGACGCCGCCGTGATCGGAAACGAACGCGACGAAACGACCGTCTCGTGAAATGGCCCCGTCCCATTCGGATCCCGGAAAGTCCGTGATGCGGGTAAAACTCGCGCCGTCCAGCGGGTTGGCGATCGAATGGGACGCCGGTTGCGGCACGAAGAGGGTCCACAACAGCAGCGCCAGCACGACGAGGAACGCCGCGGCGGCGACCCTGAACGCGGTGCGGTAGGAGGGGCCCACCGGTACGACGCTCGCGCCGGGCTCATCGTCCTCCAGCTCGATGCGCGCATCGGCGATGTGGTGCAGCCGTGCACGGGCGTCCTTGGCCAGGCAGCGACGCAGCAGGCGCGTCACGTTGGGCGGCGTCCCCGGCGGAAGCTTGTTCCAGCCGGGGTCGCGACCGAGGATCGCCGCCAGCGTATCGGACACGGTGGCCCCGTGGAACAGGATCTCGCCGGTCAGGCACTCCCACAGGACGCAACCGAAGGCCCACACGTCGCTGCGCGCGTCGGCTTCCTGCCCGCGCGCCTGCTCCGGGCTCATGTAGGCCGCGGTGCCCAGCAGCACCCCCGGCGAGCGAGGTCGACGTGACCGTCGGCGAAAGCGCGGGGTCGTGATCCGAGGACGCGCCGGCGGCCAGCGCCTTGGCCAGCCCGAAATCGAGGATCTTGACGTTCCCGTCCGGCGTGAGGCGTACGTTGGCCGGCTTGAGGTCGCGGTGGATCACCCCCTGCGCGTGCGCCGCCTCGAGCGCGTCGGCGATGCGCACGGCGATCTTCACGGATGCCTCTACCGGCAGACGACCGCGCCGGAGCCGCTCGGCCAGGTCTTCGCCCGGAACCAGCTCCATCGCGAGAAACGGGACGCCGTCGACCGCATGCACCCCGTAGACCGTGGCCACGTTGGGGTGGTTGAGCGAGGCCAGCAGCTTCGCTTCGCGCTCGAAGCGTGCGAGCCGTTGCTCGTCGCGTGCGACATCCGCGGGCAACACCTTGATCGCGACCTCACGATCGAGCGTCGTATCGACGGCCTTCCAGACCACGCCCATGCCACCCTCGCCGATCTTCTCGATCAGGCGGTAGTGGAGCAGCTCCTGTCCGGGCGCGATCGTCATGTCAGTTTCCGAAATCGCGTTTGAACGCACGCCAGTCGTTTTCCAGTTCCTTCATCAGCGTTTCGAACGAGGCCACACCGTGGAGCGATCTCAGGTGCGGGTCGTCGCGGAACACCGGGTAGTTCGGCAGTCCGGTGATCGCCGCCTGCCGCAGCTGATCGACGCTCTCCTCGACCTGACCGAGCACGGCATGCGTGGCGGCCAGGTTGTGCATCGAGTGGTGCGTGTGGAGGAACGACTTCTTGCCCTTGGCCGCCTCGATCAACGGCGCGGCCCGCCCGGAATCCCCGCGCTTGGCCCAGAGCAACGCCTCGCACGACACGACCATCGGATCGTCGCCCATGACCTGTCGCGTTCGCTCGAGCTGGCGCTCGGCGAGGTCGAGCTCGCCGCCGTAGAGCGCGATCGTGGGGTGGAACAGGTTGGCCCAGGGGTGCGCCGTCTCCGCGGCGAGCGCGCGATCCTGATACGCACGGGCCAGCTCGTAGTCCCCCTGGTACCAGATCGCCTGGCCGAGGAAATTCAAAGCAAGGGGATCGTCGGGCTCCATGGCCAGCACCTCGGTGAGGCCGGCGCGCGCCTCCTCCATCAGCCCGACGTGGAGCTGAATCAGGGAGTTCCAGGTCAGCGCCGACTGCGAACCGGGGCTCGCACGCAGAGCCGCGGACAGGGCCTCCAGCGCGGCTCGATTCTGAAAGCCGTGCGGTGGACTCCACAGGACTCTGGCGCGGCCGACCTGCACGCCGGCGTTGCTCGGGGCGAGAGCGAACGCCTTTTCGATCGCCTCGTCGGCGAGCCGGTGCCAGACCGGCTGCGGATCGAACACGTTGCCCATGAACAAAGCGGACGAGGCCAGGTAGGCCCAGCCGTCCGCGAACCCCGGATCGATCCGCGTCGCTTCCTTGAGCATCTCGATCGCGGTGCTGGTGTCCCAGCGGTTCGGCCGCGACAAGCGCTCGACGGCGCGGAGATAGAGCTCGTACGCGTACGGATCCCGCGTCGGCGCCGCCGTTTCTCCCGACCCGGTCGTCCCGAGCACCCCCGCGACAACACGCGCAATCCGATCCTGCAGCTCGAAGAGGCTCGACATCGTGCCGTCTTCCTTCGCCGCCGCCAGGACCGAGCCGTCCGACGCCTCGCGCACCTGGACCTGGACGCGGACCTGCTCGCCCAGCTTCTGGATGCTGCCGTCGACGATCACCTGCACGTTCAGCTCACGCGCCGCCGCCAGCGGGTCGACCGTGAGGCGTTCGAACCGGGTCACCGCGCTCATCGGCCGCACCAGGAGCTGGCCGTCGGCGCTCAGCTCGCCGATCAACGCTTCGGCCAGCGCGATGCCGAGGTACTCGTCGGCCGGATTCGGCGTGGTCAACCGGAGCGGTAACACGGCGACCGTCCGCTTGCCCGCCGCCGCCGAGGAGATCGCCGCGCCGAGATCGAGCTCTCTCCCGAGGTTTCTGAGGTCGGCGCGAACATCGGCGGCGGATCTGTAGCGATCGGCCGGATTCTTCTCGAGCAGCTTGCGGACCAAACGGACGAACTCGGCGGGCAGGCTCGCGTCGAGCGGTGCCGGATCGTCCTCCTGGACCTGACGAATCAACTCGCGTGCGTCCCGCGCCAGAAACGGGCGCCTTCCGGCGGCCATCTCGTAAACCGTGACGCCGAGCGAAAAGAGATCGCTTCGCGCGTCGGAAACCGCGCCGCGAAACTGCTCGGGCGCCATGTAGGCCAGCGTTCCCGCGATCTTGACGCCGCTTTCGGAGAACTCGCCCGTCGCCGTTCGCGTCGCCGTCTCATCGACGACCGGGCGGGCGACGCCGAAATCGAGCAGCTTCGGTTCCCCGTCCTGGTCGACGAGGATGTTCT
>JBFFZZ010000166.1:0-6859 GCA_041568335.1 Candidatus Polarisedimenticolaceae bacterium | reverse complement strand
GGTGAGAGCGTTTTTACCGAGGTGGCCGCCGCCGCGGGCGTCGATCTCGCGGCATGGAGCCTCGGGGCCTACTTCGTCGACCACGACAACGACGGGGACAAGGATCTCTTCGTGACGACATGGGGCCCCAACGTGCTGTACGTGAACCATGGCGACGGGACGTTCTCGAACGGAACCGAAGCGGCCGGGCTCGGCGGATCGGACTCGTGGTCGGCCAGCGCGGCGTTCGGCGATCTCGATCTCGACGGTGACCTCGATCTTTACGTCACGAACTACGCCCACTACTCGCTCGTCGACCCCCCTCACGGCGGCGCCAAGATCACCTGGCGGGGGCTTCGCGTGCTGATGGGGCCGATCGGTCTCGAGGGTCAGCGCGACCAGCTCTTTCGCAACAACGGCGACGGGACGTTCACCGATGTCACGACCTCCGCGGGGATCGACGCGCCGGAGCCGCATTACGGCCTGGGGGTCGTGTTCTCGGATCTGGACCGCGACGGCGACCTCGACATCTTCGTCGCCAACGACTCGATGGCCAACTTCCTCTGGCGCAACGACGGCTCCTTGCGATTCAAGGAAGTCTCGCTGGCGGCCGGCGTGGCGACCAACGAGAAAGCGACCGAGCAGGCCGGGATGGGGGTCGACGCGGGGGATTACGACGGCGACGGTCTGCTCGACCTCGTCGTGACCAACTTCTCGCACGATTTCAACACGTTGCATCGCAACCGCGGCAACCTGCTGTTCCGCGACACCACGTTCGAGGCCAAGTTCGCGGACTCCTATAGCGATCTCGTCTGGGGCGTCAAGTTCGTCGATTACGATCTGGACGGATGGCTCGATGCCTTCATGGCCAACGGCCACACGTACACGATCCTGATGCGCAACAAGCAGGCGGACACGACCTACAAGCAGGCCAACTCGATCTATCGCAACCGGCGCGACGGATCGTTCGAGCTGCGCCGGGCGACCGCCGGGCCGGGTCTGCAGGTCGTGGAGTCCACACGCGGACTCGCGGTCGGTGATCTCGACGGCAACGGTGCACCCGATTTCATCGCCACCAACATCGACTCGTCACCGACCATCCTGATGAACCGTGGGGCCGAGGGCCGCCACTGGTTGCACGTGGGCTTGCGCGGCAGACGATCCAACCGGGACGGCGTGGGGGCCCGTATCGAGCTGACGGCCGGATCCCGGACCCAGTCGCGCGAGGTCAACCCGTTCGGGTCCTATCTTTCGCAAAGCAGCTACGATGTGATGTTCGGTCTGGGCCAATCACCGGTCGCCGAGCGCATCGTCGTGCGCTGGCCGTCGGGAATCGTCGACGAGATCGGGCCCGTCGAGTCGGGCCGCCGCGTGACGATCGTCGAGGGCGAGGGGCTGGCCGAGGCCGCCGAATGAGGATCGCGGCGGCGCTGGTCGTCCTGGCGGTCTGCTGCGCTTGCGAGTCCACGCCGCCACCGCCGCCGGCCCAGCCGGACGCCTCGGCCCTCGCGGCCGCCGAGGCGGACCCGCTCTACCAGCAACAGCGCCGTCGCTTCCATGCCTCGTTCCAGTCGGGCGATCACGGGGCGGCGCTCGATCACGCCAAGCAGGCCCTGCGCACGGCCGTGGTGCTGCGCGAGCCCTATGTCTGGGTTTCCACACTGTGCAACCAGATGGGACGCAATCAGGAGGCCATCCGGGTCTTTCGCGAGATCGCCGAGGAACATCCCGATCTCGCGCTTCCCTGGTTCTACAAGGGGTTCAACGAGTTCCACCTGAGTCTGTACGACGACGCACTCGTCTCTTTCGATCGTGCCGCGGAGCTCGACCCGCGCCACGCCGAGACCTGGTATCGCCAGGCGATGATCTATTACACCCGATCGGATTTCGACACCGTGGTCCGTCTGCTCGAGAAGAGCTACGCGCTGGATCCGCTCGCCGAGCCGACCGTCACGAGCCTGATCGACGTGCTGCAGATTCAAGGCGAGACGGAACGCGCCGCGGCCGTCGTCGAGGAGGGGTTGGCCAACCTGCCCCACTCGGCCGCGATCGTCTACCGCAGCGGGCTGACGGCGATGAATCGCGGCGACGACGCGGCGGCCGAACGCGCGTTCCTTCATGCGGTCGAGCTGGATCCCGGTTTGCGCCCCCCTTACGAGCACCTGGCGGCGTTGCTCTCGAGGGCCGGACGCGAGGACGAGTCTCGCCGCTACCACAACATCAGCACACGGCTCAACGAGTACCGTCGCAACAGCCGGCTCCTGGAGAGCCGCATGGTCGATACGGTGGACGGCGCGATCCCGTTGCTTCTCGCGGAGGTCGAGCTGACCGCCGGGCGGCCGGACGTGGCGCTGGGCTGGTTCAAGCGTGCGATGCGTCTCGGGGGCTACGCCGAGCGCAACGCCGCGGGACAGGCGGAAGCGTTGTTCCTTCAAGGTCGTATCGAGGCGGGGGACCGGGCGCTGGCGGCAGCGCGGGACGGTAGCGCGCGGGCATGGCTGGCGCGGGTCGCGCGCGCGCTTGCGGAGGACACACCGGATCGGGCCGCGGAGGCGCTGGAGCAGGCACTGGCGCGGGCCCCCGCCGAGGCTCAGTTCCTGCGCCGCGCGTCGGACTACGCCGCGGCGATGGGCGATCGCGTTCAGGCCGACGCCCTCCTCGAACAGTCCATCGGCGCCGCGACCCTCTCGACGGCTCCCGATCCGGAATAACCTACGGGATTTCCAGATCGACGATCACCGGGAGGTGGTCGCTGGCGACCCGCGACGCGCGCAGACGGCAGCGCCGAGCGTTGAGGATGCGTAGCCCGCGGCAATACAGCCGATCCAGGCCGCCCGTCGGCGAGAACGCCGGGAACGTCCGGATCGCACCGTTGAGCTCGTCGTCCGGTTGGGTCGCGCAGTGGAAGTCGAGGATCTGCGTGAAGATCGGATGCAGCATCGAGCGCCAGTCGTTGAAGTCCCCGGCGACGATGCACGGCCGGTCCGGCGTCAACGACTTGAACTCGGCGGACTTGACGAGACGACCGATCTGTTGCGTCCGTTCCTTGGGGGAGAGTCCGAGGTGCAGGTTGAACACCTCGACCCAGTGCGGGTGCCCGGCCCGTTTTTCGATGCGCAGGGTCGTGTGCTGGCAACCGCGCCGTTTGCGTTTGCCGATCGTCAGATCGATGTTGCGCTCGCGTTGGATCTCGAATCGGCTCAGGGTCGCGTTTCCGTAACGGCCGTTGCGTAACCGGACGTTGTGGCCGACGGCGTAATGCGGGTAATCCACCAGTTGGGCCAGTTTCTTGGCCAGATCGATCCGCTTCGAGCGCGGCGCGCCGTCGTCCACCTCCTGAAGCAGGATCAAATCCGCGTCGTGGTGGTAGAGGATGTCGGCGATGCGGTCGAGCCGAAAGCGGCGGTCCACACCGATGGCCCGGTGTATGTTGTAGGTTAGAACGCGAAGACGCACGGCAATTCCCTTGATCCGTGCGTAATATGGAGCAAGCCCCGCGAACGGGCAAGCAACGCGGCGAGCGAAACACGGTGAACAAGATCCCGATCATCATCCTGGCCGGTAGCGACGGCCGGCCCAGCCAGCTGCCGGAGGGGGTCGACGAAGTCCACTCCCTGGCCGGGCTCAAGGGGGCGGATCTCAAGATCAACGGCGTGCCTCTGGTGAAGCACGTCGTCGAGCGAATCCGTGCGTCCGATTCCTTCGGCCCCGTGTACGTCGCGGGACCCGCACGGGTGTACCGCTCGATCTGCCCCGATGTCGACCTGGTGGACACGCACGCCGATTTCGGCACGAATATCGATCGATCGCTGCGCACCGTTCAGGCGCGCCACCCGGGCGAGCCCGTGGCGTTCATCACCTGCGACATCCTCCCCGAGGCGGAGACCCTCGATGCGATGGCCGACGACTTTCGCCGGGCCGGCCCCTGCGATCTGTGGTTCCCGCTGGTTCGCGTCCCAACCGATCCGAAGAAACTCGGGGCCTCGGTCTGGAAGCCGCGCTACCGCGTGCGTCCGGCACGCGGTCGTCAAGCCGTCGAGGTCCTCGGCGGCCACCTCGTGATCGTCGATCCGCCGGCGCTGCGTCTCGACTTCCTCCGACGGTTGTTCAGCCACGTCTACGCGACGCGCAACCGCAACCTGGCCTACCGGCGGTCGGTGGTCCTGCTCCGGATGATCGGCTCGCTCCTGCTCGAGGATTGCCGCCGGCTGCTGACCCTGCGGCTACCGGACATCACCTGGGTGACGGTTCGCGCGGGTGTCGGCGGCGTGAGCCGTTTGGGCCGCGGCCGGATCACGCTCGCGCAGCTCGAACAGGTGCTCTCCGACCTGTTGATTCGCCGGGACCGGACCCGCAAGACGGGTTGCCGTGTCCGCGTCCCGCTGGTCGATCCGTTGTCCCTCGCGCTCGACATCGATACCGAGGAAGAGGCGCTGAGCTGGGGGGCGTCATGAAGCCCGAGGAGTTTGCCGGGTTTCTCGGCAAGCAACGCGCCTCCGCGATTCTCCGGACATCGATCGCGGACGCGGTCGAGCCGGCGATGGAAGCCGCGGTCCGTGGCGGTTTCCGTGTCATCGAGTTCACGCTCAACACACCGGGGGCACTGGTCTGCATCGAGCGCTTCTCCTCGCGTCCCGAGCTCGTCGTCGGAGCGGGAACCGTGATCGAGGTCGACGACGTCGACAACGCCGTGCGCGCCGGAGCCAGATTCGTCGTCTCGCCGGTCGTCGACGAGGCCGTGATCGAGCGCGCCGTCGATCTCGGCGTCGCGGTCATGCCCGGCACGAGCACGCCGACCGAGATGTTGCGCGCGTGGCGCGCCGGTGCCGGCCTGCAGAAGGTCTTTCCCGCTCCCGGAGGCGGCCCCTCCTTCGTCGCGGCGTGCCTCGGCCCGTTGCCGTTCCTGCGCCTCGTCCCCACCAGCGGCGTGAACCGCGAGAACGCGGCGTCGTGGCTCGCCGCCGGCGCCTGGGCGGTCGGCTTCGTCGCCCCGTTGTTCGAGAAGAGCTTTCTCGAAGAAGGGCGCTTCGATCGGGTGGAACAACGCGCCCGGGAGCTCCTCGCCGCCGTCGACCCCGATCAGAACAGGCGGAGCTGGGTGTCGTCCCCGATCACCTGATCGAAATCCAGGCCGAGGATCGCGAGCACCGGTTCCGCGATCCCGCGAACCTGCTTCTGCACGTAGTGCTCGTAATCGATGGCCGAATCGCGTTGCACCGCCGGCTCGGGCCCGTTCAACGTGATGTAGTAGCGCACGACCCGCGGTGCCGGGCCCGCCAGCTTGCGCGCGGCGGCGACGTGCGGCGGTGTGGTCGCCGTGTAGCTGTCCAATCGTCGCCGCAGAGTCTTGCGATACACGAGCTCGTCGTCGAACTCGCCGGCGCGTAGCCTCGCGACCAGCTTGCGCAGGTAGTCCGTCACGTCGCGATCGTGAAACAACCGTTCGAACAGATCCCGCTGGGCGCGGCGGGCGAGCGGTGTCCAGTCGCGGCGCACGGCCTCCATCCCGGTCAGCACCACCTCGCCACCGGTCTCGGTTCGCACCAGCCCGGCGTAACGCTTGCGCGCACCGCCCCCGCCTCCGTGCTTGACCTCGGGCAGAAGCAGCCGCAGGTACAACCGTTCGAGCTCGAGAACAAGGCGGCTTTCGACGTTCCAGCGGTCGCGGACGTGAGCCGCGAGCTCGCCGTTGATGCGACGAGCGAGCTCGGTCCCACGATCGGCGGCGAGCCCGGCGTCGGTCTCGCCCGACGCGACGAACAGGCTGTCGGTGTCGCCGTAGAGGACGTCGAGGCCCAGCGCCTCGAATCGCGCCTTGGTCCAGAGCAGCACCTCACGGCCGAATCCGGTGATCGCATTCGCCAGACCCGGAAAGGCGAAACGGCATGCGGAAGTTCCCAGCACACCGTAGAAGGAGTTCATCAGGATCTTGATCGCCTGGCTCTTGACCTCGTCCCCGGCGCGTTTCGCCGCGACCCGCTGCGGCGCCAGCTCGTTCAACAGTCCCGGCAGGATCGCGGCGTCCCTCGTGAACGTCGTCCCGTTCGGGGCCCGGATCGGGTCGTCGTCGTGGATCGCTTCAACCATCCCCAGCGGGTCGATGTTGAAGGTCCGGATGATGCTGGGGTACAGGCTTTGAAAGTCGAACAGCAGGACGTTGCGGTGCAGCCCGCTCTTCGGCGTCAGGACGTGCCCGCCGCTCTGACCTTCCAGCTCGGCCCGGGGACGCGCGAGCGGGGCGACGCGGCGGCGGCGGGTCAGCTCCGAGAGATACAAGAAATCGAAGGAAGCGACGCTGGCGGCGACCCGATCCGGGGGCATGCCGGTCAGCAGCGACCGCTCGACCGTCAGCGGGAGCAGCCGCAGACGTTCGAGGATCTCGAGCACGAGCTGCGCGTCGATCAGGTTGTACTCCGCCAGAGCAGCGGGATCCTCGCGCCAACGCCGGGTGATCTCCTCCGCGCGAGCGCTTCCCGTGATCGTCTTGCCCCGGCCGAGCACGGTCCGCGCCACGGCGTTGAGCGAATAGCTCTCCATCTTGACGAACGCTCCGCGCAACAGATCGATCCCGTCGAGGACCACGCGGCCCGGCAGCAGCGCTTGTGCCGCGCCGCGGGCGGTGCCCGTCTGGCGGACGCGCAGCGGTTCATTACCGCGACCCAACGTCAGCCGAACCCCGTTTGCTCCGGCCATGCGGGACAAGACCGCGAGGTCGAAACCGATCACGTTCCAGCCGGTGACGATATCCGGGTCCAGCTCCCGGACGCGCCGGACGAAGGCGCGTAACAACTCGCGTTCCGAGCGGACCGTGCGCGCGTTGTCCGGTCCGGGACCGTCGGGGCGGTAGAGCAACACCTCGTTCGCACCGCAACCCGCCAGG
>JBFFZZ010000165.1:0-6863 GCA_041568335.1 Candidatus Polarisedimenticolaceae bacterium | reverse complement strand
GGAAACCCCCCCCGGGCCGGGGGGGGCAAGGCCCCCCCCCGCCGTTTCTCGGTTTTTCCCGAAATCCGTGAAACGGGCTCATCGACGGGTCTACACCCGGTGAGGAGCCCGAAGATGTTCCGACCGACCCCCCGGACCGACCGGATTTTCGGCGCGTTGGCGCTGGCCCGTTCGATCCACGTCCCTGTGGTAGAACTGCCCCACGCTTGGCGGAACGGGGGCTGGATGGAACCGACGACCGCAGAGACCGAGCGGGACGCGGAACTCGTTCGCCGCTTCAAACGGGGGACCGATCGCGAGGCTGCGATCGTGGAGCTGTTCGATCGCTACGGCGCGATGACCCTGGCGTTCCTGACGCGCAGGATCGGTAACCCGGATCTCGCGGCGGAGCTCAACCAGGAGCTCTACATCAGCGTGATCCAGTCCCTCGACCGGTTTCGCGGCGACGCGAGCTTCAAGACCTGGCTGTTCCGGATGGCTCAGAACCGCTTGTCGAATCTCAGGCGGCGCTGGCGTACCCACCTCGACGAGCTCCCCGCCGCCGCCCCCGAGGATCTCGTGAACGAGCTCAGCGATTCGGAAGACCAGGCTCCCGACGCCGTCGTCGCGCGCGGACAGGTCGAAAACTCCTTGCAACGCTGCCTCGGCCGTCTTCCCGAAATCGAGCGGGCCGTCGTGCTCGGGTTGTATTACGAGGGCGCTTCTCTTCAAGACCTCACGGACCGTTTCGAAATGACGAACAAGAGCGGCGCTCGCGCCAAACTGATCGCCGCGCAACGAAAGCTACGCCGGTGCCTCGAACGTTCCGGCGTCACCTCGGTGGAGTGACGGCCATGGCCAAGGGATTCAAAGTGATCGAGGGTGGCCGGGGGGCCGGTTGCGGTTTCCTCAGCGATGCCGAGATCGATGCTTTTCTCGCGGGCAACCTGGACGCCGAGCGGGGCCGTGCGTTCGGCGACCACCGGTCCGCCGGATGCGGTCCCTGCTCGCTCTTCGGCGCCGATCTCGAGATGTTCCGCCAGCTCGTCGAGAGCGGGGTGACGGACGCGGAACGACGGGACTTCGAGGCGTTGGCCGACGGGCAACGCGAAGAGATCCGGCGTGCCGTGGCCCGCGCGGAGGTCCCGCGCGGGAAGGCGTTCCCACGCTGGGTCCTGAGCGCCGCCGCGGTGATCGCGCTCGCCGGATTCCTGTCAATCCAGCTCCTCGATCCGAAGGGTGGCGGTCCCGCGGTGACGCTGCCGGACGGCAACGCGTTTCACTTCAGCGTGCCGGCGGCCCCGCCGCTGGTGCGGGACGGGGGTGACTTCGCGCGTGGACGCGCGGCCTTCGCCGCGGGGGAGTACGCCGCCGCCGCGGCCGCTTTCGAGCGCGTCCCCGACACCCATCCGATGTACGCCGACGCGGCGTTCTACGCCGGCGTCAGCCATCTGCTGAACCACGCCGACCCGCCGGCGGTCGAACGGTTGACGCTCGCACGCGAGCTGGCCATCGCCGACGGGCTGAGCGGGGACGGGGCCGCGTACTACCTCGCGCTGGCGCAGATCGAGACCGGCAATCACGACGCGGCGCGCAAGCTGTTGACCTCGATCCGCGGCGGCCGCAACGAGGTCGACGCGGCGCGTCTGCTCGAGCTGCTGGGTACGGAAGGCGCGAACTAAGCGCCGCGCGGTTTCAGCACCACCACGAAGGGTGACCAGAAGGCGGGGTGCGGGCTCGCCTGCCGGCGCTCGCGTTGCGCCCGCGCCAGCGCCGCGACGGGATCGTGACCCTCCTTCAGGAAGCGGTGAAACGCAAGCATCAGCTCCGCGGCGGACTCGTCTTCGACGCTCCAGAGACTCGCCGCGACCCCCTTGGCTCCTGCATGGAGGAATGCCCAGGTCAACCCGACCACTCCCTCGCCCGGCACGATCTCGCCCTCGCCGGTGCGGCAGGCGGACAGCACGACGAGCGCGTCATCGAGATCCAGCTCCGCGATCTCGGTCATCGGCAGCTTTTCCCCACCGGAGAGGATCACGGCGCAACGGCGTGGGTCGAGGGACGAGGCGACCGCATGCGTCGCGAAGTGGATCGTCTTGAAAGTCGCCAGCTCGGAGGCGAGCAACGTCTCGCGGGTGAGACGAGCGCGGTGCAGCCGCGAGACCGGCCCGCCGTTCGAGCACGCCGCCGGGAACAACCCGCCGCCACCGCCGCGCCAGAGGGAGGAGATGCCCGCCAGCTCGCGCCGGCTCGTCGGCAGCTTCTCGAACTCCCCGGAGCCGTCGGGCAGAGGATCGCCGGCCAGCAGCAGGGGCAACCGGGGCTCGCCCCACCTCGGCGCACCCCCGGCCATCGGCAACATGGCAAGCTCCACCTGGTCGCCGAGATACCCCGGCTCTCCGGTGTCCATCCGGACGAGCGCCGCGAAGGGGACCAGCGCGATGTCCTGATCGGGCACGACGAGCAGACGGGTGGAACCGTGCGCCAGCAGGTGTTCGACCGGGCCGAGCAGTCGCCCACGCATCTCCCCGGCACGCTCGAGAAGGACCGTGAGACCGGACCCGCCCGTCTCACCGGACGCGACCGGCCGCAGGATCGAGCGACGCAACCGGTGCACGAGCGGGCGCAACGTGGCCAAGCCGTCGATGACGTGAGCCTCGATCCCGGACCGCGTGACGGCAACGACGGTTCCACGGTCGTGGCCGACCAGGTAGGTCAACAGGACGTCCCGATCTTCGAGTGCGGCCTGCACGTCGGTCAGCGTGGCCGCCGCGGGGCGTCCGGTTCCGCGCAGGACGCGGCGCAACGCGCGTGCGTGCGCCCGTTCCACCGTGTCGAACACCTCGACACCGGGCGCCCCGCTGGCGGCCAGTGCCGCGGCCAGATCGGCGTAGGGCTCCGCTCGTTCGCGCAGGTAAGCGACACCTTCCTGCTCGACGGTCAGGCCTGCGGACTGCTCCTCGATCTCCTCCACGGCGCGGCGCAGCGCCACGATCGCCTCCTCCTCACGACCGCCGAGCGCGAGCAGGCTCTTGCCGAGGATCGCTCGCGAGGTGAACGCGGTGCTCGTGCCGCCCGCGTCGGCGGCCTCGTCGACGGCGCGGGACGCCAGCTCGACGGCGCGAGGCACCTCGCCGCGGCGCAACGCGATCTCGACGTCGAGGATCCGCGCCTGGGCGCCGACGAGCCCTTGCCCTCCGACGTTGTTCGCGTGGGTCCGCGCGGCGTCGAAGTCGCCTTCCTTCAAAGCGATCCGCGCGAGCCCGAGCTCGGCGAAGCGTCTGCGGTCTCCATCCGGGACACGCTCGAACCACGCGCGCGCTTCGGCGAGCCGGTCCTGGACCCGGTGCAGGTTGCCGAGCCCGATGCTGCTACTCGCCACGATACGTGCATCGTCCTGCTCGCTGGCGGTCGCATAGACCTGTTCGAGACGGTCCCTGGCCTCGGCGGTATTGCCGAGGTCGAGCAGCATCACGCTCTCGTTGTAACCCGCCGTCAGCGCTTCGCGATGGAGCTCGTGTTCGACGAACAGCGGACCGGCGCGTTGGAGTGCCTGGATCGCCTCCGCAAAACGACCGGTCTCGCGCAGCACCCGGGCGTAGTTGAGCAGGAGCGTCGCTTCCATGTCGGTCCGGTGGAGCTCCAGCGCCGCGTCGAGCCCTTCGCGGTAGATCCGCTCGGCCTCCGCATAGTCTCTTTCACGGACGGAGAACCCGCCCAGCATGGTGGCGGAACGGGCAACCCCGACGGCCGAGCCGGCGGTTTTTGCGAGATCCATCGCGGTCCGGTAGTGCAAGCGGGAAGCGGGAAGCTTGTCCCGGTCGCGCATCAGGTAGAGCGCCTCCGCGATGGACCGGTGCGGCGCCCAGAGCCCGGGACAGGCCGTCGCCAGCTCCGTCACGCGCTCGACGAACGCTTCCAGCTCGCCCGCGTCCCGCGCTTCGAACAACGCGTCCTGCCAGGGGGTCTCGTCGGCGGGGCAGTCCTCGAGGGCGACGGGCTCGACCGGCTCTCGTCCCGCAGCGGCCACGGGCTCCGGTTCGCGCGGTTCCCGGGAGCAGCCGGCGATGCAGATGAAAAGGAGCGGCAGCGCAAGGAAGAAGCCGGGACGTTTCACGTCCTCGAGTCTACTCCAGCGGTTCCCGTTTCTCCGAGGTGACCGTCGTCTCGGTGTTGTTCCCTTGGGGCACCTGCCCGGGCGAACCACCCTGGCCGGTTCCGACTTCCTCCCACGGGTTGTCGCCGACCTCTTCGCACTGGGGGCAGCTCTCGTCGGGGATGTAGGGGCATTCGGGCGGGCAGGTCGAACCGCTCGGGTCGGTGCAGCGGCACCAGATCATGAAGATCTCGTCGGCGTTGCATCCGACGGGATCGTAGGTGACCTTGCCGTCGTTGACGACGATGTTGTCGACGTTGCAGGAGCGGCTGGGCGTCTGGCGCACCGCGATGTCGACCGGCATCAAATCGGACGGTTGGAGCGCCGTCGTGGTGACGTCGGCGCCGTGCTTGTCGAACGAGGTCACCGAATCGCCCGCGCCGTTGGACACGAAGGCCTTGACCTGGAACGACTGACCCATCACGTCGACGGCCGTCGGGTTGGCGCCGACGGGGACGACCGTGGCGCCGGGGCAGGTCAGCCCGTCGAAATCGGTCTCGCGAACGATCAAGGCGCGATCGCCCGACTGGTCGACGCTGTAGGAGGTGTAGCTGCCCGTTGCAGGTCCCTCGAGCTCCACCGCCACCTGGGTGCCGGCCAGGCTGCAGACCGTTGCCGGCGTCACGCGTTCGAGATCGATCAAGGTGCCCTGGTCGCCTTCCGGAAGCAGGGCCAGCTCGCCCTGATCGCCGGCGCCGATCTGGATCTGTCGCGGAGGCAACTGGTTCTGGACGGAGGTGACGACGCTACGCCGCACGGTCCAGTCCGGCGGGTCGACGTCGGTCGGCGTGGCCACCAGCCGGGCGAAGACCTCGTTGGTCCCGTCACCCCGCGCGCTGAACCAGGCCCGCTGATGCTCGCTCGCATCCGCGGCGTTGGGGGTCGAGATGACGGTCACGTCGAGCGCCTCCGCCGAGCCGCCGAGCGCGGGAATCCGCAGCTCGTCGTCCTGGACGAGGGACAACAGGCCGCCGCCCCCGTCGAGCGCCTCCTCCTGGTCGAGGACGATGAACCAGGGGCGTCGATCCACCGGGGTCAGACGCACGTTGGCCGCGAGGTAGATAAAGGTCTTCTCCACCGGGCTCGGAGCCAGAAACACCTGCGTGATCGACGTCCCGATGCCTCGCAGATCCACGGCCGCCTCGCAGACATCGGGTCCACCCGTGCAATGGGCGTCCAGGCTGCAGCCCAACCCGCTGAGCGAGCAAATCCCCGGCCGGCCGATCAGTGCAGCCACGTCGATCCGATCGACGACCATGGCGGTATCCGCATGGATGACCTGCAAGTACTCGCCCTGGCTGATCAGGGCGAAGTCGCCCTGCAAGCCGGAAGCGGTCGAGAAGGCGATCGACCGCGGGCTCGCACCGTCGCCGAATGCGGTCAGGCTGCCGCCGAGCTTGACCTGATCGGTGCAGCCGTTGAGCGCCGTGTAGGTCTGGGATGTTGCGTTGACCGTCCAGACATCGGGGACGTCACGGTTGCAACCGCCGTCGGGAAGCAGGTCGTCGCGGTCGTACTGTTGGCCCGCGGAGAACCAGGACGGCTTGCCGGCGGGTCCGACGAGCGGATCGGGACAGGTGGTGAGGTGCTTGAGCAGGTAGTAGAAACCCTCCCCGAGCGGGGGGTTGTCCGCGAGGATGTCCATCTCGGTCACGCCGAAGTCGCGCCGCAGCTCGTTGACCTTGTAGGCGCGCACCTTGCGCAGGGGTCCGCGAACCATGTCCACGTCCGCCGCGTCGACCCACTTCAGTGTGAACTTGTTCGGCATCACGATCGTGTCGAACCCGCAGTCCGGCGGCGGGTTCGGCGCCGGAACGCAGGCGTCGGTGTTGAATCCGGTGCAATCGGGCAGGCAGGTCAGCGAGCCCCCGTTCGGGTAGCCCTGGGTCTGACAGGTCTGCGATCCGAGTTGCGGGCCGTCACACACCTCCCCGGGCTCGATGACACCGTTCCCGCACGGTGGGGTGGCCAGGCACAGGGAGGTGTCGAACGCGAGACAATCGCCGGCGCATCTCAGCGTTCCGCCGGGAAACCCCAACGTATTGCAGGTCTCCCCGTCGAGATCGAGCGGCGGGCCGAGATCGCAGACCTCGCCGGCGTCGATCTGGCCGTTTCCGCAAAGCGGCCCGTTCTCCGGGTTCCTCGCGTCGGCGTTCGTGGCGAGCAGCCCGAGCGGGACGCAGAGCGACGCCACCCGCAGCACGCGAGATATCAGCTGGGGTGCCCTCATCGGTTCTCCGGTTGTGCGGGTCTGTTACCTATACGTCCAATACGGTCGTCCGGCCCCAGCGCCCAGGAACGATCGAAAAACCTCCCGGAACTGCAGACACCCGGGACGAGACGGTTCACGAAAAATGTGGGGAAGAACCCTCCGACCGGCGGGTTCGGGTAGATTGGGGCCCGTGGACAGCCAGTCCCAGGCCGCACGAATGTCCGGACCCGCCCTCACGAGTCTAGTGGCCGTGGCGGTCGTCGTGGTGCTCTTCGCGCTTTCTCTGCGGACCAACGTACGGGCCGCCGAGGCCACGGCGGTGCTGGCCGCGGTCGAGGCGTGTTACTCCGGTGAGGCCAACATCGCCTACCAGCTCGGTGAGCCGGAGCCGGACCGGCTTCCGCTCCACGTCTGGATCCTGAGCGCGGGCGCGGGCGGGGACCCGGGACGGGTGAGCGTCGTCTCGGCGCGTGTCGCATCCCTTCTCGCCCTCCTCAGCGCAGCGATCGCGGCCGG
>JBFFZZ010000164.1:0-6882 GCA_041568335.1 Candidatus Polarisedimenticolaceae bacterium | reverse complement strand
GCCACGTCGACCACGGCAAGACGTCGTTGCTCGACGCGATCCGCGCGGCCAACGTGGTCGACCGCGAGCACGGCGGCATCACGCAGCACATCGGCGCCTACCAGGTCGAGGCCAAGAACCGCAAGATCACGTTCCTCGACACGCCGGGCCACGAGGCGTTCACCATGATGCGCGCCCGCGGCGCCAAGGTGACCGACATCGTGGTGCTGGTCGTGGCGGCCGACGACGGTGTCAAGCCGCAGACCCAGGAGGCCATCGATCATGCCCGCGCCGCCGGGGTGCCGCTGGTCGTCGCGATCAACAAGATCGACAAGTCGAACGCGCAGCCGGACCGTGTCAAGCAGCAGCTCGCGGAAAAGGAAGTCGTGATCGAGGAGTACGGCGGAGACATCGTCTGTTGCGAGGTATCGGCCAAGCAGCGCACCGGTCTCGAGGAACTGCTCGAGATGATCCTGCTGACGGCCGATGTCCACGAGTTCACCGCCAACCCGAACAAGGCTGCGACGGGCACCGTGCTCGAGGCGCGCCGCGACCGCGCGCGCGGCGTCGTCGCAACCGTGCTGGTCCAGAGCGGCACGCTGAAGACCGGCGACGCGTTCATCGCCGGGTCGGTCTACGGCAAGGTGCGCGCGATGGTGGACGAGCACGGCAAGCGCGTCAAGGAAGCCGGCCCATCGATGCCCGTCGAGGTGATGGGATTTGCCGAGGAGCCGGAGGCCGGGGACGCGTTCCAGGCGCTGGACGACGAGGCCAAGGCGCGTCAGATCGCGTCGTTCCGCCAGGACAAGCTGCGCGCCGAGAAACAGAAGCAGACCGCACGCCGCACCCTGGAGAGCATCTCCTCGGACATCGCCGCGGGCGAGACCAAGGAGCTCACCGTCGTGATCCGCGCCGACGTGCAGGGCTCGATCGAGGCCCTGCGCAAGTCGCTCGCCGATCTTCCCGACGACAAGGTCAAGGTCCGCATCCAGCGCGCGGCGATCGGTTCGATCTCGCAGGCTGACGTGATTTTTGCCGCGGCATCCAGCGCGATCATCATCGGGTTCAACATCCGTCCCGATCGCGCCGTCGCTGATCTGGCGCGCGACGAGGACGTCGAGATCCGGACCTACACCGTGATCTACGACGTGATCGACGACATCAAGCAAGCGATGGTCGGGATGCTCGAACCGACCTTCAAAGAAAACGTCCTCGGCCAGGCCGAGGTCCGTCAGCTCTTCAAGGTGCCCAAGATCGGCGTCATCGCCGGTTGTTACGTCACCGAAGGCAAGGTCACGCGGACCGCCGAGGTGCGCCTGCTGCGCGACAACGTTGTCATCCATACCGGCAAGGTCGGTTCCCTGCGTCGTTTCAAGGACGACGTCGCGGAAGTCAAGCAGGGTTACGAGTGCGGTATCGGGATCGCCGGCTACAACGACCTCAAGGAGAGCGATGTCATCGAGTTCTTCGAGATGGTCACGGTCGCCGTGAAGAGCCTGTAACCGCGATCGAGTCGGCGATGACCGTCGGCATCTACTCGTTCGAGATTCATCTCCCGGCGGCGAGGTCGCTCAAGGACAAGCGCCAGGTGTTGCGCCGGCTCAAGGATCGACTGCGCGCGCACCACAACATCGCGCTGGCGGAAACCGGAGAACACCACGAGTTGTGGCAGCGCGCGGCGCTGACGATCGTCTCCGTGGCGGACCGGCGCGAGCCGCTCGAGCGATTGTTCGAAGCGGTGCACCGGGAAGCGCGGAAACACGTGCCTGGCGAGGTGATCGAAACCGGGGTGGAATACCTCGATGGCGCCGACGGCGGCGTCGCCGGATGGGGCGAGACATGGGAATAGGCGGCCAACGCAATGAACGGATCGCCGAGCACCTCCAGGTCGAGCTGGCGCGCCTGATCCGCGAGGACCTGCGCGACCCACGGGTCGGGTTCGTCACGCTGACGGGTGTCGAGGTCAGCAAGGACCTGCGCCACGCCAGAGTGTTCATCTCGGTGCTGGGGAACTCGTTGGAGGACACGCTGGCCGCGCTGACCCACGCCACGCCGTTCCTCAAGCGCGAGTTGGGGCGACGCGCGGGGCTGAAGCACACGCCCAGCTTGCGCTTCGTCGAGGATCGCTCGATCCGCGGGGCGCGCCGGGTGGAGGATCTCCTGGGCGAGATCGCCGACGAACGGGGTCCCGCGGACGGCGACGACGGTTGAGCTCTCCGCTCGAAGGGTTGATCCTGGTCGACAAGCCTGCGGGCCCGACCAGCCATGACCTGGTCGCACGGATTCGACACGCGACGGGACAACGTCGGGCGGGTCACACCGGGACCTTGGATCCTCCCGCTTCGGGATTGCTGTTGCTCGCGCTCGGACGGGCGACGCGGCTGATCCGCTTTTTGCCCGAGGCGCCCAAGGTTTACGAGGGCACGATCCTGCTGGGGATCACGACGGACACCGACGATCTCGCCGGCCGGGTCGTCGGGCGATCGCCGCGCGCCGCGCCCGGCTTCGAGGAAGCCCGGGAGGCGGCTCGCGGGTTGGTCGGCAAGCAACTCCAGATTCCGCCGGCCGTCTCGGCAAAGAAGGTCGGCGGCGAGCGTCTGTATCGGAAGGCCCGCCGCGGCGAGGCGGTCGAGCCGCCGCCCGCGAGAATCGAGGTCTTCGACTTCGACGTGCGGGAAGGCGACCGCGACGGCGTCCTCCGCTTCCGCGTCTCCGTCAGCAAGGGGACCTACGTGCGCTCGCTGGCCCGCGATCTCGGCGCGCGCCTGGGCTGCGGGGGGACCCTCGCCGAGCTGCGGCGGACGGCGATCGGACCGTTCGACGTGTCGGAGGCCGAGCCGCCGCCGGAAACGGGCGCCGATTTCACCCGGTCGCCATGGAACCCGGCGACCCGGATCCCGCTCGATCGGATCCCGCTGACGCTCCCCAGCCATCGGATCGAGTCCGGTCAGATCGAGCGCTTCGCCCACGGGGGCCAGCTGCCGGCGCCCGGCGGCGCCAAGGGTTGGGTCCGGGTGGCGGATGCGGAGGACCGGATCCTGGGGGTGGGAGAGCTGCTCGACGGGACCCTCACCCCTCGGATCGTGCTGGCCGATCCTGCAGGCTGAACGCGCCTTGCCGTGGGTCGAACCCGTGTGTTACGGTACGCCGTTGCAAAGGAAGGAAGAGTAAATAAACCCTTAGTTTAGGGCGATTTCTCTCTGGCCCGCGCGCGAAGAGTCGGCGGGATCGGAGGAGGCCACGGTGTCCATCACAAAAGAGTCGAAGACGGGTTTGATCGCGGATTTCCGTACCCACGAGAGCGATACCGGCTCGCCGGAAGTGCAGATCGCGATCCTGACCCGCCGCATCGAGCATCTCACCGAGCATTTCAAGACACACGCCAAGGACCACCACTCGCGCCAGGGTCTGTTGAAGATGGTCGGCAAGCGTCGCCGCTTGCTGGACTACCTGAAACGCAAGAACTTCACGCGCTACCAGGACATCCTCGGCAAACTCGGCCTGCGCAAGTAGACATCGCCCCACAACCCGGCGTTTGGGGGCAGATTGAAGTCTGTCCCCGGGAATGGACTCGAGTCTGTCCCCATCTCCCCTTTTGAATGCCGGAAACAGGTGGGTACCGCGTACCCCTGGAGGTCCCAGAAAGTGTCTCAAGTAACCCGAAAAGAAATCCGAATCGGCGGTCAGACGCTGAGTCTCGAAACCGGCCATCTGGCCAAACAGGCCGACGGCTCGGTCGTGATGCGCTATGGCGACACCATGGTGCTGATGACCGCCGTTGCCGCGAAGACACCCCGCGTCGGCGTCGACTTCCTGCCGTTGACGGTGGACTATCGTGAGAACACGTTCGCCGGTGGCAAGATCCCCGGCGGCTTCTTCCGCCGCGAGGGTCGCCCCAACGAAAAAGAGGTGCTGACCTCGCGCATGATCGACCGGCCGTTGCGGCCGTTGTTCCCCGACGGTTGGGCGTTCGAAACGCAAATCATCGGGCAGCTCTGGTCGTCGGACAAGGAGAACGACTCCGACGTGCTGGCGATCACCGGCGCCTCGGCGGCGCTGGCCATTTCCGACATCCCGTTCCCCGAGCCGATCGCCGCGGTGCGCGTCGGTCTGACGCCGGAGGGCGAGTACGTCTTCAACCCGACCTTCACCGAGCTCGAGACCTCGCGCCTCAACCTCATCGTCGCCGGTACCGCGTCGGCCATCGTGATGGTCGAAGCGGGATCCAACGAGGTCAGCGAGGCCGAGGTGCTCGAGGGGATCTTCCGCGGTCACGAGGAGATCAAGCGACTCGTGGCCTGGCAACAGGAGCTGGCCGACGAGGTCGGTAAGGCCAAACGCGAGGTGCCGGTCCGAGAAGAGGTTCCCGGTGTACGCGAGAAGGTGACGGCGTGGAAGGAAAAACTCGCCGACACGATGCGCATCAAGGACAAGTTGGCGAGCTACGGCGCGACGGCGGACCTGAAGGCCGAGATGCTCGAGCAGTTCGGCGAGGACGAGGAGGACGCCCGCGCGTTTGCCGGACGGCTCTGGTACGACTTGCAGGACGAGATCCTGCACGAGGAAGTGCTGAGCAACGGCACGCGGATGGACGGTCGCCGGTTCGACGAGATCCGCGACCTCACCTGCGAGGTCGGCGTGCTGCCACGCACCCACGGCTCGGCCGTGTTCACTCGCGGTGAGACGCAGGCGCTCGTCACGGTGACCCTGGGGACCTCCCAGGACGCCCAGCGGCTCGACTTCGTGCAGGGCGAGGAGAGCCGGCGCTTCTTGCTGCACTACAACTTCCCTCCGTTCTCCGTCGGCGAGGCGCGTTTCCTGCGCGGGCCCGGCCGCCGCGAGATCGGGCACGGCGCACTCGGTGAGCGGTCGTTGTCGGTCGCGATTCCCGGTGAGGAGGACTGGCCCTACACGATCCGCGTCGTCTCCGACATCCTCGAATCGAACGGTTCCTCGTCCATGGCCACGGTGTGCGGTGGATCGCTCGCGCTGATGGATGCCGGCGTACCGATCAAGGCGCCGGTCGCCGGGATCGCCATGGGGTTGATCAAGGGCGGCGATCGATTTGAGGTGCTGACGGACATCGCCGGCGCCGAGGATCATCACGGCGACATGGACTTCAAGGTCGCCGGGACGCGTGACGGCATCAACGCCCTGCAGATGGACATCAAGATCGGCGGGATTACCAAGGACATCATGTCCAAGGCGTTGGAGCAGGCGAAGACGGCGCGGCTCGAGATTCTCGACGCGATGCACGCCTCGATCGAGGCGCCGCGCGAGAACATCTCACCCTACGCGCCGCGCATCCTCACGCTGACGATCAACAAGGACAAGATCCGCGACATCATCGGACCCGGAGGCAAGACGATACGCTCGATCGTCGAACGCACCGGCTGCAAGATCGAAGTGCACGACGACGGGCGCGTGGACATCGCCTCGATCGACGAGGACAGCACGCAAAAGGCCGTCGAGATCATCAAGGAGCTCACCGCCGAGGCCGAGCTGGGCAAGACCTACGTCGGCAAGGTCGTGCGGGTGGTCAACTTCGGGGCGTTCATCGAGATCCTCCCCGGTGTCGAGGGGTTGTGCCACATCTCGGAGATCGAGAACCACCGCATCGACGAGGTCACCGACGTCCTGAACGAGGGCGACGAGGTCACCGTCAAGGTGATCGACATCGACGCCACGGGCCGAGTGCGGCTTTCCCGGCGTGTGTTGCTCGAGGGTAGCGGCGATCGGGAGGGTGACGGTGGCGGCGAGCGGCGCGAGCGGCGCGGTCCGCGCGGTGATCGAGGCGGACGCGGTGGACGCGGCGGCGATCGAGGCGGACGCGGTGGACGCGGCGGCGATCGAGGCGGACGCGGTGGACGCGGCGGCGATCGAGGCGGACGCGGCAGAGGCGCGCGGCGAGACGACGACCGTCGTGGTGGCGAGCCCGTTGCCGCGAAGGCGGAGAACCGCGACGACGACTGACGCGTTCTCCAGCGACGGAAAGAAAAAAGGCGGGCCCGTAGGCCCGCCTTTTTGTTTGCTTGTTCGAGCGCCCCGGCTACTCGATCTCGACCCGATCGCCGACGACCGTCTCGCGGGAGTTGGCCGTCAGCTTGACGGTCGACGTCGTGCCCTCGACGGTCAGGACGATCGCCTGGGCCACGACGGTCCGCGGTAGCTCTTCGACATCGCGATAGACGGTCAGCACGTCGCCGGGGTTGACGCCGCTCGCGACACCGAGATCGGTGTGCACGATCGAGCCCTGCGCGACGGACATGCGATCGTCCGCGACGTGAACGACGTGCCCCGTGGCGCCACCGGACGGCACGGCATCGTAGCGATCGAACGCCGGCATCTCGCGCCGCATTGGCACGGCGATCTCGTCCCACGGGACCAGCTCGTCGCTGGGGCGGATGTCCTCGCAGGACATCTCGATAACCGCGGTCGACGTGTTTTCCTGGGCCAGCATCACGCGGACCTTGCCCAGCCGGCGTACGAATTTACCGACGTAATCCCCGGTCGACGGATGTTCGACGTCGCGCGTGACGCGATGGACGGCGAAGGTGTCGCCGGGCTGGATTCCCTGGTTGCGGCCCTGGCTCAGGAAGATCACGTCGCCCTGGCCGTAGTGCCACTTGTCGTCACCGTGCTCGTTGCCGGCGACCCACAGCGGGGAGAACTCGTGCTCGACATCGATGAAGCCGGAGCAATGGATGTCCTGGGCATCCGCGACGGGCAGCAGCGGCGCGATCTTCGGCGCGGGCGGCGGCACGTCCGGCGTGGTGTCCTGGTACGGGAGGTCGGGCTCGACGGGCTCGTCCGGTTCTTCGCCGGGCGGAGGCCCCTCGTCCGGGACGACCTGCGGTCTGCCGGGGATCACCAACGGGTCTCCGGGATAGATCCAGTGGCTGT
>JBFFZZ010000163.1:0-6896 GCA_041568335.1 Candidatus Polarisedimenticolaceae bacterium | reverse complement strand
CCGCGTCGATCGCGGCCTCGTCGAGTCCGTGGCCGAGTGGACCGACCACCTCGAGCACCTTGACCTGGCCGCTCGCGACGAACGTCACGCGCAGCGTCACCTCGCCCTCGACGCGCTGCTCGCGCGCCTCGGCGGTGTACACCGGGGTCGGTTTGGACAGCACCTCGACCGGGGTGTCCGGCGCCTCGGTTGCCACCTTGCGACCGGCGCGCGGGCGTTTTTGAGCGGTCTGCGTGCTGCCGAAACCGCCGGTGGCCACCTTTTGCAGCGTGGCGTCGTCACGCCGTTCCGGGGCCTGCTCGGTCGCGCCGAAGCCGCTGGTTTGGACCGTTGCGCGGCGCGCCGTCCGTTTCGGCTGAGCCTTCTCGTCGACCACGAAGTTACCGACCCGGGTGCCCCCGCGGAGGCGTGTCCGTACCGGTTCCTTCGCCGGCTCCGTTTCGGTGTTGCCGAACGAGCCGGTCGTCGTCTTGTGCTCGCGCGCAGGGAGCTTCGTTGCCGGCTTGGTGATCGCGGCGTTGAGCAGATTCGTCTTGACCTCACGGCGCGGTTTCTCGGGCTTGACCGGTTCGGGCTCCGGCTCGGGGGCCGGCGGGGGCTCGAGCTTGGCCACCTCGATCGGCTTCGCCGGCTCCGGCTCCGGCCGGATCTCCGGGATCGGGTCGGGCTCGCGTTGCGCGACCTTCACCTCCGGCTCGGGCTCGGGTTCGGGTTCCGGCACCACCGTGGGCTCGGGTGGGGGCGGTGGGGGCACGTACTCCCCCGGTTTGTAAAACACCACCTCGACCGGGTCGGGCCCCGGGTCGGAACGCTTGAACACCGTCGTGAGCAGGAGGAACAGGCCCAGGACCACCGCGTGGATGACCAGGCTCGCAACCAGCGTCGAACGGCTCGACCCGTCGCTCATTCGAGCGCTCCCGCGTTGATCCAGTCCGCGATGAGCTGGACTTCCTGCGGCGGCAACGGTGGCGCGAACGCCGGCATCGGGTCACCGACGATCCGCGGATCGCCGGACACCTTCATATAGAGGTAGGAGTTCGTCGCGTCGAAGGGTGTCACCCGGTTCAGCGAAGGGATCTCGGAGCTCTGGACCATGATGGTGTTCCCGGCCGTTGCCCCGTTGCGCATGTCCAGCCCGAACGGCGCTCCGTCGACGTGGCAGCCGCTGACCGCGCAACGCGGGGTGAAGACGCTCACCTGCACGGCCTGCAGCGTGGTCGGTCCGGTCTGCACGACGGACTGTGTGCCGCGGGTGTCGACGCAACCGGCCAGCGCGACGGCGACGGCCGTTGCCGGCAACAGGCAGAGTAGCTTGGCTTTCGTACGTTCCACGACGGGTTACCAGCCGAAGGTCGCCGAGATCACGAGCCGGTCCAGATCGATCGTCTGCCGGCTCGCGGTCGTCCCGCCCAGGCCGGAATCGGTCCCGAACAGCCACGCCACGTCGAGGGCCATGTTGTTGAGCACGGTCTCGATGCCGATGGCGTACTGCGTGGTCGTTTGCGTGATGTCGGTGCCGCTCGACGCCGCGTCGAACGTGGTCATACGGCTCGAATCGGAGAGATCGGCCTGGGCGCGGGCGACCAGGCTGAATCGTTCGTTCCACAACGGTTGCCGCAACCCCATCACGAGCGCCAGCCCGAGCTCGCTGTCGTCGATCGACTCGTTGACGATCACCCCGACCGAATCGACCTGCGTCGAGCCGTCGAGCTGCGACATCGCGAAGCGCGCGCCCCCGAAGATCTGCGTCCAGCCGCGGACGAACAGGATCTCGGCCGAGACGAACACCTCGTTGTCGGTGACCGGCGACTGGCTCAACAGCGTGAGGTTCGGAGTGACCACCCCGAGCGTGTCCGTGTACGACAGGTTCGAGTTGGACAGCTCGTGCCGCGACGTGCGGAAACCGGCGCGGAACTGCATCTCTCCCTCGCTCTCGAGGAACTGCCGGTTGTGGCCTCCCGAGACCTGAACATAGATGTCGTCGATGTCGTACTGATTGATGACGAACCGCGACAGCACCACGCCCGCGGCGTCGAGCTGGTCGCTGTAATCGTCGAGCTCGGTCGTGCCCGTCCCCACCGCGACGGATCCGTCCCAACTCTTGTTCTCACCGCTGAACAGACGGAAGCCGAAGTCCGCCTCGTATCCGGTCTCGTTGAGCTCTTGCAGGCTGAACGAGCCACCCAGACCCTGCGTGAAGCTCGAATCGTCGAACGTATCGAGCCCCTTGAAGGCGCTGACACCGCCGCCCAGGACCATGCGGTTCGAGACGCGATAGCCCATCGCGAAACGCCCGTCGAAGCCGAGCAGCGACTCGCTGTCGGCGAAGTTGGCGCCCGCGGCCAGGTCGTTGTTCTGGATGTCGTCACCGATGTAGGCGCCGGAGACCCCCCACACGAACTTGTCGCCGCCCTGTCCGATGTAGGTGCCCTGCAGGGTGTCCGAGCCGTTGCGCACGTTCGTATTGCCGTTGTTGCCGATCAGGAAGTCGACGTAACGCGCCTGCTCACCCTGCTGGCCCGGCCACGGGCTCAGGTTGGGGTTGCGCTCCAGGTTGACGAAATGAAGGTTGTAGGGCCGGCCGAGCAGCTCGTCGTACGGATCCCACAGCATCCCGCCCGAGAGCTGGTGGATCACCGACATCCGCGGTGTGAGAGGCGCGCGTTGCAATTCGACGATCTCTCGAGTCACGGCTTGTAGCGGCCGGGCCCCGCATAACGCCGCAATCAAGACGACCCCAATCCCCAAAGTGGTTCGTTTCACGTCTGACTCCTGAAAGAACGGTTTCGCGCTAGCGTCTCTTGCGGCCGCGCGGCCCGGCACGGTCGGGCCGGGAGGAACCGGTGATGTTGCCGCCTCGTGGATACATCGGTCCGAACGACTGTGTTGCGGGGCTGACGATCCCGAGCGGCGGCGTCGGTGATGCCGGGTCGTAGAAGCGGCGGATGTTGGGCAGCACGATCTCGAGATCCTGCGGTGCGACGCCGTACCACAGCGCCAGCTCGGCGAAATACAGGTCGGTCGACGTCGTCGGGATCAAGCGGCCGCGACCGGTGTCCAGCGAGTTGCCCAGGTAGAGGTTCGGGTACTGCCCGTAGAAGTCTCCACCCCGGACCGCACCACCCATGATGATGTGGTTACCGCCCCAGGCGTGGTCCGACCCGCGGCCGTTGGAGGTCAGCGTGCGGCCGAAGTCCGATGCGGTGAACGTCGTGACGTCGTTCTCCACGCCGAGCTCGACCATCGCGGCGTTGAACTCGGAGAGTGCCGCGCTGACGATCGGAAGCATGTTTTCCTGGTTGACCAGGACCTCGTCGTGGTGATCCCAGCCGCCCATCGAGATGAAGAACGTCTGGCGGCACATCCCCAGCGACTGCCGCGCCTGAATCGTCTGCGCAACCATGCGGAAGTCCTGGGAAAGCTGCGTCTGCGAGAACACGGTTTGTAGCGGCGGTAGCGCCGCGATCGCCGCGCTGAACTCGAGGTGCGCATCGATCGCCCCGCGCATACGGTCGGCAAAGGCCTGCTCGAAGACGTGCTGGTAGTTCATGGCCAGCAGGTTGTCGATCGAATCCGTTCGGACCTGGTCGGTCAGCGACGGCCCGCCGTACCCGCGCAGCCCGCGGCTGCCGTTCTCGGTGATCGTGTAGTGCGCGGTGATGTTGCCCGACTGGAAGGTGTTCTGTCCGGACAGCGAGATGTTCATCGAGATGTTCTGGTTGTTGTTGACGGAGCCCAGCACGTCGGCCATCCGGCCGGCCCAACCGGACGCGTTGCGGCGGTCGGGGATCGAGGTCTGCCAGTGCATCTGCTGATCCGAATGCGAGAACAGCCCAAGCGGGCGTCGTGCGGTCCCGTCGCGGTACTGCTGCAACGTCATCGGCTCGACGAGCGTGCCGACGTTGTTCAGGAAGGCCAGTTGGCCGTTGGCGAACAGGGTTTGCAGCTCCGGCACGTTCGGATGCAGTCCGAACTGTCGCCCCTGAGGCGTCGCGGGGGCGATCGGCAACAGATCGATCTGCGGCAGCGCCAGGTCCTGGCGCACCTGGGCGTACTCGGCGTATTCCGCCGGGCCGCTGGGGACAAGCAGGTTGAACGAGTCGATCCCGCCGCCGAAGAACAGACAGACCAGCGCCTTGTAATCGCCCGTGGTCGTGGAGGCGAGCGCGTTGAACATGCCCAGATCGAGCACGGTGGAGAACAGGGCCGTGCTCCCCACGGCGGCGCAGCTTGCGGTCCCCAGGAAATTCCGCCGGCTCACTCCCTCGGGTGCGTCCTTCTTCTTGCGGTCGTCTTTCATCGAGGTCTCCGGGGTTACTGGATCACCGCGTATTCCGGCGAGATCGAGATCAGGTACAGCGCCATCTGCGCGCGCTCGCCGGGATCCGACAGTCGCGACAGGTTCTCGACGAGGATCTGGCGCATCTGCCCGCTCATGTTCCCGTAGGTCATCAACAGGTCGAGTCGATCGATCAACGCGGTGACGTTCGGCGCCAGCGCGATCTCGTCGCTGAGATCGAGCCGCACCACGGCGAGCGGGTTGAGGGGCGCCCGGTTCATCCCGCTGGTGATCTGCGACTCCAGGTCGTCGGCACTGGCGATCGCGGTCACCGCGGTGATGATCTGGAACTCGGGCGCGTAAAGCCCGCGGTCGCCGATGTCACCCTGCGGCTGATGGTCGGGCAGGAAGAAGTTGAATACGGTCGGCGAGCTCATCGGCCGCTGGCCGAAGTTGACCGGTGCGCTGCGGTCGTCGATCGGGAAGTCGTTGGTCAGGTTGGCCGCGTTGAACGCGCGCGCGAGATGAACGCGACGCAGGAACGACTCGCGCAGCCGACCTTCGAAGGAGACCGCCGCGGTCGGCCAGGTGCGCGCCTCGGGGTCGAGCAGCACCGCGCGGACGACCGCCTTCATGTCGCCCCGCACGTTATTGCCGTTGTTGTTGAACGCTTCGGCGACGCGGCGGATGTAGGCCGGCGACGGGTTCGACGTGACCATCCGCTGGATCAGCCGGCGGGCGAGGAACGGCCCGACGTTGGGATGCTGAAACAGGTTGTCGATCGCCGACTCGACGTCTTCCAGACCGGTCTGGCTCGCCGGTACGAAGTTCCCGCGAAGCAAGAACTTGGGACCCGGCTCGTGGTAGGGCGGGTACATCTCCATCGGCCGGTCCCAGACGGGCAGGCCGTTACGAAAATCCGGGAACGCGCTGTCGAACGACAGCCCGGTGAAGATCTTGGCGAACTCCGTGATGTCGTCGTTGTCGTACGTCGGGATCGCGTTGCCGTTGCCGTCGCGCTGCAGGGTCCCGTCGATGTTGAGCTCGAACAGGCCGATCGAGAACAACTGCATGACCTCGCGTGCGTAGTTTTCGTCGGGGAAGCGGCCACGCGACGGATCCGAGCGCTCGTTGCGCAGGTGGCTGAGATAGGCCCCCATGATCGGATGCAGGGAGACATCGCGCAGCAGGTCGCGGAAGTTGCCGAACGAGTGGCTCAGCAACATGTCGTAGTAGTTCGCCGTCCCGAGGACGTTGTCGTCGACGGCCGTGACGTTGTCCGAGATGACGTAGATCTCGCTGAGGGCCAGGGCGACACGCTGCCGCAGCAGGTCGGGGGATTCCATCACCTGCTCCCACCAGACCGCCCGGCGGATGGCCGAATCGAGGACGACACCGCGGTTTTCGATCGCCTGCAACGGCGGCTCGTGATAGCCGATCGGCTGCTGGAACTGATCGTCCAGCCAGCCTTCGAGCCCGAGCTGCGTCGCGCGTTGGATCTCTTCCCAGTCGGCGCCCAGCGTGGCCTGTGCGAGGAACCTCGATGCCCGGCGTGGGGTCAGGGGTTCCTGCGATTGTGCGAGCAGGGTCCCGCAGGACGCAGCGATGACCGCAAACGCGACAGCCATCCGACACATGTGTCTGGTCAAAAATCCCGGCATGAACGACCCTACAACGCAAACGATGTGCCACCGGCGCATGACGCGAAACATGGGGCCCGCTCAGGCGTCGGTGCAAGCGGGCCTTCCCGTTTGGTAGTCGCTGGTGTCACGAACGTGATTGGGTGTGTCGTAATACCGAACACGAGCCGTGGTTTTGCCCCGTTTCGTAGACGTGATAGGCTGCGCCGTCACGGGTCGAATCGAAACGGAAGGGGTTCCAGTGACGGTCGGGACCGAGGCCAGCACACTCGTCCGGCGTTACCGTAGCGTGCGAAACCGGTCCCTGCGGCTGTGCGAACCGCTGGCGATCGAGGATTACGGTGTGCAGCCGATGCCGGACGCCAGCCCACCGAAGTGGCATCTGGCCCATACGACCTGGTTTTTCGAGACGTTCCTGCTCAAGCCCTCCGTCGACTCCTACCGCCCTTTCAACGACGACTTCGAGTATCTTTTTAATTCTTACTACAACGGCGTCGGCAGGCAGTTCCCCCGACCGCAGCGCGGGAACCTCTCCCGTCCGACCGTCGCCGAGGTTCGCGACTACCGGGCTCACGTCGACCGCGCCATGGAAGCGCTTCTCGAGGACCCCGGAGCCGATGTGGAGAGCCGCACGATCCTCGGACTGAACCACGAACAACAACACCAGGAGCTGTTGCTGACCGATCTGAAATACAATTTCGGCCACAACCCGTTGTACCCGGTCTATGCGGATGGGCCGCTCCCCCCGGTCTCCTCCAAACGGCACCCGTCGTTCGTCGAGCTCGACGGGGGCGTGGCCGAGATCGGCGCACGGCCCGATGCGGGGTTCGTGTTCGACAACGAGACCCCGCGCCATCGCGTGTTCCTGCAGCCCTGCGCGCTGGCCGACCGCCTGGTCACCAACGCCGAGTACCTGGCGTTCATGGAAGACGACGGGTACGTCCGTCCGGAGCTGTGGCTCGCCGACGCCTGGTCCT
>JBFFZZ010000162.1:0-6928 GCA_041568335.1 Candidatus Polarisedimenticolaceae bacterium | reverse complement strand
GTGCCTGGCGCCGATCCGTGAGGATTTGTTGCTGAGCTGTCTCAAGAAACGGGTCGACGCCGACTTCGTCACGGCGGTGACCCGATCACCGGCCGTCTACCGCGGCAACCCGTTCCAGATCGAGGTCGGGCTGGCCTACGGGGGTGGGCTCGGCGCCGAGGACACCGTCCACCTGTATCGCTATGCGAACCGGGTCCCGCTCCAGTACCAGCAGTCGGCCTGCGCGATGACCAAGGCCGTCGTCTCCACCGACTGGAAAAAGTACGGCCTGCAGCAGGCACGCGGCGCGCTTCCCATCGGCCCGATGATCGTGCTCGTCCACATGGCGTCGGTGTGGGTTCCTTTCACCTCGGAATCGAAGGAGGCGGTCGCATCCTACCCCGAGATCATCAAGGAGGTCCGGCTCGCGTTGCAGGAAGCCGGTCGTCGAGTCGGCGTCTTTGTGCGTAAACGGAGGCGCCAGGCGGACGAGTACAAGAAACGAAGCTACATCGAGAAGTACATCCCGCACATCGGCGACGCGTTGCAGGAGATCCTGGGCCAGACCGACCGTAGGCGCGACAAGAACGTGAGCAACCTCAAGACGATCCTCGAGCGTAGTCGCAAGATGTGACACACGATGCCCATCTACGAGTTCTACTGCTCCGACTGCCACGTGCTGTTCAACTTCCTGTCGCGGAAAGTCGACACCCGCAAGCGCCCGGCCTGTCCCCGCTGCGGCCGGCCTCGACTCGAGCGCCGCGCCTCCACGTTCGCGGTCACCGGGGGTGCGGACGACGCCGAAACCGGAAAACCGCCGCCCGGCGTCGACACCGAGCGCATGGAACGGGCGATGGAGGGCCTCGCCCGCGAGGCCGAGTCCCTCGGCGAGGACGATCCCAAAGCGATGGCAGGCCTGATGCGGCGCTTCTATGAGAACAGCGGGGCGCCGATGGGCGAGGGCATGGAGGAAGCCTTGAGGCGTTGCGAGGCCGGGGAGGATCCCGACACGATCGAGGCCGAGATGGGAGACGTCCTCGAGGCGGAGGATCCGTTCGCCGGACAGGGACCGAAGCTGCGGCTACTGCGGGCCCGATCACGCCCCACGGTGGATCCCGAGCTCTACGAGCTCTAGCCGGATCACTCCCCCTGCCAGAGGCGACCGAAGAGAAACACCGATCCCGGCGCGTAACCGGCGTAGTGGTTGTTGAAGAACGTCACGACGCGCTTGCCCGCGGATGCGCGCTCGCGCAACGGGCGGACCCATTCGCGCATCTCGTCGCTACGGTCGAGCGCGAGCTCGCCCCATTCACCGGCTCTCTTGCCTTCCGCGCGGAGCCGCGCGACCAGCGCATCCATCTCCCGGTGATGACCGAGGAAACGGACGTAGATCAGGTCGCTCGTCACCGGGTCCACGCCGCCGAACAGCTCCGCCGGGGCGGGCATCGTGTAATAGGCCGGCAGCACCAGCCCGACACCGTTCTCGCGCAGAAGATCGAGCAACGGTTCGGCGATCCACCTCCTGTTGCGCACCTCGACGACGAGCTCCATCTCGCGCGGCCACAGCTCGAGGAACGGTGCGAGTCGGGCCCGGAAGTCGTCACCTGTGGCGTGCTCCTGCGCATCGCGGCCCCGAGGCACGTAGGCGAATTGGGCTACGATCGGACCCAGCCGGGAACCCAGCGTGCTCATGACCTGCAGGTGATCGCGCAACACGTCGGCACAACCGACCATCCCGAGATCGTGCGTGATCTCGCGGGGTAGCTTGCTGGCCAGCATGAACCCCTCGGGCGTCTTGGCGTGCCAGCCCTCGACCGTTCGAAGGGCCGGCGTGGCGTAGAACGTGGCGTCGCACTCGACGGCGTCAAAATGTTCGGCGTAGTACCTCAGGAAATCGCCGGGTCGAGCGTTGGGCGGGTAGAACGGACCCTTCCAGTCCGCGGCCGACCAAGACGACGTGCCCAGGCGAATCGGTGGGTCGAGATGGCCCAGGCGCTCGTCAGGCCCGTCAAAAAGACCAGGAATCAAGCGATTTGTCCCTCCCCGTCTCGGGAATTATATTCCGGCAAGGCCGCCGTACGGCCGAAAGGTAGGGGTGTGGACCGATTGAAAACGAACCGGGGTCCCCTGGTGTGGCTGCCGCTGGCCTGCGTCGTGCTGGCCGCCGGCGCCGTCTGCGCGGAACAGAAGCTGTACAGCCTGGAGATCCCGGAGGGGCAGGCCGCGCACTTCGAACTTCCGTTCTGGGTTCCCCACCCCGGCGAGATCTCCGTCGAGGCGGAGTGGTCCGGCAACCGGCCGTTGGCCTTTCGCATCGAACCGCCCGGCGGTCGCGGTGTCACCCAGCGGCGCAGCGGCCCCTCGCCGCTCCGGATGAAGATGACGGTCGAGCGCAACCAGCTCAAGCAGGGTCCTTGGACACTGGTCATCCATGCGCTGCCGTTGAGCGGCGCGGGAACCGGCCGCTTGACGATCAACATCCCCGACGAGCCGGCAGCCCCGCGAGTTGCGTCGGCGCCGACGAGCCTGTTTCCGCCGCGGCCGGAAAAGCCGATCGAAACCTGGCAAGAGCCGCGTGTCGTTCGTGGTGAGCTGGAGCCGGAGCAGAAACGCGTCGTCCAGTCGACCGAGTCGTTCCGCAGGTTGCTCGTCGATTCCAACCACCGTCCACCGGACACCTGTCGCTGGCAGGACGACCTGTTGCAGTGGCTCGCCACCCAGCGGGACCGGGTCCTCGACGAGGACGCCCGGCCGGATGCCGCGACCGGCAAGCTGATGGCCAGGATGGTCGACGTCATACGGGTGGTCGACGGCGTGCGGACCTCCGAGGATCCCGTGTTGATCGGCCCTCCGCCGACCGACCGGCGCAAACGGGCCGGCTGGGAGAGGCTGCGCGACAGCGAGCTGCGCCCGGTGGAGCGGAGCCTCGACGAGCTGTTGAGCGCGGTCCAGCGCAACCACGCCCCCGAGCTCCAGGGAGAGGATTGGCCGCTACGCATGGTCTCTTGCCTGACCGCGACGGAACGGTACTTCGAGCAGCGCTGGATCGTGGGTCCGGACAGGGCGCCGAACCGCGAGCTCGCGGAAGCGCAGTGGCGGCCGCTGAACCGCGCCGCGAACGCCCTCGAGGCACTCGCCAAAATCGCCCCCGAGGACAAGATTCGGCTGCGCACGCGGAACTAGACCCGCCCCTCCGGTTCACGCCCCCACGGCTACAATGATCCCCGTGAGCTTCGGACGCTTTCAGCGTTAGACGGTCCCGAGGAAGAGCAAGTGTGCATGTCGAGACTTGACCCCATCGTGTTCGCGGCGGTCGTCTTGCTGACGGGCGGGGGCGGTGCCGATCCGCCCCCGTCCGACACTCCCGGGGGGTTTCCCGCGTCGATCCGTGGCGTGACGATCTCGACGCATCGCTCGGGTCAGGAATGGGCCACCGACCACATGCGTCCCACGATGCAGCAGCTCCGCGATCTGGGCGCCGGGTGGGTCGCGATCCACCCTTACGCCGGGATCCGCCCCGACGGAACCGTGCGGATCTACCGTCCCGTCGACCCCGACTCGCCCACCGAGGAGCTCACGCGTCCGATCCGCGAGGCGCATGCCCTCGGCCTGAAGATCCTGATCAAGCCTCACCTGGCCTACTGGGGTTCTTTCGAGTGGCGCGGCGAGATCGGATTCGACGAGGAGGCCGCTTGGGAGCGCTTCTGGAACGGTTACACGGACTGGATCGTCGCCGTGGCGAAGATCACGCGCGAGGCCGACGGCTTCGTCGTGGGAACCGAGCTGGCCCGGACGCTGGAGCACGAGGATCGTTGGCGTGAGGTGATCGCGGCGGTCCGCCGGGCGACCGACGCGCCGCTGACCTATGCCGCCAACTGGGATCGTTACGAGTCGGTCCCCTTCTGGAACGCGTTGGATGCGATCGGAATCCAAGGTTACTTCCCGCTCGTCGATGCGGACGAAGCGGTAACCGCGGACACGGTTCGCGCGGGTTGGGCCCGCTGGGCGGCAAAGCTGTCCGCCTTCAGCGAGGCCCAGGGGCGCCCCGTTTTGCTGACCGAGCTGGGGTACAACCACTCGTCCCGGACCGCGCGCGAGCCGTGGTCCGGCGAGACCGATGGCGAAGGGACCGCGCTGCAGGCGCTGTGTACGCGTGTCGCGCTCGAGACGGTCGAACGCGAGGCCGCGATCCTCGGGTCGTTCCTCTGGAAGTGGTTCCCCGAGCCACGCCCGGTCGGCCGCGACTTCCGCCTCGCGACACCCGAGATGCGCGAGGTGATCCGGGAGGCGTGGGCGGGCCGCTAGCGGCCCTTCTTGATTCCCAGCAGCTTGAACAGCTGCGGTTTGGTCACGGGACGACTGTAGAGGTAACCCTGCACTTCGTCGCAACCTTGCTCGCGTAGAATCCGCTCCTGCGACTTGTTCTCGACACCTTCGGCGAGCACCTTGAACCCGAGCGCGTGGCCCATCGTGACGATTGCGGTGAGGATCGACGCGTCGGCCTTGCGTTTGGCGCAGTTCTCGACGAAGGCACGATCGATCTTGAGGAACGAGATCGGCAAGACCGAAACGTGGTTCAACGAGGAGTGGCCCGTGCCGAAGTCGTCCATCGCGATGCCGACGCCCATCTGCTGGAGCTGCTCCATGGCGTAGGAACCCTGTTCGGGATTGGCCATCAACGCGCTCTCGGTGAGCTCGACGACGAGCTTCTTGGGCTCGAGATCCGCGCTGCGGAGAATCTCCGCGACCTCGTTGGCGAAGTTGGGCCGTTGGATCTGGAGCGCCGAGACGTTCACGCAGATGCGCAGCGAAAGGACGCTTTTCTTGTTGATCTCCGCGCAGGTGTGCGCCGCCTCCTCGAGCACCCAGCGGCCGAGTTGGACGATGAGACCGCATTCCTCGGCGATACGGATGAATTTCCCCGGTGGGACCACTTCCTTGCCCTGTTTCCAGCGCACGAGCGCCTCGACCCCGCGCATCTCTCCGGTCTTCAGGTCGTACTGCGGCTGGTAGTGCAGGATGAATTCCTTCTCGTGGATCGCCCGCTTGAGATCGTTCTCGAGGACCAGCCGCTCCATCGTGCGCTCGTTGAGCTTCTTTTCGAAGACTTGGTAGTTGTCCCGTCCCAGTTCCTTGGCCCGGTACAGCGCCATGTCGGCGCTCTTGAGCAACCCCGCGCTCTCTTTCCCGTCGTCGGGAAAGATCGCCACACCGATGCTCGCTGAGACCCGCAGGTCGTGGGTCTCGATCTGGATCGGCGGCCTGAGGACCTCGATGAGCTGTTCGGCGACGATCGCGGCGTCTTCCTTGTGCCGCAACTCGGAAACGATGAGGACGAACTCGTCACCGCCGAGCCGCGCGATCGTGTCGCCCTCACGCTTTCTCGACTGCAAACGCCTGGCGACCTCTACCAAGAGCTCGTCACCCGCCGCATGACCCAGGGTGTCGTTGATCATCTTGAACCGGTCGAGATCGAGGAGCAACACGGCCGCGTTGAGATCGGACCGTCGCGCGCGGCCGACGACCTGGTCCAGCCGGTCCTGGAACAACGCCCGGTTGGGTAGCCCGGTCAGCGTGTCGTGGTAGGCGTCGTGGCGCGTTTGGGCTTCGGCCCGCACCCGGTCGGTGATGTCGCGGAAGCTCCAGACGCGCCCCACGACCTGGTCGCCGATCATCTGCGGCATCGAGATACACTCGAAGTGCCGGTCGTCCTTGAAGCGGACGATATTCACGCTACGCCCGCGACGAGTCGCGTGGATCTCCTTGACCCGCTCCAGCAGAGCCTTCGGATCGTGAACCAGCGAAAGCGCGAACTTGGCGACCACCATCTCCTGGCCGCGGTAGAGCATGTATCGCGGGATGCGCCACAATTCGTGGAACACGTGGTTGGAAGCCACGTAGTTGCCGTCGAGATCGACGATGAGGATGCCCTCGGCCGTGGCATCGAACGCCGCTTTCCACATCGCGACCGCGTTCCCGACATCGAAGTCTTCGACGCGCGGCGCGAAATCCTGGGGTCCGCGCGTCGTGTTGCGCACGACCGCGAGGAAACCGACGTCGGGCGATTTGGCGATCCGCGCTTCGAAGGCGGCGGGCCCGGTCTCACAGAACAGCGTGTACTCGATCGAAGCGGGACCCTTGCCCCTCCCGGCGGCGCGCAGCGCGGCCTCGAAGAGCGGACCGATGCCGAACGGGCAACGCGCTATGTCCTTCCCGATGAGGTCCTTGCGCGGCAGCATGAGGTCGGTGGGGTTGCCCCCCACGCAGTCGAGGATCCGCCCGTCGCGGTCGAGCACGAACAGGATGTCGGGCAGGGTTTGCAGCCCGTCCCGGAGGTCCAACTTGACTTTGGTCGCGGTCGCCATTCCTACCGTCGCACGTCTTCCCGGCCCGCGCGGCGGTGAGGCCGCGCGAGACGCTGATGTCGTTCTTAAACCCAGGGTCCAATCTGGGGAGTCGAAGGACCGATTTCCAGCGGGCCGACGGAGGTCTCGAATCAGGGGATTTGTGTGCTGTTCCGGGGAGAATCGGGCGGTTGCCAGCCGCTTGCAGGATCCTCGGTGGCGCGCTTTTCCATGGCCGCCACAACCATCATGTCGAGCACGAGCGCCAGGAACATGACGGAGATCCAGTAGTAGGTCGGGAAGTACTGGTCCCAGCGGTGGTAGCACCAGAAGCCGCCGAGACCGATCAGGAAGAGGCCTGCAGCGCCGAGCGCCTCACGCCGTCGCTCGAGCCGCTCGGCGAAGAACAGGAACGGCAGCAGCAGCGTGATGTAGTAGTAGTAGGTCGGTGCGATCAGGAAGAACGTGGGCACGAACCCGAACGCCAACGCTCGATGGTCTTCCTGCCGACGCACGAGAAGAAAACAACTTACGAGCGCGGCTGTCTGGAACTGCAGAAGCAGCGCGTCACGCCTCTCGCGCCGCTCGCCTCCGAGGGGCACGAC
>JBFFZZ010000161.1:0-7010 GCA_041568335.1 Candidatus Polarisedimenticolaceae bacterium | reverse complement strand
TGTTGTTCCGTTCGTCGTCGATCGTCGACTTGAACAGGGTTTCGCCCATCTCGAGGTGTACGACGACGGGTGAAACACCGCCGCCCTCTTCCGGGTCGCGCTCCGAGGTGGTGGCGTCGCCGGCGACCACGGGGCCAAAGGAGACCAAAAGTCCCAATAAAAGAGGTTGAAATACTCGTTGGCGGTTCATCGTGACACCTCGTTCGGCGGCCCTTGGAGGATCGCAGTACAGGGTCCTTACCGATGGCGTTCGAGAGGTAACGCGCGTTGACCGACGGAGGCAGGGCTCACGTTACGGTCGGATGCAGATGGGTAAGGAAACGTCATGGCGGAAGTGCGCTGCCCGAAATGCGGGAAGAAGCTCGAATCGAGTTCAGCGGACTGCCCGGCTTGCCTGCTCAAGCTGGCCTTGAAAACGTCGTTGAAAGAGACGGAGTCGATTCGGGGTAGGAGACTCTCGGCCAAAACCAGAGAGAAACCGAAGCCAGGAAATCCGGAACGGCTCGGATAAACTAGCGCCGGGGAGAGACACGTTTTGGCGGACGCACGCTGCCCGAAGTGCGGGAAGATGTTGGAGTCGCCCGGCGCGGACTGTCCGGCCTGCCTGCTGGGCTTGGCGCTGGAGACGTCGTCCGGCAGCGAGGAACCGGCGCCTTCGGAATCCGGAGAAGACGTTAGCCGTCACCGGCTCGTGACCGGTGGTCGGGTCGGCCCCTACACGATCGTGCGCGAGCTCGGCGAGGGCGGGATGGGCCTCGTCTACCTCGCCGAGCAGACCGAGCCGATCAAACGTCGGGTCGCGCTCAAGGTCGTCAAGCACGGGATGGACACCGATCAGGTCGTCAAGCGCTTCGAGGCCGAGCGCCAGGCGCTGGCGCTGATGGACCATGTCGCGATCGCGAAGGTGTTCGAGGCCGGTGAGACCGACACCGGCCGGCCCTATTTCGCGATGGAGTTCATCGACGGCGAGCCCATCACGGACTACTGCGACCGTAAACGGCTCGCTACGGGTGACCGGCTGTCGTTGTTCTCGCGCGTCTGCGAGGGCGTGCAGCACGCCCACCGGCGCGGGATCATCCACCGCGACATCAAACCGTCGAACGTGCTGGTCACCGAGATCGACGGTGAGCCGCAGCCGAAGATCATCGATTTCGGCGTGGCCAAGGCGACGGAGCAGTCACTGACCGAGCACTCCGCGATGACCGCGATGGGGGTGCTGCTCGGCACGCCCGAGTACATGAGCCCCGAGCAGGCGTCGCTCGCGCCGTTCGACATCGACACACGCACCGACGTCTACTCGCTCGGTGTGCTGCTCTACGAGCTGCTGACCGGTGCGCTTCCGTTCGACCGCCGCGCGCTGCAGAAAGCGGCGTTCGACGAGGTGCGACGTCAGATCCGGGAGGTGCAGCCATCCAAGCCGAGCACGCGGATCAGCCAGCTCGGCGAGCAAGCGACCGGGCTGGCCGAGTCGCGTCATACCGACGTGTCTTCTCTTTGCCGCACGCTCGCAGGCGACCTCGACCTGATCACGATGAAGGCGCTGGAGAAGGAGCGCGACCGGCGCTACGGCTCGCCGGCCGAGCTGGCGGACGACATCCGGCGTCACCTTGACAAGGAACCGATACTAGCGCGCCCGCCGAGCGTCTCGTATCAGCTTCGCAAGCTGGCGGCGCGCAACCCGCTGGCATCGGGGCTCGCGGCGGCGGTCCTGATCCTCCTCATCGTCAGTGTGACCGTGATGGCATTTCAAAACCGGCGCATCCGCGCGGAGCGAGATCGTGCCGAGCGGGAAGCGCGGACCTCCGAGGAAGTCTCCAGCTTTCTCCAGGAACTCTTCGAGGTACCCGATCCTCGCATCGCGCAGGGCGAGGAGATCAGCGCGCGGGAGATCCTGGACAAGGGCGCGGCCCGGATCGAGACGGAGCTGACCGATCAACCCGAGGTCCAAACCCGCCTAATGTTGATCATGGGCAACGTCTACCACAACCTCGGGGTTGACGACGAGGCACAGCGTCTTCTCGAACCGGCCCTCGAGCGCGGCCGTACCACCATCGGAACCGACTCCACGAACGCGATCGAGGCTCTTCGGGTGCTTTCCTGGCTCCACCGCCGAGCCGGCCGCATGGACGAAGCCTTGGCCGCCGCGCGCGAGGGCCTCGAGCTCATCGAGAGATCGTCCCTGCGGGACAATCCGATCTGGGGACAAACCCTGACCACCCTCGGTGTCATGCTGCGCGATCGCGGCGAGCTGGAGGAGGCGCAACAGGTACTGGATCGTGCCGTGAACTTCGCGGAGCGGGTCATCGGTTCCGAATCGATCGAATACGCTACCGCGCTTTACCACAAGGCCTGGCTCGTGCATCGCCTTGGCCGAACCGAAGAGGCGCTCGGTATCTACGAGCGGACATGCCCGATCATGGGCGGCGCGATCGGTGAGCTGCACCCGCGATACGCGGGGTGTTTGAGCGACCACTCGCTCATCCTGTCGGTCTTGCAACGGTATGACGAGGCGGCAGTTCAGCTGCGTCGTGCCACCGAGGTCTGGGAGCGCGTGCTCCCCGCCGGACATCCCTACCTGGCCAACGCCGCCGACAACCTCGGCACTCAGTTCTGGTACGCACGTGACTACGAGAACGCAGAACTGCACTATCGCCGCGGCCTGGCGATGCGTGAGGAGATCTTCGGCCCGGATCACCCGGAGATCGGCAGCTCGTTGCATAACGTCGCGCTCGCGTTGCGCGAGTTGGGACGCTGGGAAGAGGCCGAAAAGACCTTCCAGCGGAGCATCTCCATTGTGGAGGCGGCCCACGGACCGGACGACGACCGTGTGATGAACGGATTGAACAGCCTCGCGGAGCTTTACGATCGTTGGAAGCGACCGGCTGACGCGTTGCGACTTTACGAACGGATCGTTCGCTCCCGAGAAAGGACCAGGGGGCCCGACCACATGTGGGTCGCGGGAGTGCTTCAAAACCAAGCGGAGATGCTCTTGGCGCTCGGACGACCGGACGAGGCCGAGTCGGTGCTGCTTCGCGCGCAAGGAATCGTCGACACGAATCTGACGGGCTGGGAAAGACTCGGGCGCACGTCGATCGGCGTCAATCTCGGTCGCGCCTACGCGGACCAGGGCAAGATGTCCGAGGCACACGAGATCCTGACCCGGGTGCGTGACGCTGCGGAGCAGGGCGGCGTCACGAATGTCGCCCTGGCCAGGGCCTATTACCAGCTCCACCGGCTTGCGCGCGCGCAAGGGAACACGACGGAAGCGGCCGCGTTCATCGATCGCGCGCTGGAGGTTCGACGGGCGTTCCAGCCGGAGGATCACGTCAACCTGCTTTACGTCGAGGCCATCTCTCAGACCAACAGGGGCGAGACCGCCGAGGCGCTCCGGACGCTACGTCGAGCCCTGGACCGTGGCATGCGTCCTTCGAGCGTCGGCGACGACTTCCCGACGCTTCGCGGCAACCCCGGCTTCGAAGCCCTCCTCAAAGAGTACGATTAGCCGGGGTCAGACGATCGTCAGCAGGTACTTGACCTCGGCGTCGACGTCTTCGGTCGAGTCGACGGTGTCGGCGATCTGGTCGCGGAGCGCGCGGCCGAACTGCCGGCGCATGCGTGAGACGCTCATCTTGACCGCGGCTTCGGTCGTGTCGAGCTCTTCCGCGATCGCCTTGTAGGGCTTGCCGTCTTCGCTACCGGAGAGGTGCGCGGAAAGCAATTCGAAGTGCCTTGCTTTCCCCGCCCCCTCGAAGTCGCTGCGCAACCGGTCGCGCGCCCGATCGATCACCTCCAGCGCCCAGCGCTTCTCGTAGGCCTTCTCGGGGGTCGCCTCGTCGACCGGTTCCAGCCGGTAACGGTGCTCGGCCTCGTCGACATCGAGGGAGATCGGCATTTGCCCCCCACCGCGTTTGAGCGCCGCGGCGTCGCGCTTGGCGTTGGCCAGGTAGTGCTTCATCGATGCGAGCAGGAAGGAGCGGAACTTTCCGGCGTCCTCGCGTACGGTGTCGAGGTAATCCCGCTCCATCAGATTGAGGAAGTAGCCCTGGGTCAGATCGCGCGCGTTGTCCGCGTGGTGACCCATCCGCCTTACAAAGAAGTAAAGCGGGTACCAGTAGGCCTCGCACAGCTCGGCGAGCGCCTCGCTGGACCCCGGCTCGCTCTTGGCCCGCGCGGCGCGAACGACGGTCCAGCGCGTGGTGCGAAAACTGCCCTGACTCATTGAACGGAATATACCGCTTGCCCATTTATTCAAAATCGATCTTGTTTTTAAATTAAAAATAGAGTATATTTTTGAATATGAACACAAAAGCGCGAAAACCCAAGGTTTTCATCATCCGCGAGGAGGAGCAGCGCCGGGCCATCTCCTCCCCGATCCGGATGGAGATGATCGGCCTGTTCGCCGACGGGGGCCCGATGTCCGTGGCCACGATCGCCGAGCGTATGGGGCGCCCGGCGACGGCAATCCACTACCACGTGCGTGTGCTGGAGAAGGCGGGGCTTCTGAAACGCGTCGGCAAGAAGCAATCCGGCCGCCGACCCGAGGCGCTTTTCGTTCCCGTCGCCGACCTGTTCAAGATGGAGGCACCCCGGGAAGCCGGGGAGGACGTCGCCGCGATGTCGTTGAAGACCATGGCCACCGCCTTCCGCATGGCCGAGCGCGACATGAAGGCGGCGTTCACCAACCCGAAGTCCAAGAGCGCCGGCCCGTACCGCAACGTGTTTGGCGCGCGGATCCACTGCAGGCTACCCAAGAAAGACCTTGCCGAGTTGAACAAGCTCTTGCGCGGCATCGAGAAACTGCTGTCGCGTTCCCATCAAAGTCACGAGCCGTCCCCGGACGACTCGTTCGTGTCCTTCACCGTGGCCTTGATGCCACTGCGTAACCGGGAGACTCAACCATGACGCCCATTTGGATCGATCACATCGTCTTCGTCCTTCTCGCGGCCGTGTTTCCCATCTGGGATTACTTCGCGATGAAAAAGAAGGCCGCGCAGATCCGCGCCGGTCGCACCGAGCTACGCATGAAGCTCTATCAGAAGGTCATCGGCGAGGAATGGATCATCGCGATCGCCCTGTTGATCGGCTGGTTCGCCCTGGGCCGGAGCGGCGCGGAGATCGGATTGACCCTCCGCGGCGGCGGTCTTGCCTGGGCCGGCTACGCGCTGGCCGTCGCCGTTTGTGTGGGTCTCGTCTGGCAGATGCGTTCCGTCGTCCGGAACCCCGAGAGTCAGGAAAAGTTCCGTCAGCAGCTCGCCAAGTTGACCTTCATCCTTCCGCACACCTCGAAGGAAAGCCGGACGTTCGACGCCGTGTCGGTCACCGCGGGAATCTGCGAGGAAATCGTCTTCCGCGGCTACCTGATCGCCTACCTGATGGCGTGGCTCGGCTCGCCGTTCTGGGCCGCGGGGGTGGTGTCCTCCCTCGTGTTCGGTTTTGCTCACGTCTACCAGGGGCCGGCCGGCATCCCGCGCACGGCCGCGGTCGGCGGGATGCTCGCGCTGCTCTACGGTTTGACCGGCGCCTTGTGGGCGCCGATGGTGGTGCATGCGGTGATGGACATCACCAGCGGTCGCATCGCCTACGCCGCATCCAGGGAAAACGGACCGGAGCGCTCCGCGCCCGAGCTGGCGGCCTGAGGAGCAGACTCATGAGACCGGGTCGTGTCGTTTTCATCGTGCTGATCGTGGTTCTTCCGTGGCTGCTCATGGCGCTGGCCGGCGCCTCGGAGACCGGCGATGGCCACTGGACCATCCAGAAGGTCGCGGACGGCGTCTGGGCCGCCCTGCAACCCCATGAGGGCCGCTTCGACGACGCCAACGTGGTTTTCATCGAGCGCGAGCACGATCTGGTCGTGGTCGACTCCCCGGCGAACGCCGACAGCCTTCGCGAGCTGATCGCAGAGATCGGCCGGCTGAGCCCAAAGCCCGTCCGCTTCGTGATCAACACCCACTGGCACGAGGATCACACCCGGGGCAACGCGCTGTACCGCGAGGCGTGGGGGAAAGGGGTGTCGTTCCTCGGTCACGAGACACTCGCAGAGGACGTGCCCGGGCGCGACGCGCCGGACCTGACTTACTCGAAATCGATGACCCTGCGCGGGTCGCCGAGGATCGAGCTGCTGCACTTCCGGGCCCACACGCGTGGCGACACGGTCGTCTACCTTCCCGGGAGGAAAGTGCTGATCACGGGCGACCTGCTCGACGACCTGCCCTACGTCGGGCACGGCCACCCGCGTGAGTGGCTCGAAACGCTCGAGACCCTGGCCGAGCTGCGGTTCGACCGGATCGTCCCCGGCCACGGCCCCGTCTTCGAGGGTCGCAATCAGATGGAGGCGATCACCGGGTTCATCCGCGCGCTGGTCGATGGGGCGGCCGCCGCGGTAACCGCGGGCAAGACGCTCGAGGCAGCCCAAACCGAGATCGATCTGTCCATCTGGCGTGAACGGCTCGGCCGCGACGACGCGGGCAAGCGGTTTTTCGATCAGACCGCTGCCGAAGCGATCGAACGCGCTTACAACGAAGCGAAGGAGTAACGCCCTCAGAACTCGAAGTCGGCGGCGGTCACACGAACCCGGAACAGCAGCGCGTAAAGCACGGGGACCACGCCCAGCGTGAGCACGGTCGAGACGAGCAGACCGAACATGATCGCCACGGCCATCGGCTCGAACATCGGCCCCCCACCGAGGTAAAGGGGGATCATCCCGCCCAGCGTCGTGACGGTGGTCAGCAGGATCGGGCGCAACCGCCGTTGGCCCGCCTCGACGATCGCGCGACCCGGTGTCAGCCCGTTCTCCCGGATCTCCAGCTCGATCCGATCGATCAACACGATCGCGTTGTTGATCACGATCCCCGCCAGCGAAACGATCCCGAGCAGCGTCATGAAGCCGAAGTAGCTGCGCAGGACGATCAGCCCGAGGACCACGCCGATCATCGCCAGGGGCACGGCGACCAGGATGATCACCGGCTTGCGGAGCGAGTCGAACTGCCAGACGAGCAACAGGATGATCAACA
>JBFFZZ010000160.1:0-7082 GCA_041568335.1 Candidatus Polarisedimenticolaceae bacterium | reverse complement strand
GAGCGCGACGAGGGCCGAGACGTTCCAGCCGAGATGTGAAACCGAACCGTGAACGAGATGACCGGTCCACAATCGCCACAGCTCCCCCGAGCCGATCGCGGCACGATCGGCGCTGAGCCAGGTCGACGCCCCGGGGGCGGCGAACACCGCGATGGCGGCGATCGCCAACCCCAGGGAACGCCAGGGCAAGGCACGCATCACGGGTTACGGTTCCGTCGAGCCACCCAGGCACGAATCCCACCGAGTCCTGCGAGCAATCCGAGGAACAGCGGTCCCGTGGCGCCGAGCCCGCCACCACCGCCACCGGTCGAGTGGGATCGACGGTTTTCGAACATCGGCTTGGATTGATCGGCGTGTGTGTTCTGGATCGTTGCTTTGGCGCGCTCTGCGCGGGCCTTGCGCTCGGTCTCGACGCGTTTCTTGTTGCTGCGATCGATCCCGCGCTCGGCGAACCGTTCCTCACGCATCACGATCATCGAGGTGTAGTCGCTGACGATCGAGTACTTCGTCGCGACGTCCACGATCGCGGCCCGGAATTCCGATTCAGGCTCCCCCCGATCGATCGATGCCTGCATGTCCTCGATGCGACTCAACGCCCAGAGGCGCTCGATCTCCGGAAACCGATGGTCTTCCGCCGGGAGCACGATCTTGGTTTGCCAGACCTTTTCTTCGCCCGAGATCTTGCCCTTCAACCGAAGCGTCGTTTCGCCGGGGTTCGCATAGCGGCCGAACTGGACGATCTGCTGCCCGAAGTAGGCGCTGGGCATGCGTTCCGGCGCCGTGTCGCTCAACCCCGCGCCTGACAGGGTGAGCTCGACGCCGTGCAAGGCCTCGCGGGCCAGCTTGTCCTTGGCCTGAAGCAAACGGCCATAGAGGTCGTCCTCGTTCGAGATATCCATCGTGAAGCCCCCGGAGGCCTCGGCGAGGTTGCCGAGCAGAGGGCGGTTGGCGCCTTGCCCCATCACGAACGTGAACACGCGGATGTCGGTATTCTCGAGAAGCTTCACGAAGGCCGTGTAGTGGGTCGGCCCGATGTTGGCGCCGCCGTCCGAGATGAGCAGCACGGCGTTGGGTCGGTCCTCATCGAGGCCCCGCAGTCCGGCTTTGAAACCGCCGTAGAGGTTGGTGCCCCCGCGCACACCCTGACGCTTGACGATCTCACCGGCCGATTGCACCTTCTCGGCCGAGACCGGAGAGAATCCGCGCAGGATGTCGACCGTGTCGTCGGCGAACGTGATGATCCGGAAACGGTCTTCCGGACGCATCTGCGTCAGGGCGCGGGAGACGACATCGGTCGCGGTCGAGATCTTGCCGCCCATGCTGCCGGAGACGTCCAGCACGACCGTCCAGTCCACGCCGTCGACCGTCGGCTGAAGATCGATGCCCGGCGTCACCACGAGCATGTAGGTCCCCTGCCCGTCACCGTCACGGTAGGGCAACAGATCGACCCGCGCCGGGAGATTCTCGGCCAGCCTGTAGTAGACGACGATGTCGCGGTTGAGCTCCGTGGTTTCCTCGAGGTTGTCGATCCAGATCTTCCACTCGCCGCTGGATTCCTGGGTCACCGTCGACGAACCCAACCCCTTGGTCCGCACGTCGTCCAGCGGGTACGAGCTGCGGATCGACGCCTCGAACGAGAACTTGCCGTCCACGGTCTCGCGCCGATCCCAGAAGGCCATCGCCTGTTCGTCGATCTCGCCTTCCTGGAGCGGGTAGACGTAACGACCGATTCCTCCGTCGATTTCGATCGGTTGCATGTAGAGCAGCCGCACCCGGGTCGTGGATCCGGCGCGAACGGGACTGACGAGAACGTCGAACGCGACGTACTCGCGCTTTTCCGCCAACGCGGTCTCCCGCCCGGCGTCTTTTTCTTCCTGCGCGATCTTTCGAGCACGTTCCTTCTCGACGACTTCACCGACGACCTCGACGCCGTCGATCCAGAGCGACAACTCGGACAGCGACGCCTGTTTGGGAAGCGGAAACGTGTAGATCGCGTCCAAATCTCGATCATGGGGATTCCGGAAGATCTGATCCACCTCGGTGATCGCAAAGCCGTTGTTGATCACGACGTTGACGCGATGTTCGTCGATCAGCAGCTCCGGTCCCGAGCCGTCCGCGGGTCGCAACAGACCCGCGCCCCAAGCCGGGGCGTAGGCGAGAGCCGCGAGTACACAAATGAGCCCAATCCTCTTCATGGTTGCCTCCTTGCCTCGAGCGTCCCGGCGTCCGGCCGGAACGGCTGAGAACCGTGAAGAGCAAGAGGGATGCCGGGGGCGCGGAGGTCGGAAAGCGGGGATTCCGGGTCGCGGACGACCATCGAGTGCGCAACGAGGTGCGCACCCCTGGGGCAACCGCGCAGCGTCCTGCGCGCCTGCGCCTAGTTCCGGGTCTCGCGGAGACCCAGCTCCTTCATCTTGTTTTGGAGCCCGCGCCGGGACAAACCCAAACGCTCGGCCGCATGGGTCACGTTGCCGCGCGTCAATTCTAGGGCCGCCCGGATCATCCGCCGCTCCACGGCCGCCGCTGCGCCCCGGGACGCGCGCTGCATGGAACCGCCGCTCCGGGTCTTCGGGTGCGCGTCGGCGAGCCCGACGTCGAACGGGGTGAGCGGATCGGTTTCCGCCAGCAGGACCGCGCGCTCGACGGTGTTCTCCAGCTCGCGAACGTTCCCCGGCCAGGGCTGGGACATCAACGCATCGATCGTCTCGGGCGCCACGCCGAACCGGGGCCGGTCGAGGCGGGCGGAGTGCTTGTCGATGAACCGCTCGACCAAGACCGGGATGTCCTCGACGCGGTCGCGCAGCGGTGGCACGTCGAGTTGAACGACCTTCAGCCGAAAGTAAAGATCTTCGCGAAACTCGCCCTCGCGCACCGCCCGTTCCAGATCCCGGTGCGTCGCCGCAATCAGACGCACGTCGACCCGTTCGATTCGCGTCCCTCCGACGGGCATGGTTTCCCCGTCCTCGAGCGCACGTAGAAGCTTGACCTGCGAAGCCAGCGGGAGCTCGCCGATTTCGTCGAGCAAGAGCGTTCCGCCGTCGGCCAGCTTGAAACGGCCGATGCGATCGTCCACGGCCCCGGTAAACGCGCCCTTCATGTGTCCGAAGAGTTCGGATTCGGCCAGCGACTCGGGAAGTGCTCCGCAATTCACCGCGATCAACGGTTGATCCGACCGTGTCGAACCTGCATGGATCGCGTTCGCGACGAGCTCCTTTCCCGTGCCGGTCTCGCCACGTATCAAAACGGTGGCCGGCGAACGGGCGACCTTCTCGATGTCCCGGCGAAGCCGAACCATCGGTTCGGATTCGCCGAGCAGTTTCCCGGCGCCGGATTCCGGCGACTCTCGTACATCGAGACGGGCCCGCCCGCCGTGCTTGACGGCGTTGCGGGCAACTTCGACGAGTCGGTCTCTGTCGAACGGCTTCAGCAGAAAATCGAAGGCGCCGCGACGCATCGCCTCCACCGCAGCGGGCACCGTCCCGTAGGCGGTCAAGAGCACCACCGGGATCTCGGGAAACCGATCCGACAGTGTCCTGAGAAGTTCGAGCCCACCCATACCCGGCATCTGCATATCGGTCAGGATCAAGTCGGGATCATGATCACGAACATGCTCCAACGCTTCCTCTCCGGATCGGGCTGCGTTCGTCACGAAGTCGTTCTGTTCGAAGAGCGTCGACAGGACGAGCCGCATGTTCGGCTCGTCGTCGACGATGAGGATATGCGGTCGGTCGCCGTTCATGCCGGCCCGACGGGAAGCGTCATCGTAAACCTCGCCCCCCCTCCAGAGCGGTTCGCGATCGCCAGTCGCCCACCGTGTTGCTCGACCACGCGCTTGACCATCGCCAGCCCCAGCCCGGTCCCCGCCGCCTTGGTCGTGAAATGGGGTTGTGTCATTCGACCGATCCCGCCCTCGGCGATCCCCGGTCCGTCGTCTTCCACGGACCATTGTACGGTCCCGTCAGCAGCCCGGCGGAGCGTCACCGTGATCGTGATTCCCTCGGCGCCGGTCTCCAGCGCGTTGCGCGCAAGGTTGTCGAACGCGCGGCGAAGCAGTTCGGCGTCGCCGGATACCGCCGGCACTCCCGGCTCAGTATTCCACTTGACCGTGAAGGAACCGTCGCCGGCCTGACGCGCCCGAACGGCGTCGCGCGACAACTGCTCCAGATCGACGTTCGTTCGGCGCAGCGATTTCGGGTGCGCGAAGTCGAGAAAATCCCGAACGAAGGATTCCAGACGGGCCGACTCCTCTTGGATGACGTGGAGCATCGCGGCCCGTTGCTCGGGCGTCGAGCCGTCCCCCATCGCCTGGCCCGCGCCGCGAAGGGCCGCCAGCGGATTGCGGATGTCGTGCGCCAGGCCTGCGGCGACGGAACCGATCGCGACCATGGATTTGTCCCGTTCGGCGGACTCGATCGCATCGATTCTCTCCAGGCAGGAGGCTACCTGATTGGCGAGCGCCACCCCCGTGGCGGCCAGCGTTTCGGTCAGGTAGCGCTCGGGCAACGGACCACCGACGACGAGGGCGCCGACGGCTCCGTGCTCGCCGGACATCCCGAACACCAGGTCCCAGGATCGTACGCGCATCCACTCGTGGGCGTCACGGAGTCGCTCGCGTCGATCACCGCGTGCATCAACCAGCGCGTCCTCGAGAAACCGAAGCGTGAGGAATCGTTCCTCGTTCAGGAGGATTTTGAGAGCAGGATCAACTTCCAGGAGGTCCAACCGAATGGGAGGTGGCAGCGTCTCGCTAGCGGTGTCGAATACCTCACTCACCTGCCGTCTCGTCGTGAGCCGGGGCAGCGCTGCGCTGATCTCGGAGAATTGATGGATCAGGGGGTCATTCGTTCGAAACAACGAGCGGGCCCGTCGCCGCAACTCCGGCGCCAGAAGAACGAGGGGAACGATCACGAGGGTCCCGGCGACGAAGAAAGGCACGAACCCACCGTCGCCGACCCAGCCGTAAACGACCCAGAGCAGCACCGCGGCCAGGGCCGAGAACGTGAGGATCCCGACGGCGCGAAGGACGAAGCCGTCGATATCGAGCAAATGGTGCCGGAGCACGACCGCGCAGACGATGGCGAGGAAGAACAATGTGGCGAGCGCGCCGAGATCCGGGATGTCCCGACCCTGGCGAGGGATCAAGTCGCTCACGCCCCCGATCACGACGAGGACTCCGCCGAAGAACACGCTGAACAACGCGCGGCGTCCCGGGCCGGGGGACAGCACTAAGGACTGGTGGAGGATCAACGCGAGAGCGACGGTCAAGGTCGTGCCGATAAAACCCAGACTGAGCCAACTCGTTGTGGGACCGCTCCAGACCGACGTCGCGACGACAAACGCCCAGATCGCGAGCCCCGCCAGCGCGACGGGGATCACCAAGCGCCGACGATCGCGCCAGAAGCGGCCGCAAAGCGTCAAAGCGAAATCCAACCCCAGCGGCGCAGCGCCCAGCGACCCGCCCATGAAGATCGGCCGCCACAAGTCTCGATGACCGGTGAGCAGGTAACCCACGTGCCCCAGATGCCAGATGGCAACGGCCAGACTCAGCAAGGCGAAGGAACGATTGCGCCATTGGACCGGACCGCGGAAGAACACGCCCGCGCCCAACACCAGCGCGCTGATCCCCGCCAGCAACTTCAATGGGATCTCGAAAGCCACGTGCATTGATTTTAAGCCGGATGACCGGACCCGCGCTGGCGACCCGGATCAGATGGACGCGCTCGGGGGTCAGCAACGCCGGGACTTCACGGTCGAGCCGAACGTGCGGCCCATCGTCTCCATGCCGGCGCGGGACATGTCGCTGCCGTTGAAGGAGACGGAATCGCCGAAGAACTCCCCCCACGCCGTCCACTCGCCGTTGTTGATCAGACGCTCCAAGTCCGCCCGCACGATCCGCTTGTTGGCTTCAACGCCGGAAGCCGCGTCGTCCGCGCCGTCGGCAACACATCCCAGTGCCAGGGCGGCGACGACGAGGATCGATAACCGTCTCATGGTCCTTCTCCTGGGTTGCGATCTTGCAGTCCCCGCAGCCACTCGATCACGTCTTTCCAGAGCCGGCTCGAGCCTGAGCGGAAGAAGCCGACGTGGCCGATCGAGGTGAATCCGTGGTCGGCGGGCACGACGTGGCGTCGCTCGACGTTCGGGTAGGCCCGCATCATCGCGTCGACCGCGCGCGCCGTGCCCCAGGCATCGTCCGCAAAGCTGTAGGCCAGAACCGGCGCCGTGAACGACCCGTACCGTTCGAGCGGTAGCGCGGGATCCCCCAGGAGGTACTCCGGCTTGCGCAACCACGCCGCCCAGCGCAACGCCACACGCTTGGGCAAATCCTCCCCGAGGCCGAGGCGCCGCCAGGGCGCGTAGCCCCACAGCCGGGTGAGCAGCGGGAACGACACGTAGGCGTGGAACAGCACCGCGAGTTTCTGCGCGCCGCCCTGCAGACGCCAGTAGCCGCTCTGAGCCGACAGCGTGACCATGCCGTCGACCGCGTGCGAGTTGTCCAGCAGGCCCGCGACCTGGCCGCCGAGCGAGTGGCCGACAAGAAACAGACGCTTCGCACCGAGCTCGGTTCGGGCCCAGTCGATCACGCCCGCCATGTCCTTGAACACCCAGTCCTCGATCGTCGCGGGGAACCCTCTGAGAGACGCCGGTCTCGAGCCGCCGATGCCGCGGTAGTCCCACAGCACCGTCGTCATGCCCGCTCCCGCGAGAGCCGCCGCGAAATGCCGATAGACGCGGCGCGGCACACCCATGGCCGCGGCCACGACGACGACGGTGGCGTCGCCGCCGCCGTCGATCGCGCGAACGACATCCGCGGCGAGTGGGTAGCCGTCCCGGGCCGCGATCCGGAGGCCTACCTCGGCGCCCACACCACGACCGCGATGCCGACAAGCTCGAAGATCGAGAATCCGTCGCCGCTCATCCGGAAACCCCCGATTACGCGCAAGCATAACGCATCCGAAAACCCGCTCCATCGTTTGCTTTCATTTCTTCGGGGACTCAGATTGAAAGAGGGTTGGTCCAGTTGCACGGAAGGGAACCGGAACATTGCAACGAGGCTTTACACTCATCGAATTGCTCGTCGT
>JBFFZZ010000159.1:0-7152 GCA_041568335.1 Candidatus Polarisedimenticolaceae bacterium | reverse complement strand
GGTCAAGAACCTGACCGAGTACGGCGCGTTCATCGACCTCGGCGGGATCGACGGTCTGCTGCACATCACCGACATTTCGTGGGGCCGCATCAACAATCCGTCCGAGAAGTTCCAGATCGGCGACGAGCTCGACGTCATCGTGCTCAAGTTCGACCGCGAGCGGGAGCGCGTCTCGCTCGGGTTCAAGCAGCTCCAGGAAGATCCGTGGGAGGCCGCGCCCACGAAGTACCCGCCGCAAAGCCGCATCCGGGGCAAGGTCGTCAGCCTGACCGATTACGGCGCCTTCGTCGAGGTCGAGGAAGGCATCGAGGGGCTGATCCACGTCTCCGAGATGTCCTGGACGAAGCGCATCAAGCACCCGTCCAAGATGCTCAACGCGGGTGACTGGGTCGAGTGTGTCGTGCTCGAGATCGACCAGGAAGGCCGGCGCCTGTCGCTGGGACTCAAGCAGACCGAGCCCAACCCGTGGGACATGATCTCGAGCAAATACCGGATCGGCGATCGCATCACCGGCACCGTACGCAACGTCACCGACTTCGGTGCCTTCGTCGAAGTCGAGGAGGGGATCGACGGCTTGGTGCACATCTCCGATCTGTCCTGGACGCGCCGGATCAAGCATCCCAGCGAGGTGCTCAACAAAGGCGACGAGGTCGAAGCCCTGATCCTCAAGATCGACTCGGAAAACCAGCGTCTCTCGCTGGGCGTCAAACAGCTGCTTCCCAACGTCCTGGAGGACTTCTTCCAGACCCACAACACCGGGGCCGTGCTGACCGGAAAGGTCGTCCGGCTGACGGAGTTCGGTGCCTTCGTCGAGCTGTTCGAGGGGGTCGAGGGGCTGGTGCACATCTCCGAGCTCGCCGCAGAGCACGTCGACAAGCCCGAGGATCAGGTCTCGTTGGGACAGGAAGTCCGCGTCAAGGTGATCAAGATCGACCCGGTCGAGAAGAAGATCGGTCTGTCGATCAAGGCGGCGGTGGGCGAGCCCGACACGGACATGTCCGCCTACACCGAAACGACCGGCAGGGACGGCTCGGCGACGCTGGGTGACCTGATGGACCCGTCGATCTTCCGCACGGAAGGCGCGACCGTGGAGGACGCTCCGGAGCCGGTCGCGGTCGAGGAGCCCCCGACCCCGGCGGAGACCGCGGAAGCGGCACCCGAAGGCGACCCGGCGGAAGAGCCCGTCGAGGCCGCCCCGGAGACCCCGGCCGAGGAGCCCGTCGATCCGGCGGAAAAGCCCGTCGAGGCCCAAGCGGAGCCCGAGGCACCGGTCGAGGAGGAAGGCGCCGAGGAGGCCGAGAAAGCTGCCGAGGCCAAGACGGCCACCGTGAAGAAGGCCACCAAGAAGAAGACGACGAAGGCGACCAAGAAGACCGCAAAGAAGACCACCAAGAAGGTCACCAAGAAGAAGACCGCGAAGAAGGCGACCAAGAAAAAGACGACGAAGGCGACCAAGAATAAGGACGCCTGATCCTGGATCGGCCCGCCCGCACGCTGACTGAGGGGGAATCCCGCGCATGACGAAAGCCGATCTCGTTGACGAGGTCGTCCGCGCTTCGAAGCTGAGCAAGAAGCAGGCGGAAACGATCGTCAACACCGTCTTCGACTCGATCGTCGGAGCGCTCCAGGGCGATGACAAGATCGAGTTGCGTGGGTTCGGGAGCTTTCGCGTTCGGCGGCGGCGCTCGCGGCAGGGTCGCAACCCCAAGACCGGCGATCGCGTTCACGTGCCGGAGAAACGCATCCCCTACTTCAAGCCGGGTAAAGAGCTCAAGGACCTGATCAACTCCGACGCGCCCGCCGTCGAGTCGGCGGGGGCGACCGACGATCCGACCGGCGAGGCCTGAGACCATGGCCGCGGGCGGCCCGACACGAATCGGCAGATACCACATCCACACGTGGGGCTGTCAGATGAACGTCCACGATTCCGAAAAGCTCGCCGGCGTGCTCGAGCGCGAGGGCTACGTTCCCGCCGCGGGCGAGGACGATGCCGACGTCATCCTGCTGAACACCTGCTCGATCCGCGAGAAGGCGGCGGAGAAGGTGTTTTCCGAGCTCGGTCGCCTGCGGCGGCTGAAACGTAAGAACTCGAACATGCTGCTGGGGGTTTGCGGCTGCGTGGCCCAGCAGGAAGGGGACTCCATCTACCGGCGCGCGCCCTACGTCGACCTGGTCGTCGGACCGCGCGCGATCGACTCGATCGGACCCGCGCTGGCCAAGATGCGCAGCGGGGAGCGGGGTCCGTTGCGCGTCACCGACACGGAGTACCGGGACGATTCGATTCGCTTCCCGTTCGACGAGATCCGCCGCACCGGGGAGAGCCGCGCCAAGGCGTTCATCACCATCATCGAGGGCTGCAACCATCGCTGCACCTACTGCATCGTCCCCACGACGCGCGGCCGCGAGGTCTACCGTCCGATGACGGACGTGCTGGACGAAGTCCGGACGCTCGCCGACAAGGGCGTGATCGAGATCGAGTTCCTCGGGCAGACGGTCAACGCCTATCGTGATCCCGAGAACAACACGCTCGCCGAGTTGTTGACCGCGACGGCGGCGATCGATCCCGTCCGCCGCATTCGCTTCACCACCTCGCACCCCGCGCAGATGACCGAGCGATTGATGGACGCCATGGCGGCGGCGCAGCCGAAGGTATGCGCCTACCTGCACCTGCCCGTGCAGTCGGGATCGACACGCGTGCTGAAGGCCATGCGGCGCGGTTACGATCGCGAGGCCTACCTGGCCAAGATCGCCGCGTTGCGGACGCGCATCCCCGACATGCTCTTCGGTACGGACATCATCGTCGGTTTTCCGGGCGAGACCGAGGCGGACTTCCGGGAGACGATGACGCTGCTGGACGAGGTGCGGTTCGACACCGTCTATTCGTTCTCCTACTCTCCGCGACCGGGGACCCGGGCGCTCGAGCTGGACGACGAGCTGGCCCCACGCGAGAAGCACGAGCGACTGCAGCGGTTGCAGGGGCATCAGAAGGGGATCCAGGCGCGCCGGATGGCCGGCTGGCGAGGGCGCACGGTGGAGGTCCTGGTGGAGGGCCGGTCGAAACGCAACGAGGAGCGCTGGACGGGACGCACGATCGAGTCGCGCGTCGTCAACTTCGTCGGGGAGAGTGCGCCGGGGCACCTTGAATGGGTTGAAATCACCGAGACCACGCCGTTTTCGCTAACCGGCCGTGTGAAATCGGCCGAACTTGACCACCGTCCACTCCCCTCGATATAGTCGGGACACGTCGGTTCGGGAACGAGGTAAATCATGTCCGTCGAGATGAAGATCCAGGGATTGATGATCGATCCCGTGTCGCAGATGCCCATCGTCATCCTCAAAGACTCGACCGCGGAGGAGGTCCTGCCGATCTGGGTCGGCGTGTTCGAGGCCAACGCCATCGCCACGCAGCTCGAGAAGATCGTCTCCCCGCGTCCGATGACCCACGACCTGCTGCGTAGCGCGATCGAGCAGCTCGGTGGGAAGATCGAGCGAATCACGATCACCGACCTGCGTGACGCCACGTTCTACGCGATCCTGCATCTCGACCGCGACGGAGAGAAGGTCGAGGTCGACGCCCGGCCCAGCGATGCGATGGCGCTCGCGCTGCGTTGCGGCGCCCCGATCTACGTCGAGGAAACGGTCATCGAGAAGTCCTCCAAGCCGGGAGACTCGGATTCGATGGAGCCCGATCGGCTGCGCCGCTGGCTCGAGACGGTCGATCCTCAGGAGCTCGGCCAGTACGAGATGTAGCGGCGGCAAACGCCTCGCCCGGCTCCCGACGTACCGACTCGACTTTCGTTTTACGTTCGTGGCCCACACGGCCCCGTTTTCGTTCGCCGACATCGCCGACACCGTTGACAGCTTGCTCGAGCGGCGGGTACACTCCCGTCCGACACAGAGAACGACCCTGCTAGATGCGGTAGCTCGGACAACTTCCCCCACAAGACATGGGGTCGCGGTGGTAGCCACGGCCCGCCGAACGGGGCCCGGCTTGCACCAAGGAGGAGCACGCAACCGATGATCATCGTTGTCGCCAACCAGAAGGGTGGAGTCGGCAAGACGACCACCTCGATCAACCTCGCCGCCGCCCTGGCGCAGCGGAAGAGCAAGACGCTGCTGGTGGATCTCGATCCACAGGGGAACGCGACGCTCTCCTTTATCAGCCCGGACTCGTTCGATCGTTCCATCTACGACGTCCTCGTCGACCCCGATATGGATGCGGCGAGCGCCGTCCAGCCGACGCCGATCGACGAGCTCGATCTGCTCCCGGCGACCATTGCCGTCGCCAAGGCGGAGGCCAAGCTGATCGGGGAGTTCGACAGCCATTTCCGGCTCAAAGACAAGCTGGCCCCGATCAAGGATCTCTACGACCATATCGTGGTCGACACGCCCCCGACGCTGGGCATCCTGACCGTCAACGCCCTTGTCGCCGGTACCCATCTGATCGTCCCGATCCAGTCGTCCTACTACGCGCTCGAGGGTACCGACGACCTGCTCGACACCTACGAGAAGATCCGCGCCCGGCCGAACCCGAACCTCGAGTTCCTGGGCGTCCTCATCACCATCCACGACCGGCGCACGAACCTCGCCAAGGACGTCCGTGCCCGGATCCACTCCGTCTTCGGCGACAAGGTCTTCGCGACCACGATCAGCAAGAGCGTGCGGCTCGAGGAGAGCCCTGCCTACAAGCAGTCCATTTTTACCTTCGCCCCCAACTCCACAGGGGCGACCGAGTACTACAGCCTTTCCGAGGAGGTGATCGGCCGTGCCTAGAATGACCGGTCTGCCAGAGACCCGCCGCATGCGGCATGACAGCCACTTCGTCGACGAGGTGACCTCGCAGCGATCCGAATCGATCGGACGCATGATGGACATCCGTCGCGTGCAACCCAACCCGCATCAGCCGCGCAAGGAGTTTGGCGATCTCAGCGAGATGGTTGCGTCGGTGAAAGAGAAGGGGATCCTCGAACCGATCCTCGTCCGCAGCCACGAAGGGTATTACCAGATCATCGCCGGCGAGCGGCGCTACCAAGCGGCGCGACTCGCGGGTCTGCAGCGCATCCCGTGTATCGAGGTCGACGTCGACGCGCGCGGCATGCTCGAGATCTCGTTGATCGAGAACTTGCAACGACGCGACCTCACGCCGTTCGAAGAGGCCGCCGCGATCCAGCAGCTGTGCGATCAGTTCCGTTACACGCATGAGGAGATCGCGAAGAAGCTCGGCAAGTCCCGCACCGTCATCACGGAGATCCTCAGCCTCAACCGCATCCCCGAAGACATCCAGGAAAGATGTCGGCAGGCCGACATCGTGAGCAAGTCGATGCTGTTGCAGATCGTGCGCTTGCCGACGACGGAAGAGATGCACGCGATGATCGACAAGATCGATTCGGAAGGGATGACCCGCGAGGAAGCGCGCGACTACAAACGCGAGCAACGCAAGACGCGTCGGCGCAACTACACCTACCGGTTCAAGCCCGAGGATCGCGACTACCGCTTCACGCTCACGTTCGCCCGACCCGAGATCGAGCGCACGGAAGTCATCCAGACGCTTCAGGAGATTCTCGACCAGCTCATCGCGGACGAGAAGCAGGACCGTAGACGCGCGGATCCCTGATCACCGAGGAGCGGATCTCGCGACATCGGAGAGGGGCGGGCCTTGCGCCGGCCCTTTTTCTTTTGTCGGCCGCGCGACCGACCGCACGTGGATCGAAGAGCGCAGCGCCGTCGAGGGCCTTTGGGGTCGGGTTGTGAGGTGTCAGGGTTTACATAAGATACATTATCGGACATTGGCGCCACGGGTCCGTTTCTTCCGGGATTCCTCCCCTGCAGCCGCGTCACCCTCCCGTTTGACAGCCCGCACACCCCGCCCCTAGACTCCGGCCGAGATGTTCCGCGATCGCCGCATTTTCCGTTACGTTCTACGAGAGCTGGCCGCTCCGACCGCCCTGGCGGTCCTCGTCTACAGCTTCCTGTTGCTGATGAACGAGCTGCTGCTGATCGCCCAGCAGGCGCTGGCCAAGAACCTCCCGGCCTCCATGGCGTTGAAGCTCCTCGTGCTGGCCTTGCCCCCGATCCTGACCCTCTCCATCCCGATGAGCGTGCTCCTGGCGGTCCTGATCGCCATCGGACGGATCTCCTCGGACCACGAGTGGACCGCCATCCAGGCCTGCGGCCGCGGTCCCCTCACGATGGTCAAACCGCTGGCGATCTACGGCCTGGTGGCCAGCGGGCTCGCGTTCGCGGTGTTCAACTACCTGGTGCCCACGGCTCAGCAGCGTGCCCGCGAGGTCAAGACCCAGATCACGCTCTCGACCAACCTGGCCTCCGATCTGCGCCCGCGGCAGTGGGAGGTCACCGGGAACAACCAGCTCATCGTCGACGAGATCCTCGCCCGGGACCGCGGACGGCTCCAGCGCATGGTGCTGGCGAGCCACGAGCGGGATCGCCTGTCGCTGATCTTCGCCCGTTCGGGCGACATCTTCCCCACGCCGGATCGAAGCGGGACGCTCGTCGTCGATCTCTACGAGGCGATCCGCCACGACTTCGAGCTGCGCGACGTCGAGACCTACCGCATCTCCTCGTGGGACGCGCTGCGGGAGAAGATCCCCCCGCCCCCGCACTTCCAGGCGCTGCTCGGGCCGCTCCCCCAGGTCGCCGCGACGATGCGCATCGACAAGCTCTTCGACGAGTACGAGGAAGCCCAGGAACAGGTGCGCGCCGCGGACCGCCGGGCCGCCGAGATCGGCCGCGAGCGGATCAGCGAGCAGGTCATCGCCCAGGCGCGGCACGTGCGCTCGGTCGTCGAGATCAACCGCCGGTTCGCGTTGCCCCTGGCGTGCCTCTGCTTCGCGGTCCTCGGGCTGCCGCTGGGCCTGACCCAGGCGCGTTCGGGCAAGGGAGCCGGCTTTTCGATCAGCATGCTGATCATCATCGTCTACTACATCACGTTCAGTTTCTTCGAGGGCCAGTCCGTACGGCAGAAATTCCCCGCGTGGCTCGGCCCCTGGATGGGCAACCTGATCCTGTTGCCCTGGATGGCGTGGGCCTACTGGAAGCTGCGGCGGTCGTCGGGCCAGCAGACCGGCTGGATCAACCGGCTCTACGGCTACGCCATCCGGTTGAGCCGCCGGGTCCGTGGACGGTTGTCGAAGC
>JBFFZZ010000158.1:0-7179 GCA_041568335.1 Candidatus Polarisedimenticolaceae bacterium | reverse complement strand
GGCAGATCAGCGCCGATCACGAGGAGGGCCGCGAGCTGATCACCGACCGGGAGCTGCGCGGCACGAGGATGCGCGTCGAGGGCTGGCTGTTCGAGCGCATCCGAACGCTCCAAGTGGACCGGGCGGTGCCTGCCGGTATCGAGGCCGCGCGGCTGATCCCGAGGGACGACTAGCCGCGCCCACCGGTCTTTCCACCGATTTCGACGGACATGCTACGCTGAATCGAGCGGCCCACGCCGCCCAACAACCGAAAGGACTCAACCACCGATGAGTGACGTACTTCACGCTACCGACCAGACGTTCGACGACGAAGTGATGCAATCCGAGCAGCCCGTGCTGGTCGACTTCTCGGCCACTTGGTGTGGGCCGTGCAAGAAGCTCGAACCGATCGTGCACGAGATCGCGGGCGACTACGACGGCCGGTTGAAGGTCGTCAAGGTCGACGTCGATCAAGCTCCGAGCACCGCACAGAAGTTCGGTGTGCTCTCGGTGCCCACGCTGCTGCTGTTCAAGAAAGGCGCCGTCAAGGATCAGGTCGTCGGGCTGGTTTCCAAACAGGCCCTGACCGATCGTGTCGACAAGGTGATCTAAGTGCTCGAGCGTATCAACGAGTGGGGGTACGCTCTGAGCCAGACGCTGCAGGGCCAACTCGAGAGCGGCTCGATCGGAGCCGTCTTCGTCGTGTTTGCCGCCGGTCTGCTGACCAGCTTCACACCCTGCGTGTATCCCATGATCCCGGTGACGGTGACCTTCATCGGCACGGCCGCATCGGGTTCGCGGCGACGCGCCGTCACCCTCTCGATGATGTACGCGCTGGGGCTCGCGCTGCTCTATTCGGTCCTCGGCGTCGCCGCCGCGCTGATCGGGAAGACCTTCGGCAACATCTCGCAAAACCTCTGGGTCAATCTCGGTGTGGCCGTCGTACTGGCGTTGTTCGCCGCCGCGATGCTCGACTGGATCACCATCCCGGTGCCCGGCTTCGCCGGCAAGGTCCAGTCCGGCGGCGTGAAGAAGGGCGGCCACCTGGGCGCGTTCGCCGTCGGAGTCGCCGCCGGTTTCGTCGCCGCGCCCTGTACCGCGCCGGTGCTCGGTTTCCTGCTGGCCTACGTGGCGCAGACACGCGACGTCGCCTGGGGCGGGTCGCTGCTGTTCATCTTCGCCCTCGGCCTGAGTTTCCTGCTCATGCTGCTGGGGATCTTCTCCGGATTGATCTCCAACATGCCCAGGGCGGGTCGTTGGATGAACACGATCAAGCTCGTCTTCGGGCTCGGGATGTTCGCGGTCGCCGGGTATTTCCTGTACAAGGCGATTTCGATCGCCATGCAGTGATGCGTCGACGCGTTGGCCTGATCTTCGGTGGGCGGTCGGTCGAGCACGAGGTCTCGGTCGTCTCCGCCCGCGGAGTCGCCGCGGCGATGGCCGGCTCCGAACGGCTCGAGTGCGTTCCGATCGCGGTGACCTCCGCCGGTCGCTGGCTCGACCCGGAGAGCTCGCACGCGATCCTGGCGGCGGATCACAAGTTCGTTCCGGAGCCCGACGCGAGCGGCGGTCGGGTCGTTGTCGTGCCCGGCGAGGGGTTGCGCCTCCAGGCCGCGAGCGGGTCCGGACAGGTCCTCGACGTGGACGTGTTGTTTCCGCTCATCCACGGCTGGGGCGGAGAAGACGGACGGCTGCAGGGGACGCTCGAGCTCGCCGGGCTCCCGTACGTCGGTGCGGGCGTCGCCGGCTCGGCGCTGGGCATGGACAAGGTGTTCGCCCGGCGCCTGTTCGAGGAGCGCGGGTTACCCGTTTGCCGCTGGCTCGCTGTCGAGCGTCACGAGCTGGAGGCCGACCCCGAGGGCGTCGCGGAACGCATCGAGGCGGAGCTTTCCATGCCCGTTTTCGTCAAGCCGTCCAACGGCGGCTCGTCCCTCGGTGTCACCAAGGTCGAGTCACGGGCCGGTCTCGTCGCGGGGCTGCGCGAGGCTGCGCGGCTCGATCGACGGCTCGTCGTCGAGCGCGGTCACGCGGTGCGGGAGATCGAATGCGCCGTGCTCGGCAACGAGCACCCCGAACCGTCGGTGCTCGGCGAGATCGTCCCCAGCAACGCGTTCTACGATTTCGACGCGAAGTACGTGGACGACGCGTCGGAGCTCAAGATCCCGGCGCCGTTGCCCGACCGGCTGACCGGCCGGATCCGGGCGCTCGCCGTCGAGGCCTACCGGACGCTGGATCTGGCGGGGTTCGCGCGGGTCGATTTCTTCGTGGGGCGCGAGAACGGGAATGTCTGGCTCAACGAGGTGAACACCTTGCCTGGTTTCACGCCAATCAGTATGTTTCCCAAACTATGGGAGGCCAGCGGGCTTCCCTACGCCCGTTTGATCGAGCGGCTGGTCGAGTTGGCGATCGTGGCGGATCGCGGCGCGCCTCCGTCAGCGGGTCGGAAAGAGGCGCGCGAGGAGTGAAGGTGCAACAGGGCGGCGCAGTCTTGGTCCTGAACAGCCTGTACCAGGCCGTGCAGGTCACCGGCGTCCGCCGCGCGTTCCGGCTGTTCTACGGGGGGCGGGCGCGGGCGCTGGCCCCCGACTTCCAGAGCTACGACTTCGAGAACTGGTGCGATCTCCCGTTGCGCGCCAACGACCGGGTGATCCAGACGCCGTCGCGGACGATCCGTATCCCGCGCGTCATTCAGCTCGTGCGTTACGACCGCCTACCGACCCGGGAGATCCGTTTCACCCGGCGCAACATCTTCTACCGAGATCGTTGCCGTTGTCAGTACTGCGGAGACGTGTTCCCACAAAGGCAGCTCAACCTCGATCACGTCGTCCCGCTCAGTCGCGGTGGCGCCTCGAGCTGGGCCAACGTCGTTTGCGCTTGCATCGCCTGCAACACGAGGAAGGGTGCGCGCACGCCACTGCAGGCGGGGATGCGTCTGATCCGCAAGCCGAAGAAACCCGCGGGCCACCCGATGTGGCGCGGCAACTGGATCGGCCCGTGCCCCGACGAGTGGAAGACCTTCCTCGACGAGGCCTACTGGAACGTCGAGCTCGCCGACGACGTCGTCGGCTCGAAATCACGGCGGGTCGACTGAGGCGTCCGCAGACCGAGGGCGTCCATTCGCCGGTACAGCTTCTGACGCGACCACCCGATGCGCTCGGCGGCGCGGCCCATGTGACCGGCCGACCCGATCAGCGCGTCGCGGATCATGGTCTCTTCGAGGCTCCGGGAAGGCTCCCGCGTGAGGGTTACCGGCTCGTCCAGGCGAATCGCTCTCGCGGGGAGCGGCAACCGCTCGCACGACAGGAGAGCGCGGGCCAGGGCCCCACGAAGCTCGCGGATGTTCCCCGGCCAGGGATGATTCGCCAGGCGCGTCCACGCCCCGTCGGTCAGACGCAAGGGTCCACGACCGCATTCGCTCTCGAGCCCCGGCGCCAGCCGCTCCACGATCAGGGGTAGATCCTCCAGCCGGCCTCGCAGGGGGGGGACGTCGACCCGGATGACCGCGAGCCTCCACCACAGGTCGAGCCGAAACCGACCGGTCGCCGTCGAACGATGCAAGTTCCTGTGGGTCGCCGCGACGATGCGCACATCGCTGGCCTGTTCGTGCGTCGCCCCGACCGGGCGAAAACCGCCGTTGTCGAGGAAGCGCAACAGCTGGCCCTGCAGCGCCGGGGACATCTCGCCGACCTCGTCGAGGAACAGGGTCCCGCGATCGGCCTGGCGAAGCAAGCCCGGCCGGTCCCGCTCGCAACCGGTGTAGGCCCCGCGCAACGCCCCGAACAGCTCCGCCTCGAGCAGGGTCTCGCTCAGCGATGCACAGTTCACGGCGACGAACGGGCCGCCGGAACGCGCGCTCCAGGCATGCACGGTGCGCGCGACGCCCTCCTTGCCGCTGCCCGACTCGCCGTGGATCAACACCGGAAATCGGGATGGAGCGATGGATCGAACGGATCGCCGGAGCTCACGCCAGGCGGGTGATTCGCCCGGCAACAAGGACGAGCCGGCGGTGATACGCGAGTCTCTCAAACGGGCTCCCACGCGTTTGACGCTCGAGGCGAGCGGGGGCTATGCTCCCTGGGTCGGTCCGTGCACCTGTGCTGCGAAGATGCAAGCCGGCGCGAAGCGATTCAAGGGGTCTGCGGGCCGTTCCCGTTCTCGGACGAAAACCCCGCATGGAGCTGAACACCCGATGAGCTACTACAGGCAAGGCCCCGCACGCGGCGGTAGCGTCACCATCGGGGTCCCACCGGTGACCCCGATGTTGAAGATGATCATCATCGTCAACGCGGCGATCTTCCTGCCGATGCAGGTCCCCGCGGTCCGCGAGTTTCTCGTTCAGTACCTCGCGCTGACCCCGTCGAGCGTGCTGCACGGGTTTGTCTGGCAGATCGGGACTTACATGGTCCTGCACGCCGGGCTCGGCCACATCTTCTTCAACATGCTGATCCTGTGGATGTTCAGCGGTGAGCTCGAGCGGCTCTGGGGGTCGCGCGCTTACCTGCGCTATTACGTCGTCTGCGGGCTCGGCGGGGGGGTCGCGATCTTCATCCAGGGGATCCTCCGCGGCGCCGAGGTGCCCACCCTGGGAGCGTCGGGGGCGCTCTACGGGATCATCATGGCTTACGGGTTGCTGTTCTCGGAACGCCGCGTGCTGTTCATGATGATGTTCCCGATGAAGGCCAAGACGTTCGCGATGATCTTCTTCTTCTTCGCGCTCTACTACAACTTCGCTTCGGTCGCGGACGGCATCTCGCACATCGGACATCTCGGGGGCGCGTTGACCGGGTTGATCTACCTCAAGCGCGCCTGGCGTATCGACCGGCTGATCAAAGAGATCCGTTGGCGCATCCAACGGCGGCGCTTCAAGGTCATGATGGGCAAGAACGACGACACCGATCGGTGGGTCAACTAGGTCCGGCGGCGATACGCCGACCGCCAAACCATAAATCCCTGAAAACCCAGTCCGGATATGGGTTTACGTCGACGATTGTAAGTTGACAACGGGGCGGGGCGTGCCTAAACTAACGCGCACACACGGGGCAGTACTCGTTATTCGACACGATCGTGGGGGCCACGATGGGGGGGCGAGTGATCCGGTACGGCGCTTTCCAGCCGACCATCTGCGAAGTCCGAGTCCATCCCGACCCGGGCCTTCTCAATCCAGCTAATCCCTTCCAAGTCAAATTCTTTAAAACAACCGACAATCAAATTACTGCGAACAACACGGCCGGTCAAGGAGATTCTGACAGATTTCTGTCAAGCCTCCACGCACCGCATCACGTTCCGGAGAGGGCTTGATGGACTCCACCCAGAAAGAACGCTCCACGGTCCTGTCACGCTATTTTTCCGACATCCGGTCATATCCGCTGCTGACGAAAGAGCAGGAACAGGGACTGGCGCGTAACGTCAGGAACGGGTGCCAGGACTCGCTCCACGAGCTCGTCGAGTCCAACCTCAGCTTCGTCGTCAAGGTCGCCAGCGAGTATCGCAACCTCGGTCTGCCCTTCGAGGACATGCTCAACGAGGGCAATATCGGCCTCATCGAGGCGGCCCATCGCTACGATGCCACCAAGGGGACGAAGTTCATCACCTATGCGATTTGGTGGATTCGCAAATCCATCCTGAAGGCGCTCAGCGAGCACTCCAGCCTGGTTCGCGTGCCCACCTATCAAATGAAAAAGGTCCGCGAGATCCGCGACGCCGAGAATTCGCTGCGACGCACGCTGGGGCGCAAGCCCAAGCGGGAGGAGATCTCGGACCGGCTCGCGCGGAGCGTCAACAAGATCGACCAGGTCCTGCAGTTCACGCTTCGGGAAATGAGCCTCGACGACAAGGTCGGGAAAGAGCGGGACACACCGATCGCCGACTACCTCGTGGACGACAACCTGATCACCCCCGAGGACGACCTGATCAAGCGCGAGGCGAACCTCCTCGTCAGCGAGGCCATGACCGACCTCACCGAGCAGGAACGCACGGTCCTGTGCCACCGCTTCGGGATCGCCGGCGGCCCGACGCTCACGCTGAAGGAGATCGGCGAGATGATGAACATCAGCCGTGAGCGCGTGCGCCAGGTCGAATGCCAGGCCAAGAACCGCCTGAAGAAGATCTTCGCACGCAAACGCGTCGTCAAATCGCCTCAACGCGCGGACTTCCCCGGCTCGCGCGCGCAGCGTCGCTTGCGCGGCTAGACGAGGCACTCGAGCCCGCCGCGGTGATTTCGCCCCCGCGGTTCCCCGTTGCCCCCGGGCCTGGGACTTCTGTAGACTCGGCCTGCGAGGTGCGTCTTGGCGCCCGTACTTGCGTAGGGGAACGCGTGACCGAGTCCAGGTTTCACCGTGACGGCGCATTCGACGACGACACCCACCAGCCGCTGCTCGATTGGTCCGATCTACTGACCGCCGAGAACCCCGGCGATCTCCTGATCGGTCTGGGCGAGGCGCTGCGACCCCACGTCGCGGAGCTGTCGCTGAAACTCGTCGAGGGAGGTGGGGTTGCTCGGACGATCGCCGAATGGCGGGACGGTCCGGCATCGACGATTGCACCCCATCAGGTCGAGATCGGCGGCTCCCCCCACTGGCGCCTGTCGATCCGACTCGTCGAGGACGCACCCCAGATGGTGCTCGTCGAGCGGGCGTTGATGGCCGTCGAGGCCTGGCGTAGCGCCCGGCAGGGCCTCGCCGACGCTCAGGATCGCGTGGAAGCCCGCAACCGGGAGCTCGATTTGATCCAGGCGCTCGGCCGCGGGGTCGCGGAGGCACGTGATCTCGACACGTTGTTCCGCTGCGCGATCGAGCTGCTGCAATCGGCGGAAGACATCGACGTCGCGGTCGTCGCTTACGCCGTGGGCCGCCGCCGCACGGTGCTGTCGTTGGAGTCGCGTCCGCTCGACGGCGAAACGCGAACGGCCCTCGCCGGTCAGGCCACCCAGCTGCTCGGCTGGGCCGAGGAGGACCGGCCGGCCACGCGGGTCGACCGGCTTTCGGGTCACGACGAGTCCCGGTCCACCCTGACCGAGTGGGACGAGAGCTCCCTCGTGGTGCTTCCCGTCCTACGCGCGGAGCGGATCGCCGCCTGTCTGGCGCTGCTGCCGTCCCGCCCGGCCGGCGAAGGCGCCCTGCGGTTGTGCTACTCGGTTGCCAACCAGCTGAGCCTCCACCTGGACAGGATCCTGACGGTTCACGAGGCCGAGGCCGATCGTTT
>JBFFZZ010000157.1:0-7263 GCA_041568335.1 Candidatus Polarisedimenticolaceae bacterium | reverse complement strand
TCTCCCCGTCGACCTGAAGCGAGTGCGGGGCGTCCCCGAGATCGATCCCTTCGGATTGCCGACTCGGGTCCGGTATCTCCGTTTCCGGAAGGTCGAGGTCGAGATTCGGCAGCTCGAATTCCAGGTCATCGATCGGCGCCTCGGCGGCTCCGGAAGGCGGGGTTGCCGCACCGGCCGGCTCGTCCGTCGCCGCCGGGATCGGCACGGGCTCGACCGCCGGCGCGGCCAGCACCGTGCCTTCCGGTTCGGCCACGGCCGGTTGCGGCTCGGTCGGGCCCGGTCGGGTTGCCGGCGCCGCTTCGCTCGGTGTGTCCGCGGTCAGGAGCTCGCAGAGACGGATGCCCTCACTGGCGCGCTCGTCGGTCGGATCGTTCGCCAGGATCCGGCGCCAGGTCGCGAGCGCTTCCTCGAATTTCCCCTGCAGGTACTGTGTCGAGGCCTGCTGGTGAAGACTCTCGTTGGAATGATCGGTCGTTTCCATAACCCCTTCCCACGGCTGCATGAGACGCCTTGACGAATATAGGTTCGCCAAAAAGGGGCTGCAATTCGACCCAAAAGGTTTTGTTTTGTTGTGTTTAGCGCCCTTCCGAGGCGGCCGAGTGCTTCTCGCGGCACGCCTCGGAACAGAAGAAGAGTTCCTCGTCGCCGCTCCGGACGACGAGCGCGCGCGAGCGCGGCAGGAAGGTGTTGCACACACGGTCGCGAACCATCGGATCGGTGGAGCCGGCGGGAGCGCCGCGAGACGGCGTCGATCCGGCAGCTCGTTTTCGTTTGCCGCGCCGCAACCACCAGAGAGCCGCAAAGAAGGCGGCGAGGAGGAGCAGCAGCCGCCGGATCACGGTGTTCCGTCGGAGGTCGAGAGGGTTGTCCGGAACTCGGCCAGCGCCTGTTTGAGTGCGGGCAGCTCGGGCGGCGGTGGATCGACCTCGTCCAGCCTGGCCATCGCGGCGTCGGCGAGATCCATCCGTTGCAGGTCAAAGGCCGCCACCACGACCGTGTTGAACAGGGCCTGCCAGTGCGTGGGGTCGACCTCGTAGGCCTGCCGGAAGCTGTCCAGCGCCCTGGTGTGGCGGCCGAGCTCGCGCTGCACGTTGCCCGCATCGGTCAGCAAATCCGGATCGTCGGGCTTGATCCCCAAGGCGATGTCGTAGAACTGCTCGGCCTGCTCCCACATGCCGACCTGGTAGTACATCCCGGCCACGGTGACCGCCGCTTCGAGGTCCTGCGGGTTGGCCTCGAGCCGCCGCTTGAGCTCGTTGATCTGGCTGACCATCGGGGCCGCACCACCCCCCTGAGGCACCGCGCCCTGTGCGGGTGCCCGCGGACCGGCGGGCGAGGCGATCTCCTGCGAGCCACCGGCGGCGGCGAGCTGCGGACGATCCTGGTAGACGCGGAAGAGACCGAAACCGACCAGGACACCGAACGCGAACCCGCCGAGCAGGAACATCAACTGTTCTTTCTTCAAAGCCCTGGCACACTAACGGAGGGTTTCGGGAGCGTCAAGGTCGGCCGAGCCGCGGTGCTAGACTGCGGCAAGTGAGCACGGAATCCACTCCCAACCTCTACGGTCTCGATCGCGCAGGCCTGGCTGCTTTCCTCGCGCGCTACGACGTCCCTGAGTTCCATGCCGGACAGGTGTATCGCTGGCTGTACCACCGCGGTGTCCTCTCGCCGGAGCGTTGGACGGATCTTCCGCTGGCCTTGCGCACCCGCTTGATGCGGGAAGCCGGTGTCGATGCCGGGAGACTCGGTCGTCGCACGGGCGCCGAGGACCAGACGATCAAGTACCGCACCGAGCTCGCGGGTGGCGGGGAGGTCGAGACCGTCTACATGCGGCAATCCGGTCGCGTCACGCTGTGCATCTCGAGCCAGGTCGGTTGCGCGCTCGACTGCGACTTTTGCCTGACCGGCAAGATGGGTTTCAAACGACACCTGACGCCCGGTGAGATCGTCGGCCAGGTGGCCTTGATCCGTCGCGACCGGGCCCTGGACGGGTCGTTCAACATCGTCTTCATGGGCATGGGCGAACCACTGCACAATTACGAATCGACGATCGCAGCGGTGCGTCTGTTGTGCGATCCCGAAGGCTTCGGGTTATCGCGCCGTCGCATCACGGTGTCGACGGTGGGGCTGGCTCCGGCGATCGAGAAGCTGGCTGCGGAACCCGTGCGGCCGCGGCTGGCGATCTCGCTCAACGCCACGACCGATGCGGTGCGCTCGAGGATCATGCCGGTCACTCGGAAGTACGGCATCGACCGGATCCTCGAGGCCGGCACCCGCTACCGCGATCGAACCGGTGACCGGTTCACGCTGGAATACGTCCTGCTCTCCGGGATCAACGACACCGACGCCGACGCGGCGCGGCTCGTCGAGATCGCCCGACGCACGCAGGCCAAGATCAACCTGATCCCCTTTAATCCGGTCCCCGGCTGGCTGGACTACCAACCGCCGCCGCGCGCGCGCGTCGAGGCCATCCGGGACCGTTTGTCGGACCGCGGCGCACGGGTCAGCATCCGCTGGAGCCGCGGTGCCCAGGCGCGCGCCGCCTGCGGTCAGCTGGCGCTGTTGCCGGACACACCCGGCGAGACACGCGTGGGAGTTGCCGGATGATCGACCTCAGCGGAAAACGGATCCTGGTCACCGGGGGATCGCGCGGCATCGGACGCGCCTGTTGCGAGATGGCGGCGGGTGCCGGAGCGCGTGTGGCGGTCGGTTACCGTTTCGAGCGGGCCGCGGCCGAGGAGGTCGTGCGCTCGATCGTCGCCACGGGCGGGGACGCGCACTGCGTGGCGGCCGAGCTGTCGGATCGCGACGAGGCGGACATGTTCGTCGACGGCGCGGCCGACACGTTCGGCGGGCTCGACGTCCTGATCAACAACCACGGGATCTGGAAGGGCGCCGCGATCGACGAGATGAGCGACGGCGAATGGAGCGAGATGATCGGCGTCAACCTGACCGGTGCGTTCCACGTCATCCGCGCCGCCGTGCCGCACCTCAAGAAGAGCGACTCCGGCACGATCGTCAACCTGTCGAGCACCGCCGGCCAGCGTGGTGAGGCCCATCACAGCCACTACGCCGCAACCAAGGGCGCGATCATCGCGCTGACCAAGTCGCTCGCCGTCGAGCTCGCCCCGTTCGGCATCCGCACCAACTGCGTCGCCCCCGGCTGGGTCGACACCGACATGAGCCACGAAACGCTCGTCGGACCCCGCGCCGACGAGATCCGTTCCGTGATCCCGCTCGGCCGTCCCGCTACCGCCGAGGAGATCGCGGGTGCCGTCCTGTTCCTCGCCTCCCCACTCGCCTCGTTCATCAACGGCGAGATCCTCAACGTCAACGGCGGCGCGGTCCTCTGCGGCTGAAAATCCGGTCACGGGCGTCGGCTGCGTGCAGGACTCCTAGTTGTCCGCTCGGCGGACGGCGCGGCAGACGATGGACTCGCGGCCGTCGTTCTCGGCGAGGCGGCGCATCGCAGCGCCGCGGAGACCGGCGCGTCGCAAGCGGTATTGCAGCTCGATCTCGTGGAACTCGGTCGGGGCCGGGGTCTCGTCGCCACCATCGAGCAGCATCGCGCGTGCGATCGTGGACTTCGGCGCGGCCGGGAAGGTCGCGAGGAGCAACCCGCCCTCGACGAGACAGTGGCGCACCTGAAACAGGATGCGGTCGAAGTCGGACAGCCGCGGCGTGGCGATCGTGCCGATGGCGATCGCGACGTCCAGACGCCCGTGGAACGGCTCGAGGTTCAGCAGACCGCGGCGGCAGAGCTCGATCCCGTCGGCGTCCTGCATCGCCGCAGGCGCCGCGGCCGGTCGACGAGGATCGATCGCGATGACCGTGTCGAACTTCGCGCGCAGCATGCCCAGCCGGGAGCCCAGACCGCAACCGAGGTCGGCCAGCGTCTTGCTCGCGCACGCGGGTAACCGGCGCAGCCAGCGCTCGATCTCGAACACGGTTTCGGGGAGGGCCGGTCGAGGCTCGTCGGGCGAATCGAGCCGAAGGTCCCAGTCGTCCGGACGGCGGTTCATACGACTCAATGTCGCGTCCGAACGGCGCCGGGTCAACCGTTCTACTTGGTCAAATCGCGCAGGAAGGTCGCGTTGTCGTCGTAACGACCCAGCCGTTCGGTCAACAGCTGCATCGCTTCCGCGGCCTTGAGCGGAGCGAGCGCGCGACGCAGGAGGGTTACCTTGTTGTATTCCTCTTCGGTGAAAAGCTTTTCTTCTTTACGCGTGCCGCTCGTCGAGATGTCGATCGCCGGGAAAATCCGTCGGTCGAAGAGACTGCGGTCCATCACGATTTCGGTATTCCCGGTGCCTTTGAACTCCTGGAAGATCACCTCGTCCATCCTCGAACCGGTATCGACGAGCGCCGTTCCGATCACCGTGAGCGATCCGCCGTTCTCGACGTTCCGCGCGGCGCCGAAGAAGCGCCGCGGCTTCTCCATCGTACGGGCGTCGATCCCGCCGCTGAGCACCCGACCGGAGCCGCGCTGCTGCGAGTTGTAGGCCCGGGAGAGTCTCGTGATCGAGTCCAGCAGGACCACGACGTCGCGGCCCGATTCCACCAGCCGCTTGGCGCGCTCGAGCACGATCTCGGACACCTGGACGTGTTGTTTGGTCATCTCGTCCGAGGACGAGGCGACGACCTCGCCACGAACGTTGCGCCGCCAGTCGGTGACCTCCTCGGGACGCTCGTCCACGAGCAGGACGATCAGGTGAATCTCGGGATGGTTGTCGCTGATCGAGTGCGCGAGCTTTTGCAGCAACACCGTCTTGCCCGCCTTGGGTGGAGCCACGATCAGGCAACGTTGCCCCTTGCCGATGGGCGCGATGATGTCGACGACGCGCGTCGAGATCTCATCGCCGCTGACCTCGAGGCGGATCCGTTCGACCGGATCCTCGGCGACCAGGTTCTTGAACGGTGTGTGCCCGCCCCAGGTCTCGCGTTCGTCTCCGTTGATCTTCGTGATGCGGGCGAGGCAGGCGGCCCCGTTGGGGCGATCGGAAGGGACCGCGAGCCCGTCGATCTCCAGCCCGTTCTCCAGCCCGGCGTTCTGAACGAGATCGCGCGGGACCACGACGTCGGTCGGCTCCGGGTTGTAGCTGTACTGGGCGGATCGCAGGTAACCGTGACCCGCCTCGGCGATCTGCAGGACACCGTTGGCTTCTTCGGTCGGCTCGCCCTCGGGGATCTGGCGGACGACACGCTGGGTGGGACGGCCGCCACCGCCGCGTCCGCGTCGAGAACCGCGCCGGCGCCGGCCTCGACGACGACGCCCTGGCGAACCGCCGCCGCGTTGATCACTCATGGATTCATGCCTTCCATCCCCGGCGATGCGTGATCGTTGACGATCACGCTCGCGACCAAGAGGACCAGGCGATCGAGCCCGTCCATCTCATTCCCCGCGGGTGTGACCGACACCCGCCAATCCGAACCTTCGGGCACGACCTCGAGATACGCGCCGGGATGATCGTGACCCAGCAGCGCGTAGCCCGTCGGCGCGCAAACAACGCGGAACACCCGGCCATCCGACAAGACGATCGACGGGGGATCCTCGGCGATCGTGCCTCCGGTCAGTGTCGAGACCGCGTCGCGCTCGTTTCCCGTTTCGTCGGTGAGGACGAGTCCCCTTCCGGTCCCATCGGGCAGAAGCCTCACCCCCGCCTCGAGTCGATCTCCGCGAACGGAGAAACCGGTCGATTCGGCGCGCGCTTCGACACGATCGGGCCCGTCGATCGTGAAACCACCGTCGGGCCCGGGACGGAGTCGCCACGAGGGAAAGCCCGTGGCGGACCCACTCAGGGTCGCATCGGATCCCTCCGGAGTCAATTCTCGGCCTCCGCCGCGGCGGCTGGGCGGGCGGGCTTCGGATCGGGGCGGTATTCCTCGAGGGCCTTGTGAGCGGCGGCGCGGACGAACTCGACCGGATCGTCGAGTGCGGCCCGCAACGCCTTCCCGGCTCCCGGGTCTCGAGATAGACCGAGCGCGCTGGCCGCCCGGACGCGGACCTCCCAGTTCGGATCTTCCGCCAGGAGCTCCGCCAAGCGGTCGCTCCCCTGCCCCGGAGCGATCGTCTTGGCCCCCTTGATCGCCTCGAGCCGCACCTGGGCGTCCGGATCGCGTAACGCCGCGATCAGGGCGGGGCCCGCGTCGTCGCCGGCAACCCGTGCCAGCGCCTGGCAGGCCCGGCGGCGCACCAGCGGGTCGGGATCCTCGCGCAGAGCCCGGGTGAGGAACCCGGTCAGGGCGGGATCCTCCTGATCGCCGACGAGCTTCGCCGCCGTCGCTCGGACGAAGGGATCCTCGTCGCTCAGCGCCGCGACGGCGAGCTCGGCCGCATCGTCGACATCGAGGGTGACGAGCGAGTTGAGCGCGGTCACCCGCAAATCACGGTCCTTCTCGCCGAGGAGCTCGCGCAGGGTCGCGATGTTCCGGGGCGACGGGTCCATCTTCAGCTCGTAGATCTCGGCGATTTTCTCCGTCTTGTCGTCCGCGCAACCGAAAAAAAACGCACCGGCTGCGACGAGCACGACCACGAAAATCCTTGTCTGGCAATTCTTTTTCAAGATTTGCATATTTCTAGATGATATTTTGCATATTTGGCAAAAGAAATTTGTAGCAGCACAAGATATGGATGCGTATCAGAGCACTAGCCAACACATATGAGGGTATCGCAACATGCCTATCGTTTCAGCCGAGAACCAGTTCAAGAAAGGCCTCGAGTACTTGGTCGACCGAAACTACGTCGAGGCGGCGATCCGTTTTCGCCGCGCGATGGATATCGAACATCAGCGTCGCATCCTGAACCCCGACATGCGCTACCTATCCTACTATGGGATGTGTCGCGCCGCGGCGCACGACAGGATCCAGGAGGGCCTTCACGCTTGCAAGCGCGCCGCGCGGGTCCGCAACCGGGATCCCGAGATGTTCCTGAACCTGGGCCGGGTCTACCTCCTGGCCAAACAGAAACGTCTCGCCTACGACGCCTTTCAAACCGGGCTCGACCTGGACCCCGACCACACCGCGCTGCTCGGTGAGTCCGCGCGGCTGATGGGCGACGCCCGGAGGGTCGCCTCCAGGAAACCGGTGTCGCAGGCCCGCGGCGGTCTGTTCTCGAGGGTCCGCTCCGCGTGGTCGCGCCCGGCGCCCTCGCCCCGTTAGTCGTTACTTTCCTCCTCGTTTGGGGGGCGCGATGTGACCCCGATCGGATCGCGTCCCGGGAACGGCGGCCGTTGGCCGCCGTTTCTTTTTTAGTCGTCTTCT
>JBFFZZ010000156.1:0-7292 GCA_041568335.1 Candidatus Polarisedimenticolaceae bacterium | reverse complement strand
CGGTCGAGCACGACCTTGAGCTGACGCGCAAGCTCGGGGCCACGCTCGGCGCGCTCCGGCTCGGGCACCGGCCGCAGATCCAGGTACGCGGCGGCGCGCTCGAAGTCTCCGGAGCGACACGCCGTCAGGTAGCCGTGCACGGCGCTGCGCGGGACGCCCCGCTCGTAGTCGTCCACCGGGCCGGCGGGCGCCGCTCTGTCCGCCTCGGGCTCGGGCGGCGCGGGCTGCTGGCTACGAGCGACGGGGGCCAACCACAGCAGCGTGGCGAGCGCGAGCGCGATCGCGGCTCCGGTGCAGCCTCGGCCGGCGAATGCGAGGGTTCGTTGCAGGGCCATGGCAGGCTCCTCCTCTCGGGGTGCGCGTGGACGGCCGTGCGCGCGGGTGCGACGGACAACGCCGACGCGACGAACGGGAATGCGACCCAAGCCGAGGCGGCAAACGGCAACGGCGAGAAGGCCGAATCGAAGTGCCCGTTTGCCGGCGCCGTCGAGAAGGTCGGCAACGGCAACGTCGACTTGTACCTCAACGAAGTCGGCCTGATGACGGAGCTCGAGCGCCGCAAGAAAAAGTAATCCAACGACCTTTGGGAGAAAGCCGATGGCCATTGCCCGAGTGACCGAAATCAAAGCCTCGTCCAAAAAGAGCTTCGAAGATGCGATCCAAGCGGGGATCAAACGCGCCGGCGAGACGCTCGACAACATCAAGGGCGCCTGGATCGCCGAGCAAGAAGTCCACGTGAAGGACGGGAAGGTCTCCGAGTACCGCGTCCTGATGAAGGTGACGTTCGTCCTCAAGTAGCCCGGTGCCGGTCCGCATCCGACCCGTCCTCGAGGAGCACGCGGCCAACGTGCGAGGGCGCCGAGATGTGGGCCCGCGAGCAGGGCTTTACCGAACTGCATGTCGCACGAATCGACGCCCGAACCGTCCGGGGACGACCCCACATTCGTCCCGGTGATGCAGATCAACAATTCCACGTTGATCCCCATCGTGAAGTCGTTGCTCGACGAGGCGGGGATGCACTACTACATCAAGAACGAACGGCAGCACGACCTGGTGGGCTATTTCCGGCTCACGTCGGGCGGCTACAACTCCTGGTGGCAACCCGAGGTGATGGTCGAGTCCTCGCGCGCCGAGGAGGCGCGGGAGCTGCTGCTGGCCCCGCTCGAGGAGCAGGCGTCCGAGGGGACCGACGGTCAGACGAGCCAGCGCAGCATCCGCAGCCCGTCGGGGCTGATCGTCTTCGGGATGTGGATCCTCTTCGCCCCGATGCTGATCTGGCAGGGCTGGTTCATCCTGTCCGGCAGGGGTCTCGGCGGGGTTCAGGACCTCCTCTGGCTGGGCTTCACGTTCCTCATCGGAAGTTTGCTGTGGAAGGTGACCTCCAACTACTTCGCGGCAAAACGGGAAGCACGGAGGGAATTCGACCCCTGAGCCCTTGCCACCCGGGGCTTTCGATCTTAACCAAAGGGAACGAAACGGGCGGCTCGCCCGTTACCGAGGTCAAGCATGTTCTTCGATCCCATCTATCTGATCGTGATCGGCGTCGGGATGGCGCTGAGCCTGTTCGCCCAGGCGCGGGTCAAGGGCGCCTTCGCGAAGTACTCCCGCATCGCCACGCGCTCGCGGTTGACCGGGGCCCAGGTGGCCCAGGCGATCCTCGATCGCAACGGCATCCGCGACGTCACGATCGAACCGGTCCGCGGCCGGCTGTCCGATCACTACGACCCGCGTACCAAGACGCTGCGCCTCAGCGAGCCGGTCTACGGCAGCAACAGCATGGCCGCGTTCGGCGTTGCCGCCCACGAAGTCGGCCACGCCATCCAGCACGCCACGGGCTACGCGCCGCTGGGCTTCCGCTCGGCCTGGGTTCCCGTCGCCAACACCGGGAGCGGCCTGTCGATCGTCGTGCTGATTTTGGCCGCCATCCTCGGCGGCGCCGCGACTCCACTCGGCCACACGGCCTCGATGATCGGCGTCGTCCTGTTCGCGACCACGACGGTGTTCACGCTCGTGACCCTGCCGGTCGAGTTCGACGCCAGCAAGCGCGCCCTCGCCGCGCTCGACTCCGGTGGTCTGGTCACGCGGGACGAGCTGGCCGGCGCGCGCAAGGTGCTCAACGCCGCCGCGATGACCTACGTCGCCGCGTTCGTGACCTCGTTGCTGACGCTGCTCTACTGGGCCTTCCGGCTGGGGTTGATCGGCGGCCGCAGGAACTGACGCCCGCGGGTCAGCCTCCAGGCCTGGTACGCCAGGATCCTCGCGAGCGATAGGCATCGGCGCATCCCGATGGAGATGCGGCGCGTCCGGCTCGGGGGCGCTTCGGGGTCGTACCCCATGTCGAGCCACTGGTCGCGTCCGACCAATACATAACGCCGAATCTCGAACATCGCGGTACCGAGATCCGGTGCGCAAAGGCACAACATCAGTTTCTTGAACCCGGCGCGCCGCTCCGCATCGCCGGCAACGCTTCTCGACGGCAGTTCCAGGCTCCTCAGACAGCGCCGGACGAGGGCGTCCGGTTGGACGGCCCGCTCGAGCTCCGGCGGTATCGGCTCGCCCAGAATCGCTCGCTGGAGATCGAGCAGGAGCCACAGGGAAGTCGCCACGCCCTGATCCCTGGCCAGTTTCGCGAGCAGGCCGGGATCGACGCGGCCGCGCTTCAGCACGAGCGCCGCGTCGAGGACTCGACGGAGATCGGGAAAGCCATCGCAAAGCGATTGGTACGCGGCGTGCAAGAGCTGATCCTCGTCGGACGGGACTTGCACGGACAGCCCATCCACCTCGATCGGACTCGTACGGGTGACGAAGCCGTCGAGGTCGAACCGACAGTAGTCCTGCGGCTTCGATAGGTCCCAGTGGAGCTCGATGACCACGCTGTCGGCGTTCTCGAGGATCAAGTGGAAATGATGCTGCTCGTAGAACGTCAGGTGACGCAGGGTGTGGCACCGGGTGTAACCGAGCTCGCGAAGGACCTCGAGCGCCGGGTCGAGCGACGCTCGCCTGACCAGGACATCGATGTCGACCGAGGTCCGATGCTCGGGGCGGGTGTACACGGTTCGGGCCAACGCCAGACCTTTGAGCAGCACGCCTTGGATCCCCGCTTCGGTCAGCGCACGCAGGAAGCGGATCGATTCGAACCCGAGCAAGGCACTCCAGCGGTGGTAATTGCGCGCCTGTGAGCGAACACGTTCCTTGACCGATTCGGGTGCCGCGTCGTCGACGATGAGCGGCGCCAGGCTGGCCGCCAGGTTCTGGGCCGTCAACAGGCGGAGCACTTCCTCCCAATCCATCTCTTTCGGAGGAGGGGCCGCGGGCGGACCGGAGAGGTACGCGCGGGCCAGCTGCGACAGATAGGTGAACTCGACCGACACGACGGATTCTCGGGTTCCGGACCCACGAGCCGCCCGGACCGAGCGAACTATCGCCCGGCGCCTCCGGGGATTGCAAGCGCCGCGGCGGCCGGCACGACCTCGCTTGTTGTCGGCCCCGGTCGGCTCGCGGCCCCACCGGCGGTCAGCGAGAGGGCGGTCGAGGAGGTGCCGGTTGCATCGAATCCGGCGGCGAGCAGGTCGGCGTGGGTCAGGGACCAGATCCCTTCGCGGTCGATCGGGATCTTGACCGGCAACGGGCCTCCCCCCATGCCGTGCTCGAACGCGCTCGCCTCGACGGCCACCGATGAGGGGGACCGTGGCGTCTGTCCGGTTTCGTCGAGCGCCGCCCTGCGTGCTGTACAGGGTCCGCGTCGCCACCAACGCCGCCGCCTCGAACGGCTCGGCGTTCGTCGTGGAGACGACGACCCCGCAGTCAGGCTGGACCCAACCCGGCGCGCTGCAGGACGGCAACGCCTACTTCTACCTCGTCACCACGATTTCCCCGCAGGTCGGGGAAGGTCCGAGGGGCCACCACGGACAGTGAATCCCGCCGATCTGCGCTAGAATCACTGCGCCGGTTCGGTAGGGCCCCGCGTGTTGACGACGTACCATTTCAACGTTCTCCACATCCCGGTCACCCTGCGCGGACCCGACACCGTGCTGGCACCCATCGTCCGTTCCTACGGCCGCTTCCTGTCCCAGGATCCGCCCCCCGGCGACAGCCACGAGATCCGGATCGAATCCACGCGGGCCGAGTCGTTCACGGACGGCGCCGAGGTCGTCCCCGTCATCCGCGGCGGCAACCTGACGCTGCAGATCTACGAGCGATTCCTCACCGCCGTCTTCGACCGCGTGTCGACCCACGCGGTGTTGCACGCGGCCGCGCTGGTCGATGCCCGGGGCGACGCGCTGCTGATCGCGGGGCCGTCGGGTTTCGGCAAGACCTCGCTCACCCTAGAGCTGTTGTGCCGGGATTTCCGTTTCCTGAGCGACGACTACGCGCCGATCGATCTCTCGACGGCCAGGGTCGAGCCCTACCCGCGGACGGTCGGTTTGCTGCCCGACGGGACGGTGCGGCTGCCACCGCGTTTCATCGATGCGGCGGCCGATCCCACGCATCCCCGCATGCTCGGCAAGGTCCTGATCGACGTGGGAGAGGTGCTCGGCGACGCCGTCGTGGCCGACGAGGCCGCACGGCTCGGCCACGTCGTGATCCTCGAATCCGGCGACGGCGCCGAACCGTACCGGTCGGTGGTCCACCTGGGGATCTGGCCTCGAGGCCGGGAAGGGGCCGGGACCCTCCTCCGGAGCATCCCCGGCGCCGAGCTTCTCGGGCAGGACGACCGGGACGATATCTCGATCTTACGTATCCGGCTGGACCACGGGCGGCTGCCGCCCGAACACTTTTCGGAGCTCCTCGAACGGGACTTCGTCGCCTTTTCCGAAACCTCTCCCGGCGTCCCGGCCGATTTCCGGTCCACGCCGAATCTGGCTCCACTCAAACGCCGGGAGGCCGCGGTGCTGCTCTGCCGCGAGGTGCAAAACCGCCGCCGACGCGGCCGGCTGATGCAGGCGTACGAGGGCGATACGACCCGCCTGTTCCTCGACGTCGCCGCCGCCCTCGCATCCGCCCGTTGCTTCCGCTTGCGCGTCGGCGACTTCGAGACCATGGCGAACCACGTGGAAGGACTGACCCGGTGACCTCGCTCGCGGAGACGACGAAACTTGATTCGACCCGCCGCCGGGTCAATCTTCCTCAACGAAGAGGTACGGAGACCGTCCATGCGTCCGGATGACCGCCCCACCAAGACCGATCGCTACCTGGTCCGGGACCTGGCCGACGAGCTCGTGCTCTACGACGCCGAAAGCAAGAAGTTCCACGTGCTCAACGCCACGCTTCGAGAAATCTTCCTGCACTGCGACGGCCAGCATTCGGTCGACGACCTGACCCGGATCCTCGTCCAGGAGTTCGAGGTCGACGAATCCACCGCCAGGCGGGACACGATCGAGATCCTCGATCGGTTGATCGATCTGGAGATCGTCCGCGTGGAGCAGAGCGAAGCCGCCTCCACGTAGCCTTTCCGTTTCGAAAACCGCGCTCCGGTCGATGCTTCCTTGACTCGGGTTTCTCAACTGCGTATACTACTAAAGTAGTATGAAAGCGAAGACATCCGTCACACTTTCGGAAGACCTCCTCTACCGACTCGATCGCATGATCGGCCCGCGCGGCAACCGATCCGCAATCATGGAAGAGGCGCTTTCCGACTACCTCACGGAACGGGAACGCCGGCAGCGGGACGCCCGCGACCGCAGGATCCTGGAAAGAGACGCGGCCAAGCTCGCCCGGGAAGCCGACGACGTGAGCGGCTACCAGGGATTCGAATAGGTCGTGCGCCGTGAACCGCGGCGACATTTACCTGGTTCGCAAGCCCGGGCCGGGTGATCCGAAGAGGCGACGCGCCTTCGTCGTCGTCAGTCGCCAGGTCCTCATCGATTCGAGTTTCTCGACGATCGTGTGCGCGCCGATCTACTCTTCCCGAAGCGGTCTGTCGACTCAGGTCGATCTCGGCCCCGAAGCGGGGCTCAAACAGGACAGCTCCGTTTTCTGCGACGAGCTCGTCAGCCTCCCACGCAACCGGCTCACCGACTTCATCGGCTCGGTGCCGACGAATCGCCTCGACGACCTCGATCGCGCTCTTTCCGTCGCGCTCGGACTTCAATGAGCACCGTCGAAAGCCCACCGTCCCACGGACCGGGAGGATTGCCAGAGGTCCACGAACAAACCCGCCGCGAGCTGCGTGCCCGTCACTACAGCCGACGCACGGCTCGTTCCTATCTGGGGTGGATCCGCCGCTTCCTTGCCTTTTACGACCGCAAGCACCCGGCCCATCTCGGCGAAGCCGAAATCAATCGGTTCCTGACCCACCTGGCGGTCGAACGTCGCGTCGCCCCGTCGACCCAGACTCAGGCACTCAGTGCGCTCCTGTTCCTCTACAAGCGCGTCCTTCAGGTCCATCTTCCCTGGTTGGAAGACATCGTCCGCGCCAAGAAGAAAAGACACATGCCCGTCGTTCTGACCCGCGACGAGGTCCGCCGGCTTCTCGATCGACTCGAGGGCACCTCTTGGCTTCTGGCGGCTCTGATGTACGGATCGGGTTTCCGTCTGCTCGAGGTCTTGCGACTGCGCATCAAGGACGTCGATTTCGGACGTCACCAAATCACCGTACGCGGTGGCAAGGGTGACAAGGACCGGAACGCCCTCCTTCCCGAACGTCTAGCCGGGGCTCTGAAATCCCACGTCGCAAACGCGAAGCGTCTCCATCAGACAGACCTGAAGCGGGGCGCCGGTTGGGTCGAGCTGCCCTACGCGATCGAAAGAAAGTACCCAGGGAGGGGACGGGACTGGCGCTGGCAGTGGGTCTTCCCCGCCAGACGCATCTACACCGACGACGAAACAGGTCAACGGCGTCGTCACCACCTCCACGAATCCGCCGTCCAACGTGCCGTCAAGCGCGGGGTCCTCGAGGCCGGGATCCAGAAACCCGCAACCTGCCACACCCTCCGGCACTCCTTCGCCACCCATCTGCTCGAGGCGGGCAAGGACATCCGGACGGTCCAGGCGCTGCTCGGACATCGCAGCCTGGAAACGACCATGATCTACACGCACATCCTGAACCGAGGACCCCTCGCGGCTCGAAGCCCACTGGATCTCCTCTAGACCCCAAGGCTCCGACCGGCTTATCCTGTTCCGCATAACCCGAAACCCGATATCCCCGCTCAACCCGCAACGACGAGGGTTTTCAGGCACTTGAAAGATATGTTGCAGACACACAACCCGGCATACGCCGCACGGTACGCAGCACTAACCATTTTCGCTAGTTCCGCTGAATACTAGTTAGCCGGACTCCAAGAACCCTGAGG
>JBFFZZ010000155.1:0-7325 GCA_041568335.1 Candidatus Polarisedimenticolaceae bacterium | reverse complement strand
GCTACCGACGTTATCTCTCGACCCTGTACCTCGGCGAAGGGCTTTAATCGTTGGCAGTAGCCGGGGACGTGTACCGAACCGGGGTTTCGGGGACACCTTTCGAAAACGGAGAAAACGCACCCTCAACCCCCAAACCCAAGCACAACCCGTAAGACAACCTCAGACTCCCGCTGAACCGGAACCAACAAACCACCCCCAGGCAAAGCACTGAAGGTCCGATTCCCCCAATCATCCTGAACCAACCGATCGTGAGAAAAAACAACCCGCTCGCCACCGACCCGGACCCCACCCGCGGTCCGAACCTCCACACCGAGAATCGAATTCCCTCGCGCGAAGTAGAGTTCCCGCCCGTCGCGACTCCACAACGGTGAGCCCCCGCCCGCGGTCGACACGCGCCAACGTCGCTCCGGCGCGTCGAGATCCCGCAGGTAGATCTCATCCGAACCTTCTTCATCCGAGACATAGGCAAACAACCGCCCCGTAGGAGCGATCGCGGCCGCCCGCTCGTTGGCCGGCGTCTCCAAAAGCATCGTCGTCACGCCATCGGGTCGTCGAATCCAGATGTCGCGGCTGGTCACCGGGTCGATGCCGTAGCCCATCAGCGTGCCGTCCGCGGCGACCGAGGTCGTGAGTGACGTCGGCGACGGATTCTCGAAGTAGCGTTCGGCCACGCCGGTTCCATCCGGCGCCACGGTCCACGTTTCGAACTCCGAGCTTCGACGGTCGCCGTACAACACCCGCGTGTCATCGGGCGACCACAACGGTAGGTGTGCCGTGGGTTGAAACGTCAACGACGTGTCCGTTCGATCGACCAGGTCGAGGACGTGGATCTTGCTATCCTCCGAGACGGCCAGCACGCGTCGCCCCTTCGAATCGGCCATCGGGCAAGCACCCGTCAAGCCGGTCGGTTCCGCTTCACCGTCGGCGGAAACGCGTAGGATGTCTTGGATCTGTGTGGCGGTTCCGGACGGATAGACCACCGTGCCGTTGGCGGCGAAGGAGGCGTGGAATCGGAGTTCGCCCTGGATTTCGAAAATACCCGGGTCGTACAGCTCTGCCGGTCGTGGATCGCCCTTGGTTTTTCCGGTGCCCGGATCGAAACCCGTTTCCATCACGCTGCCCTGTTGCACGAACACCAACCGGTCGGGTCGGACGAAACGCGCCTCGGCTCCGCGCAGGAGAGCGGTCCAGTCGCCGCTTGCGGTGTCCAGCAGGACGATCTCCGAATCGGCCTGCGTTGTTCCCTCGCGGGTCAGCAGCAGCTTCCGGTTGTCGGGGAGCAGATGCGGGTGGTGGAAGGCGGCGCCCGGTTCGAGACCGTTCATCTTCAACGGGCTCGACTCGCCGCCGCGCGCATCGACTCGATGCGGGAGCTTGAGGATGTGTGTCGTGAACACGATGGTGTCGTCGGGGGTCCAGACGCTGCCGGTCACGGTGCCCGGGGCGGGGGCGAGCGGCTCCGCGACCCCGCCGGCCAGGCTCACGCGCTTCAAGCGGCCGCCGGCGAAAAAGCCGACGTGGCGGCCGTCCGGGGACAGGAAGGGGTCGGAGCCTCCTTCGGTACCGGGAAGCGCTTCGCTCGTGTGACCGTCGAGGCGCCGCGCGAACAGTCGGCGTGTTCCATCGACCAGGCCGCTGTAGAGCAGCAGGTTGCCGTCGGAAGAAAGGGCGATCTGACCCGGGACGTGCGGTGGGTCGAGGACCAGTTCGAAGTGCGTGGCCGTTGAGGGCACAGCCGTGCCCCCGCCTCGAAGGGCCCAGCCCAGGGCCAGCCCGGCGACGAGGCCGAGCACGACCAGAGCCGCGAGCAGCCCCCGTCCGGTCTTGGGTCCGGCTGTCGAAGCTGCGGGCTCCACGGCGGTGGTCGACTCGACGAGCGCAATCCGCGCCGCCGCGATGTCCGGCAAACGCATCCGCGGATCTTTTCGCAGGCAACGCTCGATCGTGTCACGCATCTGCGCCGGCAAGTCGCCGGGCAACGCGTCGAAGTCAGGTTCCTGCGTGATCACGTGCGCGAGCACTTCCGACACGCCCTCCCCCGCGAACGGGGCCCGGCCGGTCAACATCTCGTACAGCACGCAGCCGAAGGCCCACACGTCGGCGCGCCGGTCGACCGGTTTACCCTTGGCCTGTTCGGGCGCCATGTACGCGGCGGTGCCGAGGATGATCCCTGCCTGCGTCGCCGCCGCGGTCATCGTCGGCGAGGTCGAGATATCCCCTTCGTCCGCGTCACCGACGAGTGCCTTGGCCAGCCCGAAGTCGAGCACCTTCACCGTCCCGCCGGGGGCCAGCTTGACGTTCGCCGGCTTGAGGTCGCGGTGCACGATGCCCTTGTCGTGTGCGGCCTCCAGTGCTTCGGCGATCTGCAACGCGATCTCGCGCGCGTCTTCCGGCGACAACGCACCGCGACCGATCCGCTCAGAAAGATCTTCTCCCTCGACCAGCTCGAGCACGATGGCGTGGTGTCCTTCGTATTCCTCGAGTCCGTAGACCTGGGCGATGTTGCCGTGCGTCAGCGACGCGAGCACCTGCGCTTCGCGCCGGAAGCGCGCCAGGCGGGACGGATCTTCCTCGACGCTGGCCGGCAGCAACTTGATCGCGACGTCGCGGTTCAGCCTGTCGTCGGCCGCGCGGTAGACCACGCCCATGCCGCCCTCGCCGAGCTTGGCGGTGATGCGGTAGTGCGCGATGGTCGAGCCGATCATCCGCAAAGAATAACCGAATCCACCGCCGGAGGCTTGACTGGCTCGGCGGCGGCCAGGTAACAAACCGGTCTACTTCTCAAGGACCTGCGGAGGCCGGTCGCGCGCTCATCGTTTCCAGCCACAGCTTGCGCAGCTCGTGCGCGCCGCGCGCATTGGGCTCGATGGGCTGGCTCTCCAGGTACCACCACTCGGATCGCGGCACGGTCACCCCGTGGCCGTGGAAGTGGCGCTCGGCGTCGGCCACATGGACGCGCTCCCGCTGCCCACACGCCCGGATGCGGTCGTTGAGCATGTGGAGGTGCCGGATCGGCAACTCCCCGACCTGCTCGGAGACGCCAGGGAGATTCCCGGTGCCGTCGGTCGGGTCGTAGACCGTTGTGACCAACGTGACCGCGCCCGGCAGGAGCGCGGCGATCTCGTCGAGGCAGCGCTCCACGCCGGCCGCCACCCGCCGTGCCGACTCACCGAGATCCTCGCGGGCGGCGAGCGCCTGGAGCAAGTCGTTTCCGCCGACCGTCAACGTGACCAGCGTGTCGCCGTCGCGACCGTGCTCGCGCAGCGTGCGCAGTTGAGAACCCAGCACGGTCTGCGTTGTCGCGCCGTCGCTCGTCAGGTGGGTCAACCCGATCCCGGGGAAGCGCGCGACCAGGTCCTTGCCCGCCATCTCCGGCCACGTTTCGTCGTGGTTCGTGTGGAACAGCGAGGCCGCGCCGATCGGCAGCTCGTCGCGGTGCCCGAGGTCGATCGACGGGTAGAGGTCGATCGACATCGAGTCGCCTAGGGCGATGTAGTGGTCAAACACTTTCAGCTCGCTCGGACCTCTCCGGCTTCCGCACGTAATCCGCCCAGCGCTCCTGGAACTCTTCCGTGTACTCCCCTCTCACCCGTTTCGTGATCGCCACGATGTAGCCGTTGCGCCGCCAGGTCGGGCCCTCGTAGTAATCCCCCAGTGCGGCGCGCCACTGGTCGGCGTCCATCTCCAGCACGTGCTTCACGCGACCGTCACGGAGCAGCCGGTACTTCACCGTCGAGCCGGGGTGCGCGTCGAGGTAGTCCATGTCCTCCGCACGCTGCACCGGGCGCCAGCCGTAGTTCTCCTTCCACTCACAGTCGCGGACGATGCTGCCCTCCTCGAACCGGCCCGACCGGCCGAGCGACGGGGTGAGCACACGCGGCCCGGATGGCTCCGGTTTCCGCCAGGTGCGGATGCCCGTGACGACGACACCGGCCAGCGCACGGTACAAGCCCTCTTCGTTCCCGACGTCGAGCTGGAGCGGCTCCTGCCGGTGGTCCGCCGGGGTGAGCAGCAACAGCGGCTCGGCATAGACGATGCGCGAGAGGACGATCCTCCGATCCATCCGAACGGCGTAGACCGCCGTCGGATCGACGCCTTCCGGGTTCATCGCGAAGACCAGGATGTCGCCGGGCAACACCAGGTTGTGGACGCGCTCGGTCGCACGGTCCGTGACGCGGTAGGCGAACAGCTCGTCCGGGTCCTGATCGGAATCGAGCAAGCTTCGGTCGACGACGATCGTCTCGTCGATCCGGCCCCTCGAGGCCCGCAGCCGTTCGGGATCGGTGCCTTCTTTAAGAAGAGGGACGTGGACCGTCGGCTCGAGGCCGAGCGGCATGTAGTCCAGCTCGGCGATCCCCGCCGATTCCTCATCGGCCTCCAAGTCCTCCGAACCGGACCGGAGTCGTTGAAACGCGTGCCTCCCGACACTCTGGGCCAACCCGTCCACGAGCTGACGCACTCGCCGGCGCCCGCGCCGGTGCAGCATCGTGCCCGGCGGGGAAGACGCGATCTGCACGGCCCTCAGCTTCTCCAGCCTGCTTTGACGCGCGTCGAGGTCCGGCTCGTCCGCCGTCTCGACCCACGCGCGGAAGACCTCGGGATCTTCACCGAGCGCCTTCGCGATCCGCTCGGCGACCTCGACCGACGGCAGCTTCTGGCCCGACTCGATCAGCGAAAGGTAGGACGGCGAGATGCCCGCCATCTTCGCCAGCTGGTAGGCGGCGAGCCGCCGGTCCTCCCGTAAATGCCGGATTCGCCTGGGAATGGTCAAATCCTGCATTTTTCTACCTTGACGTAGCAGTAAAGCAATCTCATATGCTATGCTAGGTTAGCACAACAAGGGCGCACCCACCTAGACCAAACTTTTAAGCCGGTTCGGACGACTGGAGGGTAAAGCTATTGTAAGAAACGTTACTGGCCAGTGAATTTGTCGGTGGCAGGGCGATGGAGGCATGGAAGACGATGATTGCAGAGACATTGAAGAAGATCGAGGTCGGGCAGCCGCGGACGTTCGCGGGACTGTCCGTCTACCCCCTCACCGGGGACCTCGGGGAGGCCTCGAGCTACACGGTCCTGGACGACGCGCTGCGCGCAGGCACGGCACGCGTGACGGAGACCAGCAGGAGCGGCAGCGTCCCCGAGCTGAAATTCCACAACGAAGGCGACCGGCCGGTGCTGGTCGTCGACGGCGAGGAGCTCGCCGGGGCGAAGCAGAACCGGATCGTCAACCTGACGATCCTGGTCCCGGGCAAGAGCGAGATCGTGATCCCGGTCTCGTGCGTCGAGGCCGGGCGCTGGGCGTCCGTGTCGGACCGGTTCGACGCGACGCCGCAGTTCATGTACGCGCGGGCGCGCTCCGGCAAGGCGATGCACGTCAGCGCGGCGATGAGGATGAGCGGCTCCCGGGCCAGCAACCAGGGCGCCGTCTGGGACGACATCGGGCAGAAGCAGCGCGAGCTGCGCTCGACGAGCCCGACGGCGCGGATGACCGACACGTTCGAGCAGAACCGGGCGAGCCTCGAGGACTACGTGCGCAACCTGCCGCTCGTCGACAACCAGGCCGGCGCGGTGTTCGCGCTGGCGGGGAAGGTCAGCAGTGTCGAGCTGTTCGACTCGCCGGCGACGCTCACGAAGATGTGGCCCAAGCTGGTTCGCAGCTGGGCGCTCGACGCGTTGCCGCTGGCCAACCGGCCGCACGACGTGCAACCGGTCGACGCGGCGCGGACGCTGCTCGCCGATGTCGCGGGCGCGACCGTGACCGAGCACGAGGCGCTTGGCCTCGGGACGGACCTGCGCTTCGACGGCTCGGGGCTGAGCGGTGGTGCGCTGGTGCACGACGACAGGCTGCTGCACCTGTGCGTGTTCCGCGACGAGCAGCAGGGGAGTCCGGGCAACGGCGACGACTGGACGTCGTGGCGGAGCAGCCGCATGGCGCGCGCGTCGCGGCGTCGCGGGGCGTAGGCGGCCGGGCAGTCGGATCGAAGGGCGCGGGGGACGATGGGCGTTCCCCGCGCCCGGATTCCATCTCGAGAGGAGAACGACATGAAACAGGAAAGAACGGATATCACGATCCTGCTGGACGCGAGCGGAAGCATGCAGTCGATCCGTGAGGACGCGATCGGCGGCTTCAACGCGTTCATCGAAGAACAGAAGAAAGAAGAAGGCGAGGCCAACCTGACCGCGATCTTCTTCGACAGCAACCGCTTCGAGAAGTGGCTCGACGGCATCGACCTGAAGGACTGCCCGGCGCTCGGCGACGAGTACCGGCCGGGAGCAATGACGCCGCTGCTCGACGCGACGGGCCGCACGATCGAGGAGACCGCCGCGCGCCTGTCGGCAATGGACGAGAAGGACCGGCCGGGGCAGACGCTGTGCATCATCCTGACGGACGGCCACGAGAACGCCAGCGGGATCTTCACCAAACGGCAGATCAAGGAGATGATCCGGCACAAGGAGGCGACCTTGGGCTGGGAGTTCATCTTCCTCGCTGCGAACGTCGATGCGTTCGCGGAGGGCGGCGACCTGGGCATCAAGGCGCAGAACATCGCCGCGTACGCCGCGAGCAAACAGGGCATCCGGCAGGCCTTCGATGCGTTGTCCGAGTCGGCGAAGTACGCCCGGAAGCGCGAGGCCATCGCGAATCTCGGGCGGCGGATCAAGGAAGGGAAGTAAGGGCCGGCCGCCCAGATCGCTATCGACCCCACGGATCCGGTGCGAACCCGGTGTCCTCGAATCCACGCGCGCGCTCACGCCGCGATAGCGGATCGCGCCCTTCCGGCAGCACACCGAGACGCACCAGCGCATCGCGATACTCGTAGCGGATGTTCACGACGGACGCGGGACGTCGTTCGGCATCGAAGCGCACGCGTCGTACGCGATGATCGATCTTCTCGCCGATGCCCGTCGCCGCATGGTCGTCGCTGAGGCCTTCGGCCTCGGGGGCGCTCATGCGTCCCGCTCGCGGGCTGTCCGCCGCGTCGCGGCGCTGCGAGTCTTTCTCCTGCCGCGAATACGGGACCGGTCGCGGCCGCTTCTCGCGAAAGAACGCCGCGGAGATGATGCCGAGGTTGTCGGTCTTGCCGAGCCACTCGCCGTAGGAGCGGTCCTCGGTCGTGAAGAAGAAGCGGCGCGCCTTCGCGCCGCTGATCTGCCAGCCCTCGATCGTGATGCTGTCATGCGGGCCGAGGATCCATTTCGAGGCGTCGCGGGCCGTGGTGGTCTTGGCGTCGATGCTGTTGAGGCCGTCGACCGATAGCGCTACGGCGACCCGTTGGCGGGTGTGGTTGCTCAGCCGCACCGCGTAATCCCGGCCCTCGAGGGCTTCG
>JBFFZZ010000154.1:0-7351 GCA_041568335.1 Candidatus Polarisedimenticolaceae bacterium | reverse complement strand
GTTTCCTATCGGAAAGGGGAAAGGTCGCGTCACACTTCGAGCAGCGGCCCATCACCAGGAGGGTCTCGGCGGCGTGCGAGTAGTGGGTCGAGCATGTGGGGCAGCTGACAATCACGGACCTGTCTCCCCTATCGGCGGATCGGTTTTCGGATCCGCCTCGGCAGAACGTAGGTCCACCCCGCGAGGCGGTCAAATCGGTCTCCTCGAACGCTATCGGAGGCTCGAAACGCTGTGCTATAGTCCCGGTTTTTGCGGGTTTGGACGCCATAGCCATCCATTTGTCGAGCGCGTCGGGATGTCCCCGAAGAGGGGCTTGATCGGCCGCCTGGCAGGGAGTCCCAGATGAAGGTTTACGCCACCACCGACATCCGCAACGTCGTCCTACTCGGCCATGGCGACGCCGGCAAGACCAGCCTGACCTCGGCCATGCTTTACACCTCCGGCGCGGTCAACCGGCTCGGCAAGGTCGATGACGGCACCGCGACCACGGATTTCGATGAGGAAGAAATCGAGCGCGCGATCTCTCTGCAGACCGCGATCGCGTACCTGGACTGGGAAGGCAAGAAGCTCAACCTGATCGACACGCCGGGCTATGCCGCCTTCGTCGCGGACGCGAAGGTCGCGACGAGCGTCGCGGATCTCGGCCTGATCGTCGTCGAAGCGGTCTCCGGGGTCCAGGTGATCACCGAGCGCACGTTCGATTACGCCCGCCAGTTCGAAACCCCGGTGGCCTTTGCCCTGAACAAGATGGACCGGGACAACGCCGTTTTCGACACGGTCGTCGAGAACCTCCAAGAGCGCTTCGGGCGTGCCTGCGTGCCGCTGCAGCTGCCGATCGGGTCGGAGTCGAAATTCGAGGGGGTCGTCGACCTGCTGTCCATGAAGGCCTTTAGCTTCGCCAGGGACGACTCGGGCAAGATGACCGGCGCCGACGTGCCGGACGATCTGAAAGACCGCGCCGAGTCCGCACGCGCCGCGTTGATGGAGATGGTCGCCGAAGCCGACGATGCGTTGATGGAGGCGTTTTTCGAAGCCGGCGAGCTCAACGAGGAGCAGTTCACCGCCGGTCTACGCAGCGCGATCCGCACGCGCAACCTGTTTCCGATCGTCTGCACCTCCGCCCTGCACGTCATCGGCGTCCAACCGTTGATGAGCCTGATCGTCAGTCTCGGCCCTGCGCCGGGCGAGCGCGGACCGGTGACCGGCCACAAACCCGGCGACGCGGAATCCACCATCGAGCGCAACGTGAGTGACGACGAGAAGATCTCGGCGTTCGTGTTCAAGACGATCGCCGACCCGTTCACCGGAAAGCTGTCGATGATCCAGGTGCGCTCCGGCGTTCTCAAAGGGGACAGCAACGTGGTCAACGTGAGCCGCGAGAACGTGTCGGAGCGGCTGGGACAACTGCAAGTCGCTCAGGGCAAGCAGCTCACGACGATCGGAGAGCTGCATGCCGGCGACATCGGTGTCGTGGCGAAGCTCAAGGAGACGCTCACCTCGGATACGTTGTGCGATCCTGCGGCGCCGATCGAGTACCCGCCGGTCACCTTCAGGGAACCGGCGATCTCCTACGCGGTCGAACCCAAGTCGAAGGGCGACGAGGAGAAGATCTCGACCGCCCTGACCCGTCTGACCGAGGAGGACCCGGTGCTGCGCGTCCGGCGCGACCCGAAATCGGCCGAACTGCTGGTCTCGGGTACGGGCCAGGTGCACGTCGAGGTCGCCATCGCCCGGATGAAGCGCAAGTTCGGCGTCGACGCGATCCTGCACCCCCCGAAGGTCCCCTACCTCGAAACGATCAAGAAAAAAGTCGAGAACGTCGAGGGCAAGCACAAGAAACAATCCGGCGGCCGCGGCCAGTTCGGCGTCTGCGTCGTGAACGTCGAGCCGTTGCCGCAGGGCGGCGGTTTCGAGTTCGTGGACAAGATCTTCGGCGGGTCGATTCCCCAGAACTACCGTCCGGCGGTGGAGAAGGGCATCCGCGAAACCGCGGAGCGCGGCGTCCTGTCGGGCAACCCGGTGGTCGATTTCCGCGTCACGCTCGTGGACGGCAAGTACCACAACGTCGACTCCTCCGAGATGGCGTTCAAGATCGCCGGCTCGCTGGCATTTCAGGAAGCGATGAGCAAGGCGGCGCCCACGATCCTCGAACCGATCATGCAGGTCGAGATCACGTCTCCCGAAGAGAACATGGGCGACATCATGGGCGACCTCTCCTCGCGACGCGGCAAGCCGCAGGGCATGGAGGCCTCCGGTTCGAGCCAGATCATTCGCGCGGAAGTTCCGATGTCGGAAATGCTGGACTATGCGTCGACGTTGAAATCGCTGACCAGCGACCGCGGCTCGTTTACGATGGAGTTCGACCACTACGAGGAGGCCCCGGCGGTGGCGCGCAAGAAGATCATCGCGGACTACGAGGCCCAGAAGGTCGAACAGGCCGGATAGCCTCACGATGCAACGCGACCACGTCTACATCTCCGAGCTCGGGGAACACGTCGGCGCCGAGGTCACGCTCCGCGGCTGGCTGAGCCAGAAGCGCTCGTCGGGGAAGATCCGTTTTCTCGTCCTGCGCGACGGCACCGGCTACGTCCAGTGCGTCGCTTTCGTCAAGAACGTGCCGGCGGAGCTGTTCGAGGCCGCCGGTCAGCTGTCGCTCGAGTCGTCGGTGGTCGTACGCGGTACGGTGAAGGCGGACGAACGGGCGAAGGGCGGCTACGAGATCGAGCTCAGCGGGCTCGAGCTCGTGGGGGACGGCGGCGACTTTCCGATCCAGCCCAAGGAACACGGCCCCGAGTTCCTGTTCGACCACCGGCACCTGTACCTGCGCTCGCGCACGCCCCAGGCCGTCCTGCGCATCCGCCACGAAGTGGTCCAGGCGTGCCGCGATTTCTTCTACGAGCGCGATTTCGTGCTGATCGACTCGCCGATCCTCACCCCGGCGGCGTGCGAAGGCACGACCACGCTGTTCGAGACCGACTACTTCGGACAGCAGGCCTTCCTGGCGCAGTCCGGGCAGCTCTACCTGGAACCGGCGTGCATGGCGTTCGGCAAGGTGTACTGCTTCGGGCCGACGTTCCGCGCCGAGAAGAGCAAGACGCGCCGCCACCTCACGGAGTTCTGGATGATCGAGCCCGAGGTGGCGTTCCTCGAGCTCGACGGCCTCGTCGCGCTTGCCGAGGAGTTCATCAGTTACATCGTTGCGCGGGTGCTCGATCGCTGCGCCGAACCGTTGAAGTTCCTCGAGCGGGACACGTCCAAGCTGGAGAAGATCGGCGCGCCGTTCCCGCGCATGAAGTACGACCAGGCGGCCGAGATCCTCGCCGGCGAACAGGCGCAGAGGCGGATGCGCGAGGCCGGCGCCCCCGCGTTCGAGTACGGCGGTGACTTCGGCGCGCTCGATGAGACGATCCTCACCGAAAGGCAAGACCTTCCTCTCGCCGTCACCCACTGGCCCAAGGAGATCAAATCGTTCTACATGCAGCCGGCGGAGGAGGATCCGGACAAGGTCCTGGGCCTCGACCTGCTCGCCCCGGAGGGCTACGGCGAGATCATCGGCGGGTCGCAGCGAATCCACGACCCCGAGCTCATGCAGCAGCGTATCAAGGACCACGACCTGCCGATGGAGGCGTTCGAGTGGTACCTGCAGACGCGGCGCCACGGGACGGTCCCGCACTCCGGTTTCGGCATGGGCATCGAGCGTGCGGTCACGTGGCTCGCGGGAATCGCGCACCTGCGCGAGGCGATCCCCTACCCGCGGCAGATCCACCGCCTCTACCCATGACCACGACCAAGGTCGGCGTGATCAGCCTGGGTTGCGCCAAGAACCTCGTCGACAGTGAGGTCATGCTCGGGCACCTCGGACGCGCCGGCTGTCGCTTCGTCAACGACCCGGCGGACGCCGACGTCATCCTGGTCAACACCTGCGGCTTCATCGAGGCCGCGCGCGAGGAGTCCATCGAGACGATCCTCGAGGCGGCCGAGCTCAAGAAGACCGGGCGGTTGCGACGGCTCGTCGTCGCCGGGTGCATGGTTCAGCGCTACGCCGAACAGCTGAAGGCGACACTGCCGGAGGTCGACGCGTTCATCGGACTGGATCAGCTCGATCTCGTCGTCGAGAGCGCCGGTGTGGAAGCCTCCGCAGCGGCGCCGGCCAGCGATCTTCCGATCCTCGCGCCCGGGGCTCGCGCCGCCGGACCGACCGCGACCGCGGCCTGGGGCCCCTCGACCTACCTCTACGATGAAAAGACGCCGCGGAGTCTCGCGACACCCGCGTGGACGGCCTACGTGAAGATCGCCGAGGGCTGCGATCACACCTGCGCCTTCTGCGCGATCCCCTCGTTCCGCGGGAGCTTCCGTTCTCGCGACTCGGGGAGCATCTGCGCCGAAGCGCGGGCGTTGTCGGAGCGCGGTGTCCGCGAGATCAGCCTGATCGCGCAGGACTCGAGCCACTACGGCCGGGATATCGGGATCCACGAGGGTCTGGCGGCCTTGCTGTGCGAGCTGAATGCGATCGACGCGCTGCGCTGGATTCGCTTACACTACCTCTACCCCAACACGATCACGCAGAAGCTGATCGACACGATGGCGTCCCTACCCCGCGTGGTGGACTACGTCGATCTTCCGCTCCAGCACGCCCACCCCGCCATGCTGAAGCGGATGCGTCGCGGGGGCTCGGGGGAGAGCCATCTTCGACTGCTCGAGCGGTTTCGCGCGGCGATGCCGGAAGGCGCCCTGCGGAGTACGTTCATCGTGGGCTTCCCCGGGGAGACCGACGAGGAGTTCGCGGCCCTGCTCGACTTCGTCGCTCAAGCCCGGTTCGATCACCTCGGTGTCTTCACCTACTCCCACGAGGAGAGCACGCCCGCGTTCGGCGCCGAGGACGACGTTCCGGTCGAGGTCAAGGAACAACGCCGGGATCACTTGATGGAGCTGCAGCGCGACATCGCGATCGACGCCAACCAACGTCGCATCGGCGACACGGTCGAAGTGCTCGTCGAGGGGGCGCACCCGGATACCGAGCACCTGCTCGTGGGCCGGACACGGGGCCAGGCCCTGGACGTCGACGGTCAGGTCCTGATCAACGACGGGACCGCCGACCCGGGCGAGTTCGTTCGCGTCGAGCTCACCGAGACGGCCGGCTACGATCTCGTCGGTCGCATCTCGGGAGCCTGATGCCGCGCGGCGCGCACTACTGGATTGCCACCGGGCTGGGGTCCGGTCGGCTGCCGATCGCCCCGGGGACCGCCGGGTCCGCGGTCGCCGTGGGTCTGTTCTGGGCCGCGACGCTCGGCGGGTCCTGGCTTCCCGCGATCGTGTTTGTCGCGCTCGTTCCGATCGGTTTCTGGAGCGCTGCGGCCACGGCCCGCGAGCTCGGCGAGAAGGACCCCGGTGTCATCGTGATCGACGAATTCGCCGGACAGTTCCTGGCGTTGCTCGCCCTTCCGCCGACCTGGGCCGTTCTCGCGGCAGGGTTCGTCCTGTTTCGACTGTTCGATATCGTCAAGCCGCCGCCCGCGCGACGGCTCGAGAGCCTGCCGGGCGCAACCGGTATCATGGCCGACGACCTGGTGGCGGGGCTCTACGCGAATCTGCTCCTGCAGTTGGCCGTGAGGCTCGCACCGGGTGGGTGGGGACTCACATGAAGGTGTGGAACGGGCTCGACGACCTGCCGCCGGATCGCGAGCCGGCGGTGGCGAGTATCGGCAACTATGACGGCGTTCATCGCGGTCATCAACGGATCCTCGAGGCGGTCGTCGCCGATGCGCGGCAGCGCCGGCTCGTCGCGGCGTTGATCACGTTCGATCCGCACCCGCTGACCGTGGTGGCGCCCGACCGGCGGCCCGACCTGGTTCAGACCCGGCGCCAGAAGCTCCGCAGCCTCGAAGCCACGGGCCTGGACGAAGTGCTGATCGTGCCGTTCGACGCGGTCCTCGCGGCGCTCGAGCCCGAGGCGTTCTTCGAGGAGTTCCTGCTCCCACGCTACCCTCTCGCCTCGATCCACGTCGGCCGGAACTTCCGTTTCGGAAGGGCGCGACGCGGCGACGTCGAGCTGCTCACGACGGTCGGTCTTCAGGCCGGCTTCGACGTCCGCTGCGCGGACGCGGTCGAGGTCGACGGCCGCATCGTGTCGTCCTCGGCGATCCGCGAGGCGGTTCGGGCGGGAGACGTCGCCCTGGCCGAGCGGTTGCTCGGACATCCCTTCGCCCTCACGGGCCTCGTCGCCCGTGGTGCGGCGCGCGGGCGCGATCTCGGCTTTCCGACGGCGAACCTGGAAGCGGACAACATGCTGTTGCCGCGCACCGGCGTCTACCTCACGCAGGTCCGCGCGTCGGCAGGGCGACACGCCTCGATGACCAATATCGGCGTGCGCCCGACCTTCGGGGGCGAACGGTTGACCGTCGAGACACACCTGCTGGATTTCGACGGCGATCTGTACGGCCAGCGCATCGAGGTGTTGTTCCTCGAACGCTTGCGGGACGAGCAGCCGTTCGACGGCCCGGCCCAGCTTGCCGACCAACTGGCCCGTGACCGGGCCGCCACCGAAAGTTACTTTGCGCGATTGCGCTTGCCGATCGAGTGAGCGACCCGACTCCAGCCGTGTATTGGATCAGCTTCGAGGGCATCGAGGGCAGCGGGAAAAGCACGCAGGTGCGCCGGCTGGCCGACCGGTTGCGACAGAGCGAGCGGCCGCTGGCGGTCACCCACGAACCGGGTGGCACCGATCTGGGGGCGCGCATACGCTCGCTTCTGCTCAAGCCCACGCACCATCCGATGGCCCCGCTGACCGAATTGCTGCTGTACGCCGCCGATCGTGCACAGCACCTGAACGAAGTCGTGCTTCCCGCGCTCGACGCGGGCGAGAACGTGCTTTGCGACCGTTATATCGACGCCACGCTGGCCTACCAGGGATACGGGCGCGGGCTCGGTTGCGAGCTCGTGCTGGAGCTGCACCGTCACGCTCCGCTCGACCGGCGACCCGACCGGACCGTGCTGTTCGATCTGGACGTCAGCACGGGTATCGAGCGGGCTCGCGAGCGTAATCGTGCGGCCGGTCTCGACGTCACCGAAGGACGCTTCGAGGCCGAAGCGGTCGAGTTTCACGAGCGCGTACGCCGCGGGTACCTCGAGTTGGCCGCTGCGGACGAGCAGCGCTTCCGCGTGATCAACGCGGGTCGGGGGCCCGACGAGGTCGAGCAGTCGGTCCTCGCCACGCTGGAGGATTGGTGGCCCGACCTCCGGGAGATCGCCGGATGAGCCGCTTCGAAACGGTCCTCGGTCACGAGCGCGCGCTCGGTGTCCTGACGGATCTGCTCGACCGCGAACGTGTCCCGCACGCGATGCTGTTTCACGG
>JBFFZZ010000153.1:0-7412 GCA_041568335.1 Candidatus Polarisedimenticolaceae bacterium | reverse complement strand
GGCGATGACCGTCTACGGCGCATCGCAGGAGACCCCCGAGTCGGTCGACCGGCTCGCCGAGCTGGGGTTGGTCGCGCCCGTCGGCGATTCAATCGCCGCGACCATCGAGCGTGGGCGCAGCGCGTTCCTGTCCGTGGGGTGCGCCGATTGCCACGTCCCCGAGCTACACCTCGAGAACACGGTCTTCGAGGAACCGACGAATCGCGGCAACGGCCATTACTACAACCAGCGGCTGGCGGGCAAAGACGAGAACTACGATCCGGCGCGACCGGTGCGCTTCGACCTGCTGGCCGACACCCAGGAGCCGCGGCTCGAGCCGCATCCCGATGGCGGCGCGATCGTGCGGTCGTACGGGGATCTGAAGCGTCATCACATGGGCCGCCGGCTGGCCGACCCGCCCGGACCGCAGCACCCCCTCACCGCCAACCTGACGCCGCTCACGATCGACGGCAAGAAGGCGGTTGTTGCGCCGACGGCCTGGCTGACGCCGGAGCTGTGGGGTGTCGGGAGCACCGGGCCCTGGCTGCACGACGCGCGGGCGGGCACGCTGGACGAGGCGATCCGCTGGCATGGAGAAGACGACCCGCCGCCACCCGGCGACCCGGGTCGCAGCGAGGCCCAGGAATCGCGGGACGCCTACGCCGCGCTGGCCGACGACGAGCGCGAGGCGCTCGTGACGTTCCTGCGAAGCCTCCGCACCCAGGCGGCGCCCGGCGGGAACTAGCCCCGCGGCGAGGACGACCTTGGCGGCGACCCCGAAACCCGGCCCGACGCGGGCGCAGCTCGTTGTCCGAGCGGTTCTGGTCGCGGGATATGCGGGCCTGGTCGTGCTCGGCTTCGTCAGCGCGGTGCAGCCGCGGATCTTCTGGACGATGCTGCTGCCGCTGCTGCCGATGTCGATCGTGCTGATGGGCTACGGGCGCTGGCGACGGATCTGTCCGCTCGCCTTCTTCGGCGATATCGGACGGAGATTCAACCGCGGCAAACAGCGCCGGGTGCCGCGCTGGTTCGAGCGCTGGTTCTTCGGCGTCGCCTTCGCGGCCCTGCTGGCGATGCTCGTCCTGCGCCTCGTCGCGACCAACGGGGACGGTCGCTGGCTTGCCGGTTTGCTCGTCATCCTCGCGATCGCGGCCCTGCTGACCAACACGGTGTTCACGGGGAAGACGTGGTGCAACTTCGCCTGCCCGGTGTCCTTCGTCGAGAGGCTCTATACCGAGCCGCGCTCCCTGCGCGTCACGCCGAATTCCCAGTGCACGCGCTGCACCGCCTGCAAGAGTAGCTGCCCGGACATCGACCCCGAGAACGCCTACTGGCGGGACCTGACCACGCCGGGACGCCGGATGGCGACCTACGCCTTCCCCGGGCTGGTGCTTGCCTTCTACACCTACTACTGGTTGCGACACGGTGACTGGGAGGCCTACTTCGACGGACGCTGGACGCGGCGGCTCGTCGATGCCGAGCTGTGGATCGGTGAGGGGTTCTTTTTCTGGCCCGGCGTCCCCGCGGTCGTCGCGGCGACGCTGACGCTGGTCCTGTTCTCCGCCGCGAGCTATGGCGTGTTCCTGCTGATGGAGAAGACGATCGCCGGGGTCGTGACCGAGACCGAGCGGCGACGTCATCTGATGCTGGGCATCGCGGCCTTCTCCGCGTTCTCGATCTTCTACTTCTTCGCCGGGGCTCCATCGCTGCGGCAGGTTCCCGGTGGAACCCGCATCGTCGCCTTCACCATGCCGTTGCTCGCGACGCTGTTCCTGGTGCGGCGCTGGAATCGCACCCACGAGGACTTCATCCGCGAGAAGGGCGCGGCAAAGCTGCTGAAGAGCTGGCCCTTCGACGAGCCTCCGCCGGACGACCCGCGGGAGGTGTACGGCTGGGTCAAGGCGGGCAAGCTGGCGCACGAGCAGAGCGTCGCGGCCTACGCCAGCACGTTGCGCGAGATGATCGCGGACGGGTTGGTGCGCAAAGGCGAAATGAAGCTGCTCGAGGGTGTGCGGGAGCAGTTCGGCATCTCCGAGCGGGAGCATGCGATGGTCATCGACCGGTTGACCGAGGAGGAGCGCGATCAATTCGAGCGGGCGGACGATGCGGGGATCGAGGAGCGCGCCCAGCTCGACGGCTATCAGGCCGCCCTGGCCGAGGCGCTGTTGCGCCGCGCGTCGGAACCCGAGCTGGCGGCGCTGCGGCAGGCGTTCGGCATCGAGCTCGAGACCCACGAGCAACTGCTCGAGCGGATGCGTGGGGGGACGGGGCCCCTCGTGCGGCGTGCCCGGGATCTGGTCGGGCGCGTGCGCACGGTGCGGAGGGATCTCGAGACCTTCAGCGCCGGTCGCAAGACCGACGGCGTCGCCTTCCTCACCTACCTCCTGTTGCGCGAGCAGCGCGCGACCATCTGCCGGGTGGTCGACGTGCTGGAAACCATCGGCCCGCGTGAGCCGATCCGTGCGCTGCGCTCGAACCTGTTCGGCGGGGATCGGGACTCGCGCCGGCGGGTCGTGGATCAGCTCGCCCGGGCGTGTGGTGTCGCGGAGGAGATCGTGCGCGAGCTCGAACCGTGGATCCTCGACCCGGTCCCGAGCGAGCCGGTGCATGACGAAGAGGCCTGGACCCGCGCCCGGGAGCGGTTGGCGCTCTCCTCGGATCGGTATCTTCGAGGAGCGATCGTCTGGGTGGCAAGCCAGTCGGACGAAACGGGTGCGCGGCGCATCGTCGGTGGCGGCCTGAAAGACGCCGATCCGCTGGTTCGACAGACGGCCCGCCGGATCCTCTTCGGAGAGCCGGTGCCGCCCTACGTCCCGTTCAACGGACTCGCCGACCTCCAGAAGATGCAGTACCTGCGCGGCGTTCGCATCTTTGCCGGTCTCGACCCGGAAGACCTGCACGACCTGTGCAAGTTCGTCGTGGAGGAGACCTTCGGGCCGGACACCGAGCTCTGCCGGGAAGGCGATGTCGGCAACGACGACTTCTTCGTCGTGCTCGAGGGCAGCGCCTCCGTCACGATCTCGACGCCCGGCGGCGAGCGCGAGGTCGCGCTGATCTCCGCGGGTGAGGTCGTCGGTGAGATGTCGATGCTCGATCGCAGCCCGCGCAGCGCGACGGTACGACCGAAGTCCGGCGCGATCCGCGTCCTGCGCGTCTCGGGAGAGGAGTTCCGTCGCCGCCTGTTGCCGCGCGCGCGGGTCGCCGTTCCCCTGCTCGCGACCCTGGCACAACGGGTTCGCAACGCGCCGCGGTAGGCCGGCACCTAGGGCGTACGACCGCCGTTCTCGGCTAGGCCGGCGCTGCCGTTCCGGGCCTCGAGTCGATCGTCGTGCGTTCCCGGTCCGACTCGAGCCGGGTTGCGGTGCCGTCGAGAGCGAGCCGGTTGACGAATTTCTCGGCGTTGATGACCACGTCGTCTTCTCCCAGCTGGTCGAACGGATTCTCGAGATGCTCCTGGATGTTGTCGAGACTGACGAGGATCACACTGAACAGCACCGGCATCACGTACAGCAGTCCGTGGGGATACTCGGCGGCGATGTGGGTGAAGTAGGGTCCGTAGAGCACCGGGAGCACGTACATGAACACCTTGCTGTAGGCGCGGAGTGTTCGAGGAGTGCGGTACTGGTAGACGTGCTTCATGTTCTCGAACGCGATGATCATCTTGCTCAGGAACTGGTTGCAACGTGAGATCTCACCCGAGGCGAGACCTTTTGCGCGCAGTCGCTTGATGAAGCGCGAGAGTCTCGAGAATGACGCGTAGACCTCTTCCTCGTGCCTGGCCATCTGACCGGTCGGCGCGTGGAACAGCGTGCGGCACGACATCAACAGCTCTTGCAGGATGTTCTTGATCTCGGCCTCCGCCTCGGGATCGGCCGCTTCGAGCCAGTCGCGCACGGCGAAGTAGATCGCCCGACCGTGCGCTTTCAGCGAACCGTAACGATCGAGTGTGGCTTCACGCCGTTTGTACGCCCCCCCGATCGAAAAGACGATGGGGAAGACGATCGCCGTGGCGATCAGGGTCAGCGGGAAGTTCGCTTTCCATCCGTAACGGCTGCAGAGCCAGGTGGACAACACGGCGAGTGAAGCGACCAGCAGCGTCTGGAGGTTGATGATGGTTCGAAGGCTCTTGATCGTCTGCATCGGCCCCTGCCTGAGTGTAAGACGGGATCGCCGTCCGGTTCCGTCCCCCCTGGCAATATGGGTCCGACACGAAAACCGGCAAGTCGAGCCTATAATCCGTTTGGCATGGACCTCCTGAAGCTGATCCTGGCGTCGGCCGGTGAAGGCATCTACGGGCTCGACGGTGACGGTCGGACCACGTTCGTCAACCCCGCCGCCTGCCGGCTGCTCGGTTTTTGCGCCGAGGAGTTGATCGGCGAGCCGATGCACGCGGTGCTGCATCACACCCGGTCCGACGGGTCGCCCTACGCCCGGGAGGAATGCCCGATCTACGCGGCAATCAAAGACGGCAAGGTGCACCGCGTCGAGAACGAGGTCTTCTGGCGCCGCGACGGGACGAGTTTTCCCGTCGAGTACACGAGCACGCCGATCCGCGAGCACGGCCGACTCGTCGGTGCCGTCGTCGTCTTCTGGGACATCACCGCGCGCAAGCTTGCCGAAGACCAGCTGAAGGCAGCCCTGCGGCAAGTCGAGGAGCTGACGGACCGCTTGCAGAAAGAGAACCTCTATCTACAGGAGGAAATCAAGACCGAGCACAACTTCGAAGAGATCGTCGGCCAGAGTCCCGAGATGCTGGCCGTCTTGCAACAGGTCGAGATCGTCGCCCCGACCGACGCCAACGTTTTGGTGTCGGGAGAGACGGGAACGGGAAAAGAGCTGGTCGCACGAGCGATCCACCACCTGAGCCCGCGTAGGGAAAAGGCGCTGATCAAGGTCAACTGTGCGTCCGTCCCCACCGAGCTCTTCGAAAGCGAGTTCTTCGGACACGTCAAGGGCGCGTTCACCGGCGCCTTGCGGGATCGGGCGGGCCGCTTCGGTCTGGCCGATCGCGGCACGCTCTTCCTGGACGAAGTGGGCGAGATCACGCTGGACATGCAATCCAAGCTGCTGCGGGTGCTCCAGGAGGGCCAGTACGAGCGGATCGGTGAGGAGACGACTCGCGAGGTCGATGTCCGGGTCATCGCGGCCACGAACCAAAACCTGGAGGCCGACGTCGACGGGGGCCGCTTCCGGCGTGACCTGTACTACCGGCTCAACGTTTTTCCCATCGAGATCGCCCCTCTGCGGCTGCGGCAAAGCGACATCCCCCTGCTCGCCCGACACTTCCTGGGGATCGCTTCGGGTCGGATGAAAACCCGTCCGGAGCCACTCACCGAAGACCACGTTCGGCAGCTTCAGGAGTACGACTGGCCGGGCAACGTACGCGAGCTGCAAAACGTCATCGAGCGGGCGGTGATCACATCCCGGGGACGGGATCTGACGTTTCCGCTCTCTTCAACCGGGAATACGGTTCCACTGCCGTCGCGCGAGGATAACGTCGTTTCCGACGAAGAGATGAAGCGTCGCGAGACCGAGAATACCCTGGCTGCGCTCCGCCGCGCGAATGGGCGTGTCTACGGCGATGGCGGCGCGGCCGAGCTGCTCGGGATCAAGCCCTCCACACTGGCCTCCCGCATCAAGAAGATGGGGATCGAAAGGCGACGATAAGCTCGTTCTTAGCGAAATCTCGGGGTCCGTCACCACGAGTCTTCGCGATTCACGACCCCTGAGACGTCATTTGGCCGGAAACGCTTGCGTGCGGTGCGGGCACCGCCCTTGCTCTCTATCGGTTTGCGTGATCGACCGAAACTTCAACGAGATTTTCGTCGACGCCGTACGCCACGGCAGCCACGCCATGCCCGATTCGGCCGAACCGTTCCTCGACCTCAACGGAGTCTGTTGGCGATTCCTTCCAGGGTGTCGGCCAGTCCGACTCGCCGCCGCACGGCGATCGGGTCGCTTTCACCCTCGGAGGCCAGCATCGATGCCAGCGACTCCAGTCCGGCGGCCAGCTTCGCATCACGCGTGCCGGCCTCGAGCCGACGGGCAGAATGCTCGAGCGCCGCGGCGATCTCGGCCGCAAGAGGCCCGGCCAACCCGCCGTCGCGTTCCAATTGGTCCAGGTAGGCGCCGGCCACGACGGGATCGTCCGGCCAACCGACGCGGAATTGCTGCTGCGGATTGAAGATCCCTCCGTAGTCGGCGATCTCCGCCGCGGCGATCTCGTTCTCCGAGAGGTGCTCGCTGGGAGCCAACGCGAACACATCCAGACCTCGCGCGATCTCGGTGCCGTAGATCCGGCCACCGTAAAAGTAGGTCGACCAGTAACCGGCGAGGACCAGATCGTCCGCGCTCACCGGTCCGCGGTCGAAGAAGGCGATCTCGACCGGGTTCGCCGAGTCGGTGAAATCGACGACCGAGAGGCCGCCCTGGTACCAGGCCTGGGCGAAGATGTCGCGACCGGGCACCGGCACGATGGAGCCGTTGTGCGCGACGCAGTTCTCCTCGTCGAGCTGCGGCGCCGGCATCTTGTAGTAGGAACGGAATTCGAGCTTGCCGTCGACGATGTCGTAGATCGCGTCCGCGCCCCAGTCGAGCGGGTCGTAGGTGCGGCACCGGGGTCGCGATCCGCCACCCCATTCGTCGGTGAACAGGACCTTGGTGCCGTCGTTGTTGAACGTCGCGGAGTGCCAGTAGGCAAAGCCCTTGTCGACGACCTCGTCCATGCGTTGGGGGTTCAGCGGATCCGAGATGTCGAAGAGGATCCCGTTGCCCGAGCAGGCACCGGCGGCGATTCCCTTTTCGGGGAACACCGTGATGTCGTGGCAGTGGTCGGTGACGTTGGTTTCCTGGGTGTCGTCCCCGTGGTCGCCGCCCTTCCACAATCCCGCCAGGCGACCCTCCGCGGGATCGGCGAACACGGTGGGGCTGGCAACGATGCGTGCCCCGGCCGGATTCTCGACCGGGATCTCGATGACGTCGATACGGAACAGCGCCGTGCGGTCGTCGCCGGGGGTCTCGTCGATGCAGCCCGCCATCTCCTCTTCGTCGCGAATCTCGGCGATACCCGAGTTGTAGACGATGATCTTGCCGTCCTCGTCCGGGCCGGAGACGACCGAGTGGGTGTGCGAGCCACGACAGGTCTGAACCGCAGCGACCTGCACCGGGCGCGTCAGGTCGCTGATGTCGAGGATACGGATGCCCCGAAAGCGCTCCGCGCTGACATCTTCACGGACACCCTCGAGACCGCAGTCGAGCCGTCCCCGGGTCTGTTCCACGGACATGATCAGCAGGTCGCCGACAATGGACACATCACCCTGCCCGCCGGGGCAGACCACCGAGCTGACGAGCCTCGGCAACCCGTCGTCGAGCAGCCGGGAGATATTGAAGCCATGGTAGCTGCCGGCCACCATCACGTCGCCGGCAAAAGCCAT